>JBBWZH010000661.1:0-16049 GCA_039648995.1 Mycobacteriales bacterium
CGCCGACGGTCGCCGGGGCATTGCGGATCGTCACGAAGCCGAAGTCGGCTCCACCGTTCGGCAGCGCCCAGTTGTAGATCGGCAAGGTGAGCAGCGCGAGCGGCCCGGACCACAGCAGGACCGCCAGCGTGAAGGTGAGCACGCTCAGCGGCAGGAGCAGCAGCAGGTAGCAGATCGCGCGCCAGGTGTGCGGCGCGCCGATCCGCCGGTGCAGCCGGTGCAGCCACGTTTCGCCGGGCACCCTCGGCTGCCGCGGCGGGCGCGGATCCGGGATCCGCTCGCCCAGGGTGATCGCGTACCGGGCCCGCTCGATCCGGGCCAGGAGGCTGGCAACCGCCATCGTGATCAGCAGGACCGGGATGCCCAGCAGGAACAGCGGCAGCAGGCCGAGCGACAGGCTCAGCCCGACGACCATCGGGACGAACGTCACGATGCCCATCGGCAGGTCGGTGAGCAGGTGGATCGTCGCCAGCCAGGTCTCGGCGGCCCGCTGCCGGCGCGGGTGACCGCGCTCAGCGCCGGACGCTGCCTCCGCCGTCATCGACACCGCCGTCCTGTTCTCGTGGCCGTTGCTGAACTCACCGTAGGGAGTGCTGTAGCAGCTGACCATCCCGGCACCCCGCGATCGACGGTAGGGGCAACCCCCGCATCGGGATGGGTGGAGGCGCCACAGACTGAGGCGCCGCCGCGCCAGCAATCTCGTCCCCGGACATCGAAGTGCTGACCGAGCCGAGGGGAGACGACTGTGGCACGCTGGCGACGAGGGCGCGAGCACGGTGCAGTGATCCGGATCGCGCGGTGGAGCGCCGAACATCCCTGGCGAGCGATCGCCGGATGGATCGCCTTCATCGCGCTGTGCGCCGTCGTCGGCGGCGTGGCGGGCACCCGGCAGCAGACCGATGCCGACGAGGCCGTCGGCGAATGGGGGCACGCCGAGCGGATCGTCCAGCATGGCGACTTCCCAGCCAAGATCATCGAAAACGTGCTGGTCACGGCTCCGTCGGGGTCGCTGGACCGGGGCAGGGCGGACGCGGCGCTGGCGGACGTCGGGCACCGTTTCGCGGGCCTGCCCGCGGTGATCCGGCAGGACAAGCCGCTGCCGTCGACCGACGGCCGCGCGGTCGTGCTCCGGGCGCAGATGGCCGGACCCACGGACGGCATGACCGACCGTGTCACGCCGTTGCTGGACGCCACCGCCGCCGTGCAGAAGGCGTACCCGGACCTGCGGGTGGACGAGGTCGGTGACGCGTCGATCGAACGAGCCATGGACGCGACCCTGGGTCATGACTTCGATCACGCCGAGAAGTTGTCCATACCGATCTCCTTGGCGATCCTCGTGCTCGCGTTCGGCGCGATCCTCGCCGCCGGTGTGCCGGTGCTGCTCGCCCTCTCGTCGGTGGCCGCCGCGATCGGCCTGTCCGCGCTGGTATCGCACCTGACGCCGGTGAGCGACGCGATGTCGAGTGTGATCCTGCTGATCGGGATGGCCGTCGGCATCGACTACTCCCTGTTCTACATCCGGCGGGCGCGGGAGGAACGGGCCCGCGGAGCGTCCACTCTGGACGCGGTCGAGATCGCGGCGGCGACGTCGGGCCGCGCGGTCGTGGTGTCCGGCGTGACCGTGGGCGTGGCGATGGCCGGAATGCTGCTGTCGGAGAGCGCGATCTTTATCTCGCTCGCGATCGGCACCATGCTCGTCGTCGCGGTCGCCGTGGTGGGCTCGATCACCGTGCTGCCGGCCGTGCTGGCGAAGCTGGGGCGCTGGGTGGACCGGCCGCGGGTACCGTTGATCTACCGCCTCACTCTGCACGACCGGAAGCCGCGGCTGTGGCCGGCCCTGCTCCGGCCGGTGCTGCGCCGCCCGGGGATGGCGTTGGTGATCTCCGCCGGCCTGCTCGTGGCGCTGGCCTTCCCGGCGGTCGGTATGCATACCCGCATGCTCGGCGACGGGGACCTGCCCAAGTCCATCCCGGTCGTCGCGTCGCTCGACCGACTCACCACGGCCTACCCGAGCGATGGCGAGTCGCACGAGGTCGCCGTGGAGGCCCCGGCGTCGCAGGCCGGCGCCGTCCGGGCCGCATTGGTCGATCTGGACCGGCGGGCCAAGGCTGACCCGCGCTTCGCCGCCGGCGAACCGGCGGACATCCGCGAGTCGGCGGATCACCGCGTACAGGTGCTGGACGTACCGATCCCAACATCGGCGAACACCGATCAGGCGAAGGCGACGCTGGCGGTGTTGCGGACGACCCTGCTGCCGGAGACCGTCGGCAGGGTGACCGGTGCCGAGATGGCGGTCGGCGGGTCTACCGCGGCGTCCGTCGACTTCTCCCACTCCCTGTCGTCGCGGCTGCCCTGGGTGTTCGGCTTCGTGCTGATACTGACCTTCGGCCTGATGCTGTGGGCGTTCCGCTCGGTGGTCATCGCCGGCACCGCGATCGTGCTGAACCTGCTGTCGGTCGGCGCCGCCTACGGCCTGCTGGTGCTGGTCTTCCAGCACCACTGGGCGGAAGGGCTCCTGGGCTTCACGTCCAACGGGGCTATCGTCGCCTGGATACCGATGTTCCTGTTCGTCGTCCTTTTTGGACTGTCGATGGACTACCACGTCTTCGTGGTCAGCCGGATCAGGGAGGCCGCGCTCAACGGGATGCCCACCCGGGACGCCGTCCGGCAGGGCTTGACGACCTCGGCGGGCGCGGTGACCAGCGCGGCGATCGTCATGGTGGCGGTGTTCTCGATCTTCGCGACGCTCAGCACGATGGAGTTCAAACAGCTCGGCATCGGCCTGGGCGCGGCCATCCTGCTCGACGCCACGATCGTCCGGGCCGTGCTGTTGCCCGCCGCGATGACGCTGCTGGGTCGGTGGAACTGGTGGGCACCGCCGTTCCTGCGTGGCAGCCGCCGGCACGCCGCGGGGGCGGTGGCGCACCAGCGGCGCGTGCCGATCGGGTCGGGGGTGCACTGACTCTCCTTCCCATAGCTGACCGGCCCGGCCGCTCGACTGTCCCAAGTGGACAGTTATGCGGCCGGGACCGCTTCATTAAGGACCGTCCGGCGCCCGTTGTCCAACGGCTATCCACAGGCGAATCTCTATCCACAGAACGGGATTCGGCCCTTCCGCGGGACCGGCCGGGCGGGCACCGTGGCGACTCGACGCCGGCGCGACGCCGGCGGCCGGCGCGGCCGGCACGGCGCGGCGATGCCGCTGAACAGAAGGGCTCTGGCCATGTACGAGACCACGGTCACCGTCATCGGAAACCTCGTCGAGGACCCGCGGATGCGCACCACGGAGAGCGGCATCGAGGTCACCAACTTCCGGATCGCCTCCACCGCGCGCCGGTTCGACCGGGAGGCAGGTAGTTGGGTGGACGGCGGGTCGGTTTACCTCGGCGTGGCGTGCTGGCGCGCCCTGGGCATCAACGTGGTCACCTCGCTACACAAGGGTGACCCGGTGGTCGTGCACGGCCGGCTCTTCACCCGCCAGTACGAACGGGACGGGCAGACCCGGTCGGCCTACGAGCTGGAGGCGCTCACCGTCGGCCCGGATCTCGCCCGCGGTACCGCGACCTTCAAGCGGATCGCCAGGTCAGCAGTGCCGGCGACGTACAGCGCCACCGATGAGCACGGGGTGCCCGAGATGCCCGACGTGCCGGCGGACGGATACCCGCCGCGACTGGCCGAAACCGTACCGTCGCCCTCCGTGGACGTTCCGCCGGACGAACCGGCCGGCCAGCCCGTCGGGGTGGATGACCCGGCGCTGGACCGCGTGCGGCCGGCCGGCGGCCTGGTGGCGGTGGCCGGGTGACGCCGGCGCGGCGTGCACGGCCGCCGCCGGGCCGGGATTACCGGCCGGCTCGCCGCTGCTGACACACTGGAAGGACATCTACAGCGGAGGCCACGGACAGCAATGGCGCAGTTCATCTACACCATGCGCAAAGTACGCAAGGCGCACGGCGACAAAGCCATCCTCGACGACGTCACGCTGGCGTTCCTGCCCGGCGCGAAGATCGGCGTGGTTGGCCCGAACGGCGCCGGCAAATCCAGCGTGCTCAAGATCATGGCTGGCTTGGACCAGCCATCCAACGGCGACGCAGTGCTGTCGCCCGGATACAGCGTCGGCATCCTCCTGCAGGAGCCGTCTCTGGACGAGACGACGGACGTGCGCGGCAACGTCGAGAAGGCCGTTGCCGGCACCCGTGGCCTGATGAAGCGGTTCGACGAGGTCAACACGGCCATGGGCGAGCCGGACGCCGATTTCGACGCTCTGCTCGCCGAACAGGGCGAACTGATGGAGAAGATCGATCATCTCAACGGCTGGGAGCTCGACAGCACGATCGAGATGGCGATGGACGCACTGCGCTGCCCGCCCGGCGATGCGGAGGTCGCCCCGCTCTCCGGGGGCGAGCGCCGGCGGGTAGCGCTGTGCCAGCTCCTGCTCGAACAGCCCGACCTGCTGCTGCTCGACGAGCCGACCAACCACTTGGACGCGGAGAGCGTGCAGTGGCTCGAGCAGCACCTCGCGAAGTACCCGGGTACCGTCCTCGCGGTCACCCACGACCGGTACTTCCTGGACAACGTGGCCGAGTGGATCCTCGAACTCGACCGCGGCCGGGCCTACCCGTACGAGGGCAACTACACGACCTACCTGGAGACCAAGCAGGCGCGGCTGCGGGTGGAAGGCCAGCGGGACGCGAAGCGCAAGCGCATCCTTGAGCAGGAGCTGGAATGGGTGCGCAGCAACCCCAAGGCCCGTCAGGCCAAGAACAAGGCGCGCGTCCAGCGGTACGAAGAGCTCGCGGCCGAGGCCGAGCGCGGCCGGAAGCTGGACTTCGAGGAGATCCAGATTCCGCCGGGGCCGCGGCTGGGCACGGTCGTGGTCGAGGCGGACGGCCTGGAGAAGGGCTACGGCGACCGGACGCTCATCGAGGGCCTGTCCTTCACCCTGCCGCGCGGTGGCATCGTCGGCGTGATCGGTCCGAACGGTGTGGGCAAGACCACTCTCTTCCGGATGGTGATCGACGAGGAGAAGCCGGACTCGGGCGTGCTCCGGGTCGGCGAGACCGTGCAGCTGTCCTATGTGGACCAGTCCCGGTCCGGCATCGATCCGCGGAAGACGGTCTGGCAGCTCGTGTCTGACGATCTCGACCACATCAAGGTCGGCCAGGCTGAGATGCCGTCCCGGGCGTATGTCAGCGCGTTCGGTTTCAAGGGTCCCGACCAGCAGAAGCCGGCTGGCGTGCTGTCCGGCGGCGAGCGGAACCGGCTGAACCTGGCGCTCACCCTCAAGCAGGGCGGCAACCTCCTGATGCTCGACGAGCCGACCAACGACCTGGACGTAGAGACCCTGCAGTCGCTGGAGAATGCCCTGCTGGAGTTCGCCGGCTGCGCCGTGGTCATCTCCCACGACCGGTGGTTCCTGGATCGGGTGGCCACGCACATCCTGGCCTGGGAGGGCACCGAGGACGACCCGGGCCGCTGGTTCTGGTTCGAGGGCAACTTCGCTGACTACGAGGCCAACAAGGTCGAACGGATGGGCAGCGAGGCGGCCAGGCCGCATCGGGTCACCTACCGGCGGCTCACTCGGGACTGAGCCCGCCTACCCGGCGACCGGCGCGAGGCGCGCGCCGGCCGCCGGGTCGGAGAGCCACCGTGAGGCCAATCACAGCGTCGTCGGGTCGGGAGGGAGCCGGGATGGGCGGCAGCGATGGTGCTGTGGTCGCCGGCGATCCCACCGACCCGACCGGCCCGGTCGCCAGGGCCGGGCCCGGCGGCCCCGGCGGCCCGGTCGCCGCGGCCGGCAACCGGCGGGCGGTAGGTGTGGCGACGGGAGCGGTCCTGAGGTTCGCTGGCCCGGCCGACGCCGGCGACCTGGCGGCGTTCCACGGCCGGGCGGTTCGGCTGGACCCGGCCGCGTTGGTTCGGCTGCGAGGTGCCGGGCGCGGGGCCATCACGGCCTACGTGTGGCTCCCGTTCGGGGTGCTTGTCAGCCGCTCCGCGCGGACGGCGGAGGCGCCGCCGGACGCGACGGTCGGCGCGGCTCCGCTGCTGGAGGCGGTCGAGGCGGCTGACGGGGATCAGTCGGTCGCGCTGCCGGCGCGGCAGGACGCCGCCTGGCGGGGCCAGCTTCCCGCGACCAGTGCCTGGCAGCGCCTGGACCAGGTGCCGGTCGACGTCGTCGCCCGACTTGTCCGCGCCGGCGCCACGACGTTGCAGGCGATCGGAGGTCAGGGGAACGCGGGCCTCAGCGAGTCGCTCCTCGACCACGGGGCGCTCACCGTCACCGGCGACGGCCGGTCGGTGGTGCTCCCGCTCCGTGTCCTCTCGGCGGCCTGGCGGATGGGCTTTCTCGGTGACTCCTCAACGCGGGCGGCGACCGCCGAGGGCACAGTGGCGGTGTCGGTTCAGGGGAGTTGGGCGCGGCTCGCGGCGCCCTACGGCTCGGCGTACCACCAGACCTCGCAGGGGCTGCTGGTCCGCCCACGGTGATCGCCACGGGGCGGTTGACGCGAGCTCAGGCCAGCCAGACCGCCGTGTCCGGGGGCAGCATCTCGTCGATCAGCGGGCCGCTGGTGAGCAGGACCTCTCCCGGCGGCAGCGGCACGTTCGTCGTCGAGGCGTTGAGCGCGCAGATGAGCCCGTTGCCCCGCCGGAACGCGAGGCATCCCTCGGGGGCGCCGTACCACTCCAGGGTGTCCTTCGGCGGGTTGGCGAACTTCGGCCGTAGGCCCAGCACCCGGCGGTACAGCGAGAGCATCGACTCCGGATTCTCCAGCTCGGCCTCGACTGTCAGATCCGTCCAGCCGTCCGGCATTGGCAGCCACGTCCGCGAGCCGGTGGTGAAGTCGTACGGGGGCTTCTCGCCGCTCCAGGGAAGCGGCACCCGCTCCCCGTCCCGGCCGCGGTCCTTGTGCCCGCTACGCTCCCAGACCGGGTCCTGCAGGACGTCGTCAGGCAGGTCCACGTTCGGCAGCCCGAGTTCGTCGCCGTTGTAGACGAACGCCACCCCGGGCAGCGCGAACTGGACCAGCGCGGCCGCCCGGGCCCGCTTCCGGCCGAGCTCGCCGTCGCCGTACCGGGTGACGTGCCGCGGCCGGTCGTGATTGGCCAGTACCCACGTCGTCGGCGCGCCCACCGAATGCATGGCGGCAAGCGAGTCATCGACCGCGGCACGCAGCTGGCCGGCATCCCAGCCGGCTTCGAGCAGCCGGAAGTTGAATGCCAACTGCAGCTCGTCCGGGCGTACGTAACGAGCGAGCCGCTCGTCGTCGCTGACCCAGACCTCGCCCACGGCGACCCGGCCGGGGTAGCTGTCCAGCACGCGGCGGATCATCCGGTGCACATCGTGGACGCCGTCCTGATCGAACCGCGGGTCCGGCTCCTCGATCTCGTCCAGGACCCCGCCGGCCTCTTCCGGGGCCGGCATGTCGGGGAGGTCGGCGGGCTTCGCCAGGCCGTGCGCCACGTCGAGCCGGAAGCCGTCGACACCACGATCCAGCCAGAAGCGCATGGTGCGTTCGAAGTCGGTCACAACCTCCGGGTTGGCCCAGTTGAGGTCGGGCTGCTCTGGAGCGAACAGGTGCAGGTACCACTGGCCGTCGGCGACACGCGTCCACGCCGGGCCGCCGAACGTCGACTGCCAGTTGTTCGGCGGCTCGCTACCGTCGGCGCCTTGCCCGTCACGAAAGTAGTACCGCTGCCGCGCAGGGCTGCCCGGCGGGCTCTGCAGCGCCTCCCGGAACCACGCGTGCTGGTCGGAGGTGTGATTCGGGACCAGGTCGATGGTGATCCGCAGGCCCTGCTCGTGCGCCTCCCGGATCAGCGCATCGAACGTCGCCAGGTCACCGAACAGCGGGTCGACGCCACGCGGGTCGGCGACGTCGTAGCCATGGTCGGCCATCGGCGACGGATAGAACGGCGTGATCCAGAGACCGTCCACACCGAGCATGCCGAGGTAGCCGAGTCGATCCCGGATGCCGCCGAGGTCGCCGACGCCGTCCCCGTCGCTGTCCAGGAAGCTACGGATGTAGATCTGGTAGAAGACGGCGGACCGCCACCAGTCGTCGGAATCGGACGCTGCCGACCTGGGGGCCGCGGCGCGGCTCTCGGGTGAGCGGTGCACGGTTCTCCTCGCGGTCACGCCCTGGATAGCTGGCTCCGGTGCCCGGTGGAGACTATCCGGTCGGCGATCAGTCACCACTGTTCTGCAGGCTGAAGGCAGCCATGTCCAGGTAGCGCCACAAGGTGTCGGCCTGCTCGGCCGGCAGTTCCAGGGAGTCGAGCGCGGCGCGCATCTGAGCCAGCCAGGCCAGGCGCTCCCGCTCACCGATGACGAAGCCGGCATGCCGCATCCGCAGCCGCGGGTGCCCACGCCGCTCGGAGTAGGTCCGCGGGCCGCCCCAATACTGGATCAGGAACAGCCGAAGGCGCTCCTCGGCGCCGCGAAGGTCACTCTCCGGGTAGAGCGGACGAAGCACCGGGTCGGCCGCGACGCCCGCGTAGAAGCGGGCGACGAGGCGGTGGAACATCTCCTCGCCGCCGACAAGGTCGTAGAACGTCGGCTCCGGCTGTGCGTCGGTCACCCCTCAATCTTCGCGCATCCACCCGCCCGGCCGCTTCGGCCGGTCACTTGTTCCGCTCCCGGCAGCCCTCCCGGCGGCCAGCCGAGCTGTCAGCGCGGGCCGGTCGGCCCCCGCAGGTGCCGGCCCAGGAACTCGACGGTCTCCGCCCACGCGCCAGCCGCCTGGTCGCGCGCGTAGCTCCTGATATCGGCGTTGGCGAACCCGTGCCGGGTATCGGCCCAGGTGTGAGTCTCGACAAGGCCGCCGGCAGCACGCAACTCCGCAACGAACGAGTCGACCAGGTCGGGTGGATTCCACCGGCCGGCCTCGGCCAAATGCAGCAGAACCGGACAGGGGATGGACGCACGGTCGTCCGCGCCGAGCGCCGCGTAGTAGGCGACCACCGCGTCGAGCGCGCCTGAGATCGCGGTCGCCAACGCCAGCCAGCCACCGATCGCGAAGCCGATCGCGCCGATCCGCTCCGGCCGCACGCTGGGGTGCGCCCGCAACTGCCGCGCGGCCGTCGTCAGCATGCCGCGCGACCGGGTGAGGTCCAGGCTCGCGACCAGGCGCTCCGCATCGGCCGGATCGGTCGCCAACCGACCACCGTAGAGATCAGGACCCAGCGCGGTGAAGCCGGCCGCGGCCAGCGCGTCACACATGTCGTGGACGTGCGGCCGCGCACCGAAGTCGTCGTGTACCACCAGCACGCCCGGCCCCGGCAGCGCCGGCTCGCTGAGGTAACCCGTCCCCGCTGACGTTGAACCGCCCAACGTCACCATCGTTCCCATGATCATCACCTTGTCTTCGAACATATGTTCGAGTACGGTGACGGTACGACGCGATGGGGCGGAACGGCAAGTGGGGGTTGAGTTGCCTGATTGGGTGGGAAGTGCGGTGTTGTCGGGCGGTCAGGCCTCAGGTTCCGAGTTCGTTCTTGATGCGTTGACGCAGTTCGCGGCCGACACGCCATTGCTGCAACGGTCGCGTCTTGACTGTAAGCCGAAGCACCGCGTTGTCGGGGTTGAGTTGCTCGATCCCGAGCATGTTCGGTTCCTCCAGGATCACGGCCGACCACTCCGCGTCCTGCCAGAGCGAGTTCGCGGCGGTCTTGATCGCCCGACGCGCCTCGTTGAGGTCGGCGGTGGCTGGCACCGGCAGGTCGATGATGACCTGGGCGAATCCCTGGCTCTGATTGCCGACCCGATCGACCTCGCCGTTGCGCACGTACCACACGGTGCCGCGCTCGTCCCGGATCCGGGTCGTGCGCAGGCCGACGCTCTCGACAGTGCCGGCGACCTCGCCGACGTCGATCACGTCGCCGACGCCGTACTGGTCTTCGAGGATCATGAAGATCCCGGCGACGAAGTCCTTGACGAGGTTCTGGGCGCCGAAGCCGAGCGCGAGGCCGAGAATGCCGGCGCTGGCGATGACCGGTGCGAGGTTGACCTCAAGCTCGCCCAGCACGAGCATGGCCGCGATCGCGAAGATGGCCAGAGACGTGATGCTGCGCAGCACCGAGCCGATCGTTTCGGCCCGCAGCCGTCGCCGCTCGGAGATCAGGCCGGCGTTGGAGAGGAAGCCCTGCACCACGGCCCGCTCCCCGAGCGGCCGGAGCATCAGCGGCAGGTCGCTCTCCGAGCTGGACCGGGTGAGCCGGCTGATCGCACGCCCGACCAGCGCTCGGATCACCAACGCCAGCACGATGATCAACAGGATTCGCAGCGGGTGGACGACGAACCCCTTGATGTTTCGGGTGAAGAATTCGGGTGCCGAGACGATCACAGCGGGTTGGCTCCCACAGTCGTGGCCATTGGACGCCTAGTGGGCCAGGCCGAGGCGGTCCGCGAAGAACGCGAGTTGGTCGGCGGCCAGTTCGACGCTGCGGCTCACCGAACGCGCGCCGTGCCCGACGTTCCGCTCGGTGCGCAGCAGGATCGGGCTTGTCCCGGCCGTGGCGTGCTGCAGGGCCGCGCAGAGCTTGCGGGCATGCATCGGGTCCACGCGGGTGTCCGAGCCGAACGTCGTGAACAGCACAGCCGGGTACGCGACGCCGTCCTGGACGCGGTGGTAGGGCGAGTAGCCGAGCAGCCAGCCCAGTTCCTCCGCGTCGTCGGCCGTCCCGTACTCGTCGTTCCAGGTCCGGCCCAGCCCGAACAGCTCGTAGCGGGCCATGTCCAGCAGCGGGGCGCTGCAGACCACGGCGCTGATCAGGTCCGGGTGCTGGGTCAGCGTCGCGCCGACCAGCAGGCCGCCGTTGGAGCCGCCGTAGACGCCGAGCTGCTCCGCGGTGGTCCAGCCGTCCGCGATCAGGCGTTGCGCCGCCGCGGCAAAGTCGTCGAACACGTTCTGCTTGGCCTCGCGCATGCCTGCGCGGTGCCACTCCTCGCCGTTCTCCGAGCCGCCGCGCAGGTTCGCCACCGCCCAGACGCCGCCGGCCTCCACCCAGGTCAGCAGCGTCGGTGTGTAGGCCGGGGTGACCGACAGATCGAACCCGCCGTAGCCGTAGAGCACGGTCGGCCGGGGCCGGTCCGGCGACGGCTGCCGCCCGATCACGAAGAGATGGACGTCGGTGCCATCCGCCGATGTGTAGTGCAGCCGGTTCACCTGGACGTCGGGCAGGCCGACAGCGCCGGGCGCCACCTCCGCGACGCGCGTGCTCGCGGGCGCGTCGGCCGACCAGCGCAGCACCATCGACGGCGTGACGTGGTCGGTGTAGTTGATCCAGCACTCCCGGCCGCCCTCCGGTCGGCTGGTCAGGCTGAGCACGCTGCCGGCGTCCCGGCCGGTGACCACGCCCACTCGGCTGGCTGTCGCGGTGTCCCACCAGGAGAGCTGGTCGCAGGCGTCCCGGCTGTGGCTGGCGAACGCCAGCGCGACGTCGGGGGCGCCGTCCGCCGAGGCGAGCAATGTCACCGTCGACAGCACCGCGTCGTCCATCTGCGGCACGACGTCGACCCAGTTCGCGTAGTCCGGTGCGGACGGGTCGGCGCGGCACAGCCGGCCCTTGGGGGCATCCCGGTTCGTCTGCAGGTAGAGCAGCCCGTCCCGGGCCACCCAAGCTTGGCACCTGGCGTCGATGCCGATCTGGACGGGACGCAGAGCCCGGTGGCCGTCGGCCGAGGCAAGGTCGGCGATCCAGACGTCGTCGCGGGGGGCGGTACCGGCCGCGGCGCTGACCACCAGCCACCTGCCGTCATGGGAGATCGAGACGCCGTAGTAGTTGGTCGGGTCCAGGCCGGCGCCGTGCACTTCGGTATCGGTCTGCGGGTCAGTGCCGATCCGGTGCCGGTACACCCGCCGATGGAAGCAGTCCTCACCGACGGGTACGGCGTCCGCTGGCAGCCGGCGCACGTAGTAGAACTCCTCGCCGCCGGGGAGCCAGGCGAGGGGCGAGTAGCGGCAGCGGTCGATCGGGTCTTCGAGTTGGGTGCCCGACGCGACGTCGAGCACGAAGACGCGGGACTCCTCGTCGCCGCCGATCGAGAGTTGGTATGCGAGCCGGTCGCCCTCGATGCTGGGCGCCCAGGCGTCCAGGGTCGTGGTTCCGGCGGGGTCCAGTTCGGTCGGGTCGACCAGGGCCCGCTCGGTGCCGTCGGCCTCGCGGAGCATCAGCGCGGCGTGCTCCTGGCCCGGCTCGCGGCGGGTGAAGAAGGCGCGCGAGCCCCGCCAGGTCGGCGCGCCGACCGCGCCGACCTGCAACAGTTCGGTCAGCCGCCGGCGGAACGCGGCGCGGCTCGCGAGACCGCCGAGATACGGGCGTACCAGCGCGTCCTGCGCCTCTGACCAGGCGACGGTCCGCGGGTCGGCGGGGTCCTCCAGCCAGCGGTACGGATCGGGAATGCGGTACCCGTGGCGGGTGTCCACGAGGTCGAGGCGCTCGGCAGGGGGGTATGCCGGGCGGGTCTGGGTGGCAACTGTGGTCACGGCGGTCAGGGTACGGGCGAAGCCGAGGCGGTCGCGGTCGAAGGTGCGCGGCCGGCATCACATGTCGGTTCGACGGCGTGCCGGGGGAGGGTCAGCACGCGAGGGTGGTCCCGTCGGGCGACGGCGCAGGTGGAGCAGAGCGGCAGGTGACCAGACGGCGGCGATATGCGCGTAAGCGCGTGCGCGAAAGCTCTCTCTCAGGTTGACTGTTCACACGGTCGGGAGGTGAGCCTGTGGCGCGAATGGCGGTCACGTTGCTGCTGAATGCGACATTCGAGCCGCTGTGCGTCGTGTCTTCTCGGCGCGCCGTCGTGCTCGTTCTGACCGAGAAGGCCGTTCCGGTCGAGGACGGCGACGAGGCCTTCCACAGCGTCACGACGACGGTGCGCATACCGAGCGTCGTCCGGCTGACCCGATATGTCCGGGTGCCCTACCGGGCGCAGGTTCCGCTGACGCGCAAGGCGGTGTTCGCCCGCGATGGGGGTCGATGTGCCTACTGCGGCGCACCGGCGACCAGTCTGGATCACGTCATGCCGCGCAGCAGGGGCGGCCCGCATGCGTGGGAGAACGTCGTCGCGTCCTGCGCGCGGTGCAACCACACGAAGGCCGATCGGATCATCGCCGATCTCGGTTGGCGGCTACGCACCGTACCGCGCGCGCCCACCGGAACGGTCTGGCGGGTGCTCGGATCGCGGACGCCGGACCCCCGTTGGCAGAGCTACCTGATCGACGGCGAGGCCGCGACAGCCTGACTGACCGGGCATTTTGTCAACGGGGTGTCGCCAGTTGATCCCTTACGGTCACGGCACACCACCTTGACGGATGAACCGCTCGCCATCGTTACCGTTTGTTGATAGAAACGTGCGGCCGGAGGAAGGTTCCGGCACCCGCTGGGGGGCGGCGAAGGAGCCTGGGTCGAGTTGTCGTACCGGAGAGAGCCAATGGCACACCCCCCGGTTCAGTACCGAGACCGGGCATTGCGGCGCTTGTCATTCGTGTCGAAGGGATTGGCGTTCGGAGCCATCGTCGGCACCGGCGGGATCACGGCCGCGATCGCCCATGCCACCCCGGCCCAGCCGGCGACCGCCAAAACGACTACGTCGGCGACGCCCAAACAGCCCATCCAGCAGGGCGCCGCCCGCGGTAACGCTCCGGCGCCCGCCTCCCGCGGCAAGGCGCGGGTGCCGGCCGCGCCGGCCAACGGTGTGAACACGGTCGCCAACCGGGTCCCGGCCGGCGCGCCGGCGCCGCCGCCGGTCGCGCCGACCACGCCGCCGTCCACCAGTGAGCCGCCACCTCCGGCGCAGCCGGGGCCGACCACGTCCGGAGGGTCGTGATCGCGCCAACATCCAGTCGGGGCATGGCAGTGGTGCGGAGCCGGTTCGAAGCGCTCGGCACGTACGTCGAGTTGGTGCTCGCCGGTCTGCCCGGCGCGCTCGGCACGGCGGTGCGGCTGCTCCGCGCCGAGTTGGCCGACCTCGACCTGGCCTGCAGCCGGTTCCGGGCGGACTCGGAGCTGATGCGAGTCAACGCGGCCGCCGGTCGGCGGGTCGCGGTCAGCCCGCTGCTCGCCGGGGCCATCGCGGTCGCCCTGCGCGCCGCCGAGCAGACCGACGGGGACGTCGATCCGACCCTCGCCGGCGCGCTCGTCGCGGCCGGCTACGACGGCGACTTCGCCGGCCTGCCCGAGGACGGTGTGCCGGTCACGCCGCGCCCGCCCAGGCTCGACGCCTGGCGGGACGTCGCGCTCGACCGGGCGGCCGGCACTGTGCGGATTCCGGCCGGCGTCGGGCTCGACCTCGGCGCCACCGCGAAGGCGTTCGGCGCCGACCGCGCGGCTGCCCTGATCGCCGCGGCCACCGGTGCCGGCGTGCTGGTCAACCTGGGCGGCGACATCGCGGTGGCAGGCCCGGTCCCGGCCGGTGGCTGGCCGGTCCGGGTCACCGACCGGCCGGTGCACGCGGACGACGGGGTGAACGGCCAACTCGTGCACATCCACGGCGGCGGGCTGGCCACGTCCAGCACGGTGGTGCGCCGCTGGTGCCGTGGCGGCACCGGGTACCACCACATCCTCGATCCGCGCACCGGCCTACCGGCCGAGCCGGTCTGGCGCACGGTCAGCGTCACCGCCGCGAGCTGCGTCGACGCCAACACCGCGAGTACCGCCGCGATCGTCCGCGGTCGGCCCGCGCTCGGCTGGCTCACCGAGCTGGGCCTGCCGTCCCGGCTGGTCGACGCCGCCGGTGACGCCCACTACGCCGCCGGCTGGCCACCGGACCACCGCCCGGCCGCCCGGCCGCCGGCGCCGGTCGCGGACCGCCCCGGCTCGGCCGTCGGGCCGGTCGCCGGCGTGGCGGCGGGGCCGGCTACCGGCTCGGTCGTCGGGCCAGCCGCAGGCCCGGCTGTCTGGCCAGCCGCCGGCTCGTTCATCGGGCCGGTCGCCGGCGTGGCGGCGGGGCCGGCTATCGGCTCGGTCGTCGGGCCGGTTGCCGGCGTGGCGGCGGGGCCGGCTATCGGCTCGGTCGTCGGGCCGGTTGCCGGCGTGGCGGCGGGGCCGGCCAGCGGGCCGGCCACCGGGCTCATCGGCGACCGCGCCGCAGGCGGTCACCAGCGTGCCGGCAACGACGGCGCCGCCGTGGTCGTCGGCCGGGGCGTCGCCGGACCTGGTGGCGGGCGCCGGCGCGCGGCGGCTCCGGCCCGGGTCCGGGTTGCGGGTAGGCGGGGTGGCGGCCGGTGAGCGCGCTGCTGAACGACCCCAAGGTGCTGTGGTACGTCTCCCGCGCGACCGGGTTGGTCTCGCTGGTGCTGCTGACCCTCAGCGTGCTGCTGGGCGTGACCGCGTCCACCCGGCTGGCCAGCGCGAACTGGCCACGGTTCGTCACCCAGGGGCTGCACCGCAACGTGTCGCTGTTTGTCGTGATCCTGCTCACTGCGCATGTCGCGGCGGTCGTCATCGACGACTACGTGCCGATCCACGTGAGTGATGTGATCATCCCGTTCCGGGCGGGGTACCGGCCCTTCTGGCTCGGCCTCGGTGTCGTCTCGCTGGACCTCCTGATCGCGCTGGTGATCACCAGCCTGCTGCGGCTACGTCTCGGCTACGGCACCTGGCGAATCGTCCACTGGATCTCGTACGCCAGCTGGCCGCTCGCGGTCGTGCACGGCCTCGGCACCGGCTCCGACTGGCGCCGGACCTGGGTGCTCTGGCTGACGCTCGGCTGCGCCGCCGCGGTGCTGCTCGCCATTGCCTGGCGCATCGTGTCCGGGTGGCCGGCGCGCGCGGTGCTCCGGCTGGGCGCGGTGCTGGTGACCGCGTTCGCGGTGGCCGCGGTGGTGTTCTGGGCTCGGCAGGGTCCGCTGGCGCCCGGTTGGGGCAAGCGTGCGGGAACCCCGGTACCTGCGTCGGCCGGCCGATGAGCCCGCCCTCGAACCGCCGCGGACGCGGTTCCTCCGACTCGAGCGCGACCGGCTCGTTCCGCGGCGACATGCAGCAGTGGTTCCGCAAGGACGGCGCCGGCGGCCCGGGCCCGTCGCCGGCGGCCGCTGCGCGGGGCGACGTCGAGGATG
>JBBWZH010000662.1:0-11258 GCA_039648995.1 Mycobacteriales bacterium
CCCGCCGCGGCGCCGAGGTGATGGCGCTGCTGGAACAGCTCAACGCCGACCGCGGCGTGGCGGTCGCCGTCGTCACGCACGATCTCGACCTGGCCGGCCGGGCCGGCCGCCAGGTGCGCGTCCGCGACGGGCTGATCGAGCAGTGAGGGTGCTGAGCCGACGGGCGAGGGAGCGTCGCCGCTGCCGCCAGGGCGCCGCGTGGCCGGGTCCCCGCGGAAACGTGGAGCGCGGCCAGCGCGCGGGTTTTCGTGGCGTGCCGGTGCGGACTGAGTCCGGCGGCGGACGGTGAGATTCGCCGAGGCGTGGCGGGTCGCGTTCGGCTCGCTCCGGGCGAACCGGCTGCGCAGCGCGCTGACCATGCTGGGCGTGATCATCGGCGTGTCCGCGGTGGTGCTGCTCGTCGCGATCGGCGCCGGCGCCAAGATCGAGGTCGAGGCGCAGGTGCAGGGCCTGGGCAGCAACCTGCTGCTGGTGGTGCCCGGGGAGTTGAGCTTCGGCAGCGCGCCCACCAGCAGCCGGCTCACGCTGTCCGATGTGGACGCCGTGGCCCGGCTGGTCGGCAACCGCGACGCGGTGGCCGCGACGGTGACCAGCGGCGAGGAGGTGCGCGCCGGCAGCCGTGAGGTGTTCGTCACGGTGCAGGGCACCACCGAGACCGTGCCGAACGTGTTCTCCCGCCCGCTGGCCCGGGGCGAGTACCTGCGCCGGTCCGATGTGGACACCCGCCGCCGGGTGGTGGTGCTCGGCTCGGCCACCGCGGACCGGCTGTTCGCGGACCGGGAGCCCATCGGCCGGCAGGTCTCAGTGGCCGGCGTCCGGTTCCGGGTGATCGGCGTGCTGGCCCGCACCGGCACGTCGTCGTTCGGCGGCCCGGACCCGGATCTGACCGCATACATCCCGATCACCGCGGCGCAGCGGCTGCTCGGCACCACCCGGGTGGACGGCCTGGCGGTGAAGGCGCCCAGGCTGGACGGGATCAACGAGCTCGGCGACCGGATCAAGGCGGCGCTCTCGCAGCGCTACCCGGGGGAGAAGTTCTCCGCGGTCACGCAGGAGCAGATCCTCGGCGTGGTCGGCCAGATCCTCGGCCTGCTGACGTTGGTACTGGTCGCCATCGCCAGCATCAGCCTGCTGGTCGGCGGCGTCGGGATCACCAACATCATGCTGGTCAGCGTCCGGGAGCGGACCCGGGAGATCGGGCTGCGCAAGGCGGTCGGCGCCCGGCAGCGGGACATCTTGCTGCAGTTCCTGATCGAGGCGGTGCTGCTCACGACCGCCGGCGGGCTGGCCGGGATCGGGCTGGGCATCGGGGGCGCGCTGCTGGTCGACCGGCTGTCCCCGATCCCGGCGGTGATCAGCTGGTGGTCGCTGATGCTGGCGTTCGGTGTGTCGGCCGGGGTCGGCGTGTTCTTCGGGGTGGCGCCGGCGCGCCGGGCCGGCCGGCTGGACCCGGTCACCGCCCTACGCAGCGAGTGACCGGTGGGCGCGGATTCGGGGATCGCAGCAGTCACACCTGTACCGCTACGCTTCGGCTAGCACGTGCGTGTCTGTTGTTCGCCGGTGGGGAAGCCGGCGACCCGACATGTGCCAAAGGTTTGGTGACGTATGTCGTCGACGCGTCCCGTCCCCGGTGGCCAGCGGCCGCCGGCCGCCCGGCCCGCCCGAGCCCCGGCGCCCGCCGAGCCGGCTCCCGACGCCGGTCCGGCGGCGGGTCCGATCCCGGTTCCGCCCCGGGACGGCCCGCTCGCGCAGGTGAAGTTCCTCACCGTCGCGGAGGTAGCGGCACTGATGCGGGTGTCGAAGATGACCGTGTACCGGTTGGTCCACTCCGGCGAGCTCACCGCGGTGCGGGTCGGCCGGTCGTTCCGGGTGCCGGAGAAGGCCGTACACGACTACCTGCGGGACGCGTTCATCGAGGCCGGCTGACGACGCGGTTCGCACAGCCAGGTAGGCTCCCCAGCCATGGGCTCGGTCATCAAGAAGCGTCGTAAGCGAATGGCCAAGAAGAAGCACCGCAAGCTGCTGAAGCGTACGAGGGTGCAGCGTCGTAACAAGAAGTAGTTCTGGCTGGCCGACAACGGCGTCGGTCGGGAGTGCGAAGGACGGCGCGAGTGGGCAGCGACCTCCGACAATCCGAGCCCGGGCTGGTGGCCGGCGAGGCTGCCGGCGATGCCGCTGGTGAGGCCGCGTCCCCGAGCGGTCGCCGTGACTGGGTCACGTTCCTGTCCGACTACGGGCTGGAAGATCACCTGGTCGGCGTCTGCAAGGGCGTGGTGGCGCAGATCGCGCCACATGTGCGGATCATCGATGTCTGCCATCAGGTGACCCCGCAGAGCATCCAGATCGGCGCCTCGATGCTGGTCGAGTCGATCTCGCACATGCCGGTCGGTGTCCATCTGGTGCTGGTGGACCCCGCCCGGGCCAGCGCGGCCCGGCCGGTGGCGATCCGGTGCGGCGACGGCTCGATCTTCGTCTGCCCGGACAATGGCGTCTCCTCGCTGGCCTGGAGTGTGGTCGGCGGCGTCGTGGAAGCACGCGAGCTGACCAATCCGGCGCTCTGGGAGCCCAACCCGTCCGCGTCGTTCCGCGGCCGGGACGTGTTCGCCCCGGTCGCCGCGCACCTCGCGACCGGGTTGCCGATGGCCGCGGTGGGCCCCGAGGTCGACCCGGCCACGCTGGTCGCGCTCGAACTGGTCGCGCCGTACGTGCACGGCGACCACGTACACGGCAGCGTCCGGATGGTGGACCACTTCGGCAACCTGGCGCTGAACGTGCGTCGCTCCGACCTGGAGGCGGCCGGCATCCAGCTCGGTGACCTCATCGAGCTGCGGTCCGGCGGCAAGGTGATGGAGGTCCCGTTCGCGCTGGCGTTCGGGGACGTGCAGGCCGGCCGGGTCGCGGTTTGCGAAGACGCGTTCCGGGCGATCACGGTCGCGGTCAACTGCGGCCGGGCCAGCCAGGTGCTGCGGGCGGCGCCGGGCGACCCGCTCGTGCTCAGTCGGGTGCTGCGGCACAGCGTGTCCGGCCCCACGCCGAAGCTGAGCGTGGTCGACGCACCGCCAAGTCCGGTCGCCTGAGCGGCGCGCCGCATCGCGCCTGTTACCTCGAATCACTTCCGGTCACGTCACCGTAATTCTCCGTAACCGCGAGCTGCTGGAGCCGTAGCGCCGGCTGGGTACGATGGGGCCGCCACCTCACGTCGGCCCACAAGGCCCCCAACACTGGGAGTGCCTATGTCGCCACACGTTGTCCTGGTCACCGGTGTCAGCCGGAATCTCGGCAGCCGGCTCGCCGCTCGCCTGTCCGCCGACCCTTCGATCGACCGGATCATCGGGGTGGATACGTTGCCCCCCGGTCCCGAGCTGGCCGCGCTGCTCGGCCGCACCGAGTTCGTCCGCGCCGACATCCGCAACCCGCTGATCGGCAAGGTCATCGCCGCCGCCGGGGTGGACACGGTCGTGCACCTGAACATCACCGCCACGCCGCACCGCGCGGGCGGCCGGGTGGCGATGAAGGAAATGAACGTCATCGGCACCATGCAGCTGCTCGCCGGCTGCCAGAAGGCGGCCAGCGTGCGCCGGCTGGTGGTGAAGTCGACGACCGCCGTCTACGGCTCTTCGTCCCGCGACCCGGCGCTGTTCACCGAGGAGATGGAGCCGAAAGGGCTGCCGCGCAGTGGCTACGCCAAGGACGCGGTCGAGGTCGAGGGATACGTGCGCGGCTTCGGCCGGCGCCGCCCGGACGTCGCGCTGACCGTGCTGCGGTTCACCAACTTCATCGGGCCGCGGATCGACTCGCCGCTGGTCCGCTACTTCGCGCTGCCGGTGGTGCCGACCGTGCTCGGCTACGACCCGCGGCTGCAGTTGCTGCACGAGGACGACGCGCTGGAGGTGCTCCGGCTGGCCGCGGTCGAGGAACGCCCGGGCACGGTGAACGTCGGCGGCAGCGGGGTGCTGCTGCTGTCCCAGGCGATCCGCCGGGCCGGCCGGCTGAGCGTGCCGGTGCCGGGGCCGGCGGTGTCCGCGGTGGGCCGGCTGATCCGGCGCACCGGCATGGTCGACTACTCGCCCGAGCAGATGCGCTTCCTCAACTTCGGCCGGGTGGTCGACACCACCCGGCTGCGCAAGGACTTCGGCTATACCCCGCGCTACACCACGGTGGAGGCGTTCGACGACTTCGTCCGCGCCCGGCAGCTGCGCCCGCTGCTGGACCCGGCGCTGGTCGACCGCACCGAGCGGGCGGCGCTCGCGGTGCTCGATCGGGTCGGAGGAGTACATGGCTGACGCCCGCGTGATCCGGCTGCACCCCGACACCCCCGACCGCGCCACCACCCCGCCCCCGTCCCCGGCCGCTGGCGCCCCGGACGATGGCGCGCCAGCCGCTGGCGCCCCGGGCACCGCCAGCCCGCCCGCCGGCGGCCGGGCCGCTGGCACGCCGGCCGCCGCCCCGGCCGCGGGCAGCCGAGCCGCTGGCGCCCCGGGCACCGCCAGCCCGCCCGCTGGCGGCCGGGCCGCTGGCACGCCGGCCGCCGCCCCCGCCGCTGGTAGCCGGGCCGCCGGCCGGGCTACCCGCCGAGCGACCGGCCGGGGTGCGGCCGAACCGGCCGAACCGGCGCCCGCCGGGGCCGTTGGCCCCGACAGTGCCGCTGACCCGGCCGGCCGCGCCGGTGCCGCCGACCGGCCGGAGTGGGAGCGGGCGGTGGCCGGGGCGCTGGCGTTCCTGCGCCGCCGGATCACCGGCGACTACGAGGTGGACGAGTTCGGCTTCGACCCGGACCTGACCGACCACCTGCTGGCCCCGCCGTTCCGGCCGCTGTACTCGCGCTGGTTCCGGGTGGAGGCCAGCGGCATGGCGAACGTGCCGGACGCGGGCGGCGCGCTCGTGGTCGCCAACCACTCCGGCACGATCCCGCTGGACGCGCTGATGACCACGCTGGCCCTGCTCGACCACCACCCGGCGCACCGGCACCTGCGCGCGCTCGGCGCCGACCTGGTCTTCCGCACCCCGCTGATGGGCTCGATCGCGCGCAAGGCCGGCAACACGCTGGCCTGCAACCCGGACGCGGAGCGGCTGCTGTCGTCCGGCGAGCTGGTCGGGGTGTGGCCGGAGGGGTTCAAGGGCACCGGCAAGCCGTACGCCGACCGGTACAAGCTGCAGCGGTTCGGCCGCGGCGGGTTCGTCAGCGCGGCGCTGCGCACCGGAGTGCCGATCATCCCGTGCTCGATCGTCGGCGCCGAGGAGACGTACCCGCTGATCGGCAACTCACGGACACTGGCCCGGCTGTTGAACGTGCCGTACTTCCCGGTCACCCCGACGTTCCCGTGGCTGGGGCCGCTCGGCCTGGTGCCGTTGCCGTCCAAGTGGCTGATCGAGTTCGGCGAGCCGATCGATACCGCCTCGCTCGGCGCCATCGCCGCCGAGGATCCGATGCTGGTCTTCAACCTGACCGACCAGGTCCGGGAGACCATCCAGCAGACGCTCTACCGGCTGCTGCTGCAGCGCAGGTCCGCGTTCCGCTGAGCCGCGGCCGGCCTACGAGAGCACGGCCAGGTAGGTGGACGCCGAGTCCGGGGCGAGCCGCGGCGGCAGCACCACCAGCCCGGGCCAGCCGGGGCTGTACAGCAGCAGCCGGTCCTCGTCGTCGCTGACGTGCACGCCGATGAGGAGTTGGAGGTCCGGCCCCCAGGCCAGCGTCGGCGCCTGCTTGACCGGCGTGGTCAGCCCGGGCATCCGCTGGAACGTCTCGGTGGGCAGGGTCAGCACCGAGACGTAGCCGTCCGGGTCGACCTGGTCGGCGAACGCGTGCTTGCCGGCGAAGCTGAGCGCCAGCATGGTCCCGTTCGGTGAGAACGCCGCGGCCGCCGGCGCCCAGCCGTCGGGCAGCGCGATCGTCTGCTCCTGCCGGGTGCGCAGGTCGGTGACCGCCAGCGTGCAGTGCCCGGGCCACTCGCCGCAGCCGTACGGGATCCAGGCCACCTTCTCGTCGGTGCTGGCCAGTACGACGTCGACCGCGCCGATGCCGTGCAGCAGATGGCCGGTGCGCGCGTCGAGCAGGGCCAGCGAGCCGTGGTCGGACTGGTCCGGTTGGGACGGCGCGACGACGTCGGCGAGCAGCCCGTACGCGGTGTCCCGGATGAAGTAGGTCGGGTCCTTGAGTTTGCGCTCCCAGCGCGGCTGCCCGCTGCCGCTGTACGAGACCAGCCGCCCGGTCTCGACGACCTCGGCGCCGGAGTTGGCCGCGAGGTAGCCGCCGCCGTACGCGGTCAGCACCGTGTCCAGACCGGCGCCGAGGTGCACGTTGCCGCCGTGGTCGGGCGCCACGTAGGTGTCCACCGGCTGGAAGCCCTGGTTGCGCACGATCACCCCGGTGGCGCCGGCCAGCCGCTGCACGCTGGTCGGCAACTGCACCGCCGGCCGGACGCCCGCGAGCGGCGTGACCTTGCCGTCCGCGCCGACCGTCGCCGGGCTGGTGGCCTTGCCGCTCTGCGTGAACGTGCCGTTGATCAGCAGCCGCAGCCCGTCCGGCACCGGGCCGGGCCGGCCGGTGAGCCGGAACGTGGCCACCCGCCCGGACGGCGTCTCGGTGGTGACCGGAACCGGCGACACCTGCGGCGTGCGGGGGGCCGCCCGCGGCGACCCGGACACGCCACCCCACAGCCGGACCGCCGCGACGGCCGCGACCATCAGCACCAACAGCACCGGCCAGGTGTGCCGCCGGCGCCGGCGAACCGGACGTTCCGGGCCAGAGCTGATGACGTCCGTCACGCTTCCAGTGTGCCTCGCGGGCCGGCGGCGGTGGAGTGCCCGGCTGGGCGGTCGGCGCCGGCGGGCCGGGCAGGCGGAGCGGTCAGCGCTGGCGGCGGCGGACCGCGAGGCCGGCGGCGACGCCGCCGACCACCGCGCCCAGGCCGAGCGCGGTCGGCACGCCGATCCGGGCCGCCTTACGCCCGGTGCGGAAGTCCCGGATCTCCCAGCCGTGGCCGCGAGCCTCGATCTTGAGGGCGGTGTCCGGGTTCACCGCGACCGCGCGGCCGACCAGCGAGAGCATCGGCAGGTCGTTCACCGAGTCGCTGTACGCGGCGCAGCGGGCCAGGTCCAGCCCTTCCCGGGCGGCTAGCGCGCGCACCGCTTCCGCCTTCGCCGGCCCGTGCAGCGGCTCGCCGACCAGCCGGCCGGTGTAGACGCCGCCGCGCACCTCGGCGACCGTGCCGAGCGCGCCGGTCAGGCCGAGCCGCCGGGCGATGATCGAGGCCAACTCCACCGGGGTGGCGGTGACCAGCCAGACCCGCTGCCCGGCGTCGAGGTGCATCTGCGCCAGCGCGCGGGTGCCGGACCAGATCCGCTCGGCCATTTCCTCGTCGTAGATCTCCTCGCCCAGCGAGACGATCTCGTCCACGCGCTTGCCGGCGACGAACGCCAGCGCGGCCTCCCGGGCCGCCACCATGCCGTCGCGGCTCTCCTTGCCGCCGATCCGGAACTTCACCTGCTGCCAGGCGAACGCGGCCAGGTCGCGGCCGGTGAAGAACTTGCGGGAGGCCAGACCCTTGGCGAAGTGGTAGATGGACGCGCCCATCATGATCGTGTTGTCCACGTCGAAGAAGGCGGCGGCGGTCGGATCGGGCGGCACCGCCAGAGCGGCCTCGACCTCGGCCGCCGCGGCCGCCGCCGAGCCGGCCAGGACCGCCCGGGCCTCCCGGCTCTCCCGCGACATCAGCTTGCTCAGACGGGGCACGACCTTCCTCCCTGCGGGCCGCCTCGGGCGGCTTCACCTCGCGTCCGAGCTTAGGGCGTGGCTGGTGATCTTCGCCGCGGCGCGGCCGGGCGGTCGCCTGGCGTTCCCGGCCGGTTCAGCCACCCGCCCCCGGTAGCAGGCTGGGCAGCAGCCCCGTTGGCAGCGGCAGCCCGCTGGTCGGCAGCGGGAGCGGCAGCGGCAGCGAGGTCGGTAGCGGCAGCCCCGGGATCGACGGCAGCGGCAGGCTGCCGCCGCCGGTCGGCAACGGCAATGGCACCGGCAGGCCGCCGCCACCGCCGGGCGCACTGGTGCCGGGGCCGCGGGACGGCGCGGGGTTGCCGCCGCCGCCCTGCCCCGGGCCACGGGTCGGCCTGGGCGCGGCCGAGCCGGACGCCGGCGTGGTCGGCCGCGGTACGCCGGTCTCGCTGGGCCTGCCCGGCGGCCTGGTCGGGATGCCGGTCGGGGTCGCGCTGGCCGGCTTCTGTGCCCCCGCGCACGGGCCCTTGCACGGGTACGTGCCGAGTTCGTCGGTGGGTGCGCCGGCCAGGCAGGCGCAGCCGAGCTGGGTCCGCAGCACGGACACGCGCTCGCTGACCTGGCTCAGCAACGTGGCCGACTCGAGCAGCCGCTGTTGCGCGGCCCGGGGCAGTGAAGGCAGCGTCTTGAGCAGCGGCTGGTACTGCTGCGACGCCCAGGTGCCGACGAACACCAGCAGGTCGTCGCTGCTCCGGCCCACCGCCGCAATGGTGAGCAGCCGCACCCCGGCCTTGGTCTGCTGGTCCATCGTGCCGAGCGTGTCGACGAGCGTGGTCGGGTCGGCGTCGCGATCGGTGGCCAGGTCCTCGACCTCACCGGCCCGCGTCCGCGCCAGCTCCAGGTAGCGCCGGCCGCGCGCCTCGTCGCCGCGGGCCAACCTCAGCTCGGCGTTCTCGGTGCCGCGCTTGAGCGCGTACAGCGCGTCGCCGGGCATCGCGTTGCGGCTGCTCAGGACGGCCACGCCGGCCAGCAGGAACAGCACGAGGCTGGCCGCGATCAGGCTCACCCGGGGCCGCCGCCAGCGGCCGGACCGCTGCACCGGCGGCACCAGCCGGAGCCGCCGCTCCGGCGGCCGACCATCCTCGTCCAGCTCACCCGTCCCGCCGGCCTCCGTCCCGCCGGCCCGCGGCCCGCCGTCGTCCAGCGCACCGGCCCCCGGCTCGTCGGGCTCCGGCCCACCGGCGGCTTCCAGCCCGCCCGCCTCCGGCCCGCCCGCCTCCAGCCCGTCTGGCTCCGGCTCGCCGGCGTCCAGCTCGTCGGGCTCCAGCTCATCGGGCCGGCGACCACCGGCGTCGAGGCTGCGGGTGTCAAGAGCGGCGGCGTCGAGGTCGCGGGCGTCGACGTCGACCTGAGTGGTGCCGGCCTCGGTCCGGCCGGCCGGGTCGGCACGCGGGGCCGGCACGGGGCCGACCAGGCTGATCAGGTGGGCGCGCAACGTGGCCCGGAACTCGGCATGCGGCAGCACCGGCTCGACGGCGCGCAGTCGGCCGGCGATCGCGGCCAGCCGGGCGAGTTCCGGGTCGGCGCCGGTACCGGCGGACGAGTCGTCCAGCAGCCGGGCGAACCGCTCCGCCCGGGCCGCGTCACCCGGCCACCTCATCAACGAAACCCCCTGTGCTGAACCGCGTACATGCGGACAAACGAGGGATCGGGTGGCGGAGTAACGGTCAGACCGCCGACGAGCGGGCGGTATCTCACCGGGGGTCCTCCGGCAGGAGGCTGGCGAGCCGGCGGATGGCGCGGTGCTGCAGGGCCTTGATCGCGCCCTCGTTCTTGCCCATGATCACCGCGGTCTCGGCTACCGACAGCCCCTGCAGGAACCGCAGCACCACGCATTCCTGCTGCTCGGCGCCGAGTTGCCGGACGCAGCGCAGCAGCGTGGCGTTCGCCAGCCGGTCCAGCACGGCGGCCTCCGGACCCTCGGTGGCCCGGTCGGCCTGGCGTAGGTCGTCGGTGACCACCTCCATCCGGTACCTGCTGGACTTCAGGTGGTCGAGGATGAGATTGCGGGTGATCGTGACGAGCCAGGCGCCGATGTCCCGGCCCTGGTACTGCAGCGAGTCCAGCCGCCGTAGCGCCCGGACGAACGTCTCGCTGGTGATGTCCTCGGCCAGGGTCCGGTCGCCGAGCCGGTGGTAGGCGTAGCGGAAGACCAGATCCAGGTACCGGTCGTAGATCCGGCCGAACGCCTCCGGGTCGCCGGCCTGCGCGGCCCGGACCAGCGTCCAGACCTCACCGCCCGGGTCCGCTCCCGGGTCCGGCTCGCCAGGGGGTGGTGACCCGGCCGCGGCCGCGCCGGCCCGGATGGCGCCGGCCCCGCCCGCGTCCGGCCCGCCCGGCCCGACGCTGTTGCGCGCCCCGGCCCGGCTGTCGAGGCGCGGGCGGCCGGGCCCGGCCGCGGTCCGGTAGGTGATGACGGCGGCCAGCAGCGCCCGTAGTCCGATGGCCGTCGGGTCCGGCTCGGCGTACGAGCTCATGCGCTCCCCACTACGTCCTCGGGGAGCCGGCCGGCCGGCTCCCTCCCCGTGGTCGCTGCGGCGGTCCGCTTCATACCCCGACGGTGGTCGGATTCGCTATCAGCGGCGCGTAGCGTATCTGACACGTTCCGGCGTGTCCTCACTGTGAACTACGTAGGTTGACCGGCTGCTCCACGGAGTTTGGCTGTGCAAAACTCTGCGGGCAGGTGGGCATTGTGGAGGCCACGTGGGCGGGCACGGCAGCGACGTCGGGTCGAACCTCGCTGCGCTGGTGCGCCGCGCCGCCGAACGGGACCCGGACCATCCGGCCCTGATCGCCGGCGCCGCGACGCTGCGCTGGGGCGAGCTGGATGCCGCGGTCGATCGGGCCGCGGCCGCTCTGCGCGGGCTGGGCCTCGCTCCGGGCGACCGGGTGGCCCTGCAGTTGGGCAACACGCTCGACTTCCCGGTGCTGTATTTCGGCACGTTGCGGGCGGGCCTGGTCGCGGTGCCGGCGAACACCGGCTACACCCGCCCCGAGCTGAGCTACCTGCTCGCCGACGCGGGTGCCAGCGCGTTGGTGACCTCGTCGGTGGCCACGATCGAGTCGGCCGGCGAGCTGCGCGCCGCGGTCGGCACGCTGCGGCACGTGCTGGTGGCCGCGCCGTCCGGCCCGGACGGGACGCAGCCGCTGTCCGCGCTGCTGTCCGCCGCGCCGGCCCGGCTGGACGGGGAACCCGGCCGCGGCGGGGAGGACCTCGCCGTGCTGATGTACACCAGCGGCACCAGCGGCCGGCCGCGCGGCGCGATGCTCAGCCACCGCGCGCTGCTGGCCAACCTGGCCCAGCTCGCCGCGATCCGGCCGGCCGTGGTGACCGGCGCCGACGTGCTGCTGCTGGCGCTGCCCCTGTTCCACGTCTACGGGCTGAACCCGGGGCTCGGCATGGTCGCCTGGGCCGGCGCCACCGGGGTGCTGGTGGAGCGGTTCGACCCGGCCGAGACGCTGGCCCTGCTGGCCCGGCACCGGGTCACCA
>JBBWZH010000695.1:0-13008 GCA_039648995.1 Mycobacteriales bacterium
TGACACCAGCGGCCGCGGCCGGAAGGGAGCGGCGTGA
Organism: Mycobacteriales bacterium; assembly: GCA_039648995.1. Lineage (GTDB taxonomy): Bacteria > Actinomycetota > Actinomycetes > Mycobacteriales > CADCTP01 > JBBWZH01. The sequence goes on from JBBWZH010000695.1 coordinate 38, forward strand.
CCGACCCGGTCGACTCAGCCGACCCCATCGTCTTGGACTCCTCGGTCCTGGTGGCCTACGAGCGGATGAAGACACCGGGCGCGTTCGGGATGCACGAGACCCAGTCCCGGATCGCCGAATGGCTCGTCCAACAGGTCCCGTTGCTGGTTCCGGCTCTCTCGCTGGCGGTCGCGTCCCATGAGTGCGGCGGCGACCTGCCGGAGCTGGACTACCTGATCCAAGGCGACCCCGAGCTGGTGCTGGTCGTGCCCCTCGCCCGCGAGTCCTCGGTCGACGTCGGCGCGGCCAGCACGTCCCTGGTCGGAGAAGACCTTGAAGTCGCGCACGTCGTCTGGTGCGCGACCGGCCACGAGGACGACGGCGACCCCGCCTCTCGATGGCCGGTCGCGACCTACTGGCCGGACTGGTACGCCGGAAGCGGCGTTCCGATCATCGGCTTGTAGCCCCGTACGCGGCGCCTAGCCGGGGCCGACGAAGGTGTGGTCGGGTGGGCCGAGGTCGCCCGGGTAGACCAGGCCGAGGGCGTCCCACCAGGGCTTGAACGGGGCGAAGACGACGCCGAGCTCCTCGTGCGCGGACTCGTCGTACCGGGCGACGGCGATCACCCGGTCCGGCGGGACGTCGTAGAGGGCGGCGACCACTGCCCACGACGCGGGGCCGGCGACCGTTCCGTCGGCGGCGGCGGTGAGCCCGTCCCGCACCGGGACGCCGACGAACATCGGCTCGTGGTCCGGCCGCGGCTCGCCGTCGGGGTGGACGTAGATGTGCTGGACGCGGGCCAACCCGCCGTCGCCGCCGGCCAGGACGACGTGCTCGATGCCGTACTCGTCGTGGTCGAGGCCCAGCACGGCGCGCTCGACCGTGCCGGTGGCCGCGGCGGCCCGCACCAGCACGGGGCCGAACCAGGTGTTGCCGTAGTTGGCGTGGAGCGACAGCCGCGGCCGGCCGCCGTGCTCCTGCACGTTGACCGTGAGCGGCTCGCCGGGGCTCGCGGTCTCCCGGACCGCCTCGCCGAGCGCCGACAGGAACTCGTCGACATCGCTGCCGGGACGCAGATCCACGCAACCGAACGCCATGAACGTCGCCACCTGCCGGACGGTAGGCCGGTCCGCCGCGCGGGTCAATGGATCTTGCTGCGGCCGGTCGGGAGGTGACCGGGGCCACGTCGCCACGCCCGGCTCAGGATCCGGAACCGCGGGCAGGATGGGGACGTGGTGGAGTCGCTGGCCGTGCAGCGTGCCGCCGCGACGCCCGACCCGCGTCGCTGGCGGGCACTGGCGGTCTGCGTGGCCGCGCTGTTCATGACCCTGCTGGACGTGTCGATCGTGAGCGTGGCGCTGCCCTCGATCGGCGCGAGCACCGGGGCGCGGGCGTCGGAGCTGCAGTGGGTGGTGTCCGGGTACGCACTGGCGTTCGGCATGGTGCCGATCATCGGCGGGCGGCTCGGCGACGACCGCGGGCGCCGCCGGATGCTGCTGGTCGGCGTGTCCGCGTTCGTGGTGACCAGCGCGGCGGCCGGGTTGGCGCCGACGGCCGGTGTGCTGATCGCGGCCCGGGTGCTGCAGGGGCTGGCCGGCGGGCTGATCAACCCGCAGGTCTCCGGGCTGGTGCAGCAGCTGTTCCCGATGCCGGAGCGGAGCCGGGCGTTCGGCTGGATCGGCGCGTCGGTCGGCGTGGCGACCGCGTCCGGGCCGGTGCTCGGCGGCCTGGTGATCTTCCTCGGCGGCGACCGGCTCGGCTGGCGGTTGACGTTCCTGATCAACATCCCGGTCGGCGCACTGGTGGTGTGGCTGAGCCGCCGCTGGCTGCCGGCCGTGCCGCCGACCCGGCAGCGGCGCCGCCCGCTCGACCTGCCCGGCGCCGCGCTGCTCGGCCTCGGCGTGTTCGGCGTGCTCTTCCCGGTGGTGCAGTACGACGCCAACCGCGACCCGCGGCTGGCGTTGCTGTTCCTGCCGGCGGCGGCGGTGCTGGCCGGGTTCCTGGCCTGGGAGCGCGGGCCGGCGCGCCGGCGCGGCCACCCGCTGATCGATACCAGCCTGTTCCGGATCAGGTCGTACGCGGCCGGGCTGTCGCTGGCGCTGGTGTTCTTCTCCGCCTTCGCCGGGCTGCCCCTGGTGCTGTCGCTGTTCCTGCAGCAGGGGCTGGGGTACGCGGCGCTGGCGTCCGGGCTGACCGCGTCGGCGTACGCGGTGGGGTCCGCGGCGTCGGCGGCCGTCGGCGGCCGGCTGGTGCCGCGGCTGGGCCGGTGGGTGCCGGTCGGCGGGCTCACGCTGTTCGGACTCGGCGTGGCCGGCCTGCTGATCGTCGCGCTGACCGTGCCCGGCGGGGTGCCGGATCACCGGGTCTGGCTGTTCCTGGCCGGGCCGCTGCTGCTGGTCGGGCTCGGCACCGGCGCCGTGGTCACCCCGAACCAGGCACTGTCGCTGATGGACATCGACGTTCGCAGCGGCTCCACCGCCGGCGGCATGCTGCAGACCGCGCAGCGCATCGGCTCGGCGGTCGGGGTCGCGGTGCTCAGCTCGGCCTTCTACGCCAGCGCCGGCGCGGCCGCGGCCACCCACGGGCCGGGCCGGTCGGCCAGCTACGGGGACGCGTACGCGGCCGCCCTGTCCGTCTCGCTCGGGCTCACCGTCGCCGCGCTGGCCCTTGCCGTTCTCGACGCCCGGCAGGCCACCGCCGCAGGCCGCCGGCCGGCCCCGACAGACCCCGGCCCCGCTCCCTGATCCGCGACTGTCCGGAGTGGACGCGCCGCGCGACCGCGCACCGGGCATGTCCGGCCAAGCTCGCCACCGCACGCGTCAGGACGCCGCGAAACATGGGGAACCGGCCGCCGGAACATCGGTATCCGGTGCCGATGTCGGGGGGCGTCCGCGACGGCACTGCGTCTACGACGCCCCCGACCCTGCCGCGATCCGCGCGGCCGGCGAGGTCAACGGACTCCCGGTCGACCAGATCACCGAGGTCAGCGTCCTGGACCCGTACTTCTACCACTAGCCGCACGGTCGGTTCGGGGGCGCGCGCCCGCCCGCGAGAACGGTAGCTATCGATACACGAGAGCGGACGTTCTATGCTGCTGCCGGCAGGAATCCGGGCATTTCCCCGGGACCGGACGGTGCAGAGGAGAACTGGCATGTGCAGACGACGCTGGCACGCGTTAGCCCTGGCCGCGACCCTGATGGCGGCATTCGTCGCCATCGTGGGCACGCCGGCCTCCGCCGCGCCGAGCGGCCCGGTCGCCGCCGCCGGCCCGCTGACGTTCACCCTCACCGAGTGCGAGTCGACCGGCAAGAAGATCGGCTGCATCATCAACTACACCGGCGGGACGCCGCCCTACACGGTCCGCTGGACGCTGAACGGCGTGCCGGTGCCCGACTACAACAACCTGAACTCGTTCACCACGGGCTGCGCGCCTGGCGAGATCTACCGGTACGCAGCGACCGTCACCGACGCCGTCGGCGCAAGCATCACCTACGTCAAGGGCACCCGGTGCATCGCGGGCTTCCCGTGACCGAGCCCGGCTGACCGCCCACTCTGGACGGTCAGCCCGCAGTCCATAGTGGACGGCCGTGGCCGTCCACTATGGACTCGCCGGGCCGCGTCGCGGGCGCGGGTCAGCTGTCCGATGTGGCGCCGAACTCGAAGATCTCGTAGGCGCGCCCGATCACGGGCTGGGCCACGTTGCGCACCGGGATGCCGCCCGGGGTGACGCCGGTGCGGCTGCCGCGGTGCGCGTGCCCGTGCAGCACCAGATCGGCGCCCACGCTGTCCACCGCCTCGGCGAGCAGGTAGCTGCCGAGGAACGGGAAGATCTCCGGCGGCTCGCCGGCCAGCGTCTCGGCCACCGGCGAATAGTGCAGCAGGGCGATCCGCAGGTCGGCGTCCAGGCCGGTCATCGCCTCGCGCAGGCCGGCCGCGAGCCGGACCGAGGAGCGGACGAACGCCTTCATCTCCGGCTCGCCGAACTCGCTGCCGTGCTTGCCGGCGAACCCGCCGCCGAAGCCCTTCGTGCCGGCGATGCCGACGCAGCGGCCGCCGAGCTCCAGCGTCACCGCGGAGCCCTCCAGCATGTGCACGCCGGTGTCGGCCAGCACCGCGGCGACCTCGTCCTGCTGATCGCAGTGGTAGTCGTGGTTGCCGAGCACGGCCACGATCGGCAGGTCCAGGCCGGCCAGCTCGCCGGCGAGCACCTTGGCCTCGTCCGGCCGGCCGCGGTGGGTGAGGTCGCCGGCCAGCAGCAGCGCGTCCGCCTGCGCCGCGATGCCGGCCAGGCCGGCGGCCAGCTGCCCGGTCGAATCCCGTCCGATGTGGACATCCCCGACGGCGGCGAGCCGCACCGTCACGGCAGCCGCTCGACCCGTGGCCCGGGCGGCGGTGGGCCGGCCACCGTCAGGTTGCGCACCGGGCGGTCGGGCAGCACGTCGCGGGCCGCGTCGGTCAGCGCGGCCTGCCGCTCGACGGTGGCGACCGCGCCGGTGAGCACGACCTCGTCGCCGGACAGGCTGACCTCGACCTCGAGCTCGGCGGTCCGCGGGTCCTGCGCCAGCCGCTCGTGCAGCTTCGCGATCAGGTGCGCGTCGGCCAACCCGGCGGCGGGGCGGTCGACGCCGGACGCCGCGAGCAGCCCGTCGATCACCGGGGCCGGCACGTCCAGCCCGTCCGACCGGGCGTAGAGCAGCAGGCTGAGCACCCGTAGCCGGCCGGCCTCGGCCCGGCGCAGCAGGTACGGCCAGTCCAGCCCGCCGGCCGCGATCAGGCCGAGCGCGTCGAACCAGTGCCGGGCCCGGTGCTCCTTGTGCACCACCGCCTTGATCACGATCAGGTCCTCGGGCGAGATCACCGGCAGCCGCACGCCCAGGAAACCGACCCGGCGCACCCGCTGCGACATCTGCTCGTCGAACTCGATCGCCCAGGCCGCCGCGTCGGCCGTGACCTGGAAGATCAGGTCGACCACGACCGGCCCGCGGGACGCCTTGAACAGCCAGTCCTGGTCGCGCTCCTCGGTGCTGAACCCGGCCGCGGCGAACCGCTCCAGCAGCGGGCGGGCGTGCTCGGGCCGGACGAACAGGTCGATGTCGTGCGTCCAGCGTTCCCGGCCCAGCGCGGACGCCGCGATACCGCCCATCACCGCGTACGGCAGCCCGGACGCGTCCGCGACCTCGACCACCTCGGCCAGCACCCGGCGGAACTCGCCGTCGGCGACCTCGCCGACCACCTCCATCGCCTCCCGCTCGGCGGGATGTCCCACCACACCAGCCATGGGTCCTCCCCTCCCCCACACCGCTACCACCCGGCGACGGTGGGCCAAACCTGCCGCCGGGCGGTCGGCGGCGATCATGGGCCGGGCGGATGACCTCGTTGAGCGCAATCTGCTGGCTACGGCCCGGGACGGCGATCCGCCCGGCGGCGGGGCCGGCTACGCGGCGCCGGCGAGCCCGGGCTGCCTGTTGGGGCGGAGGTCAGCACCGTTCCTACCGGCCCGGGTCGGCGGCAGGCATGATCGGCTGACAGATTGTTGACGATCGGGGCTGCCGATGGGTGGGCACGATCCGGCGGAGCGTCACGGGCCGGAACCGGACCGGGAGCACCCGACGGCCCGGCGACAGCAGGCCAGGGCCCCGGCGGACGCCGGCGTGGCCGACGCCGCCGGCCCGCCGGGCGTGTTCGCGGCGGCCGGGAACCAGGCGATCACGACGTTGCTCCGGTCCGCGGCCAGCGCCCCGCCGGACCCGGACGCGCACGGCGCCGGGCCGCTCGACCCGCGGGTCGGCACGGCCATCGAGGCCGAGCGTGGCGGCGGCGCGCCGCTGCCGGACGGGTTGCGGGCCGAGATGGAGCACCACCTCGGCGTCGACCTCGGCCCGGTCCGGCTGCACACCGGCTCGCGGGCCGACACGTTGAGCCGCTCCGTGCAGGCCGAGGCGTTCACCACCGGGCCGGACGTGTTCTTCGCGGCCGGCCGCTACGCGCCGGCCACCTCGACCGGCCGCGAACTGCTCGCCCACGAGCTGACCCACGTCGCGCAGCAGGCCACCGGCTCGGCACCCACCGACGACCGCGTCACCCACCCCGACGACGCGAGCGAGCACGCGGCCAGGGGCGTGGCCCGCGACATCGCCGCCGCCCCGCCTCCCGCCGCGCCGGGCCCGGCCACCCCGGCACCCACCGCCCCGGCATCCACCGCCCCGGTATCCACGGACCCGGCACCCACCGGCCCGGCACCCACCGGCCCGGGCACGGCGGTCGCCCCGGCGCCCGTCGGACCGGCGGCGAGGGGGGCGGCGCGGGCGGTGCAGCGGCACAACTCGTACGAGCACATGCTCCTCGGCGACACCAAACCCGCCGACGTGGCGCAGGCGAAGGTGCTCGACCCGGACGTCAACGAGGCGTGGCGGCACCTGGTCGAGGAGGAGTACGCCCGGGTGACGTTCTTCACCAAGGGCGCCGAGCGCGACCCGCGTGAGGAGTTCCCGCAGACACGGTGGATCCAGCTCGGCACGAGCAAGCTGTGGGTGAGTTCCGGTGAGTTGTCGGCGTTCGGCGACTACCTGCCGAACCCGGACGCGATCGACACGCTGCCGGCGACCACGCTGATCCCGATCCTGCAGCGGATGCGGCAGGTGATCGCCCGCGCGGTCTACGACCGGCTGACCGGCGGCACCGAGGAGATGAAGACCGCCGACGCCGACGAGGCGACGCGCGAACGCAACCGCAAGACCGCCTTCGCCGGCGCCGTGGGCAACGACAAGACGCACCTGCTGCCGGAGGAGGTGCAGACGATCCAGGATCTCGACGCCGCGTCCGCCAGCCTCGGGCCGAACCGGCAGAAGGGCCTGATGTCCCGGAACGCCTGCCATTTCGCGCCGTTCTCGTGGGAACGCTGGGCGCTCTACCACAACGAGGCCAGGCGGTTGGCGGGCGAGGCGCACCGGACCGGCCACGCCGAGTCGTCGCTGTCGATGCGCCGGAACCCGAGCGGCATGAGCGACGCGGAACGGATGGCCTGGATCAACAACGGGTACGCCAACCACTTCCTGCAGGACAGCTTCGCCGCCGGCCACCTCATCAACAAGACGCTGGTCATGCAGTGGTTCGTGGAATACAACAGCAAACTCGGCTTCGCCGACCGGCCCCACTTCGGTGTGCCGGACGAGGCCAACGCGATGACGACCGGGCGGCAGCCGGGGATCGCCGACCGGCGCGCCTACGACCACACCCGCCTGCACACCACCGCCGGCCAGGACCACGCCGACACGACGGTGGGCACCGACCCGCAGACCACGATGGAACGGGGCACGCAGGAAGGCCGGTTCGCCGGCAGCGGCCTGCGGTCGACGCGGCCGGAGCCGGAGCAGGAGTACCAGGCCTACGCGAAGTTCCTGAACAGCGCCTACCTGAACCTGGCCGCCAACGACATCCACGACTACTTCAACGCCCGGGGCCTCAAGGTCCAGAACAAGGCCGGCCAGGAGTTCGTCGTGGCCGGCGACGGCACGCTGCTGCTGGAGGACGAGTCGGCGATCGAGGTGACGCTGCGCGCCGACAGCATGACCGACGACGCGATCCGCGACCTGGTGACCACCGGCGCGACGTCGATCGGCGTCGAGAAGATCTTCGGGCTGTTCCCGAGCACGGTCGTGGTGGCGGGCAAGCCGTACCCGCTGGAGCGCTGGAACGACGAGGTCATGAAGCAGATCTGCATCGAGGAGATCTTCCCGGAGATGGCGGGCAAGCTGACCTACAAGGGCGCCCGCCTGTTCGGCAAGGACCTGCTCGACGACGCCGACCTGGCCGGCTTCTCGGGCCCCGCCGGCGCAAGCACGCCCGGCCGCCGATAGCGGCCCGCGACGCGAGTGGCACCGCCCGGTACGGCGCCGTACGGTCCGGGCATGCGTGCCGTACTCGCCCGCGAGCCGGGGCCGCCCGAGGTGCTGCGGCCGGTCGACCTGCCCGACCCGGTGCCGGGGCCCGGGCAGGTGGTGGTCGCGGTCGACGTCGCCGGCATCGCGTTCATCGAGACGCAGATCCGCGCCGGCAACCCGCCCGGGCCCAGCCCGGCGTTCCCGCTGGTGCCCGGAAACTGCGTGGCCGGCACCGTCGACGCCGTCGGTGCCGGGGTCGACCGCGGCTGGCTCGGCACCCAGGTCGTCACATCCACCGGCGGCAGCGGCGGGTACGCCAGCCGCGCCCTCGCCGCCGCCGCCGACCTGCACCGCATCCCGTCCGGGCTGAGCCTGCCGGCCGCGGCCGCGGTGCTCGCCGACGGCCGCACCGCGCTCGGTCTGGCCCACGCCGCCGGCATCAAAGACGGCGATGTGGTCGCGGTGACCGCGGCCGGAGGCGGCGTCGGCAGCCTGCTCGTCCAGCTCGCAACGCAGGCCGGCGCGACGGTGATCGCGCTGGCCGGCAGCGAGCCGAAGCTGGCCCTGGCGCGCAGCCTCGGCGCCGACGCCGCGGTCGACTACCGCCACCCCGACTGGCCCGCGCTGCTCACCGCCGCCGCGCCCGGCGGCCTCGACGTCGTCTTCGACGGGGTCGCCGGCGACGTCACCGGGCCGCTGTTCACCCGAGCCGCCACCGGCGGCCGCTACCTCTCGCACGGCGTGGCCAGCGGCGCCCGTGCCGACCTCGGCGCGCTCACCGCCGCCCGCCTCGATGTCACGCTGATCCCACTCGGCGCCCTCGCCGCGGACCAGGCGACGTCCTTCGCCCTGACCGACGACGCGCTGGCCCGGGCCGCGGCCGGCACCCTCCGCCCCACGATCGGCCAGACGTACCCGCTGGCCGACGCCGCCGCCGCGCACGCCGCGATCGAAGGCCGCACCACCCTCGGCAAGACCCTCCTCATCCCCTGACCACCCCGCGCCGCCGGCTCGCCCGTGCCGCCGGCTCGCCCGTGCCGCCCGGCCGGCCGCGCCGGCGGTCAGTGCGCGGCGGTGGTGAGGTCGGCGAGGGGGGCCGCGGGGGCGAAGAGGTAGCCCTGAGCGGCGTCGCAGCCGAGCCGGCGGAGTTGCTCGGCCTGGACGGCGCGTTCGACGCCCTCGGCTATCACGTCGAGGCCGAGGGCGTGGCCCATGGTGACGATGGCGCCGACGACGGCGGTCGCGGCGGGGTCCTCGCCCAGCCGGGCGACGAAGGTCCGGTCGAGCTTGAGCACCTGCGCCGGGATCTGCTGCAGGTAGGACAGCGACGAGTAGCCGGTGCCGAAGTCGTCGATGGCGACCCGGACGCCGATCGCCTGCAGCCACGCCAGGTTGGCCGCGACCGACGGGCTGCCGGACACGATCGTCGACTCGGTGAGCTCGAGGACGAAGCGGTCCGGCGGTAGCCGGGTGCGGTGCAGGATCTGGCTGATCACCTCGGTGATGGCCGGCGAGTGCAGGTCCTGGGCGACGAGGTTGACCGCGAGCCACGCGCCGGCCGGCGCCAGCGGCCAGCGGGTGAACTGCTCGCAGGCGGCCTCGATGACCCAGGCGTCGATCGCGGTGATCAGCCGGGTCTCCTCGGCCACCGGGATGAAGTCCTCCGGGAGGACCAGGCCGTGGCCCGGGCGGTTCCACCGGACCAGCGCCTCGACGCCGAGTATCTGGCGGTCCGCGAGCCGCACGATCGGCTGGAAGTGCAGCACCAGCTGGTCGCCGCCGACCGCCTCGCGCAGCGCGTTCTCGGTCGCCAGCCGGCCGTCCACCCGGGCCTGCATCTCCTCGTCGAAGATGACCAGCCGGCCGCGGCCGCCGGCCTTCGCCTCGTACATCGCCAGGTCGGCCTTGCGCAGCAGGTCGTCCGCGCTGGCGTCGCCGGTACCCGCCAGCGCCATGCCGATGCTCGCGCTGATCGTGGCGTGCTGCGTGCCGACGCAGATGGGCTGCTCCAGGCTGGCCGCGATCCGCTCGCCGACGGTGACGGCGGTGGCGGCGCCGTCCACGTCGTGGCAGACGACGACGAACTCGTCGCCGCCGAGCCGCGCGACCATGTCGGCGTCCCGGATCGCGGCGCGGATGCGCTCGGCCGCGCGCAGCAGCAGCGTGTCCCCGGCGGCGTGGCCGAGGCTGTCGTTGACCAGCTTGAACCCGTCCAGGTCGATGAACAGCACGGCCAGCTCGCGGTCGGTACGGCGGCGGTGCGACAGCGCGCCGCTGAGCGCGTCGGTGAGCGCCGCGCGGTTCGGCATGCCGGTGAGCACGTCCTCCCGCGCCTGCCGGCTGAGCACGTCGTGCAGTGCGCGCATCTCCTCGGAGGAGACCTCGATCGAGCGTTCCAGCGTGTAGCGGGCCGCCTCGGCCTCCAGGTAGGAGGCGTTCACCGCGGTGAGCAGCTTCTTCCAGCTCACCCCGTCCGGCAGCTGCTCCTCGGCGAGCCCGAGCCGGCGCAGCTGCCGCTCAAGGCTGCGGTGCAGGGTCCGCCGGTTGTCCATGGGTCATGCCGCCTCCCAGAACGTGGCGATCGTCATCGTCTCGTTGTGCAGGTCGCAGGTGCCGGCGACGATCGACGCGATCTCGCCGTAGGAGTAGAAGCCGATCATCTCGACGCCGGGCGGCAGCGCCCCCAGCACCGCCTCCAGCTCGTCCTCGGTGCGGTCGCCGAGGATCAGCCGCCGGCCGACGCAGCTGACCGCGACCGCGAGCGCGGCCCCCTCGGGCACCGTGCCGCTGTCGGCGGCGGCGGCGTGCGCGCCGTCGACCAGGCGGTCCAGGTTGGCCCGCATCAGCTGGGCCAGCGAGCCCTCCGGGACGTCGCCGGCGAACGTGAGGCTCTGCGTCTCTTCGTCCAGGTTCAGGATGGTGCGCACCAGCCGGCGGTCGTCGGCGCCAGGCGCGCGGACGGCCAGCGGGAACAGCAGCGCGGTCGCCGGCAGCCCGGCGACCCGGTCACCGAGGTACTTCTTGTAGAGCGCCAGCGCCGGCTGACCGTCCAGCTCGAACAGGACGTTGCCGACGGATCGGGTCACCCGCCGCTCGGGGCCGAAGATGTCCCAGCCGCCGCCGGAGCCGTGGCCGATGCGCAGCCGCGGCCCGGCCAGCCCGACCGCGCTGACGTAGCCGCTGCGCGGCTGGCCGTCCACCAGCACCCAGGTGCGCTCGAACCGGGGCCCGTCGCCGGCCAGGCCGCCGGCGATCAGCACCTGCGGCCCGGCCGTGTCGGCGAGGCCGGCGACCAGCGGGCTGCCGTTGACGCCGGTGCCGTCGGACAGCACGAAGATCGCCTTCAGGTCCGGCTCGCCGGCCCGTAGCTGCCGGGCCAGCGCCGCGCCGGCCCGGTAGGACTCGCCCGGGTCGGTCACCCGCTCGTAGGCCAGCGTGATCCGGGTGTCGGCGAACCGGCAGACCGCGACCGTGATCGACTCGTCGGTGACCGAATCGGCCAGGATCTCGCCCGCGGTCGAGCAGCCCACCAGGTGCGAGCTCGGGTAGGCAGCCGCCAGCGCGCTGATCGGCGCCGGGTCCGCCAGCAACTCCGACGAGCCGTACGCCATCACCAGCGTGCCCGGGCCGTCCCACGCCGGCAGCGGGCGGGACCAACCGGTCGACGGCTCCCACCGGGCGGTGTACAGCTCCATGGGATCCCCTTCGCGCACGACTCCTGGCCGGCCGCGCCGGCGTATGCCGTCAACGTCGGCCGCCGCCGCCCGATCCTGAGCAGACGGCCGTACCCCGGGCCGCCGCGGGCCGTCGGTCCGGGCCGCCGCGGGCCGTCGGTCCGGCCGGCCGGAACCGCGGCCGGACGCACCGGCGGCGACGACCCGGCGGCCGAGGCGGCGGGCCCGACCCACCGTCCATAACGGACTGTCCGTTCCGGGCCGTGCCGGCCCGGGTGGGGCTGTCCACAGGCGACAGCCCGGCCGGCGACCGATTTGCGATCTCGGCCGCACCGATCGGACGAGCTTGGCCTCCGCTAGGGCCGGTGTTGGGTCGCGTTTGGCCCCGGACCGGCCAGATCCGGCGTGGCTTGGGTCCGGCGCTCGCCCGAAAGGGCGACCTGCAGCGCAGACGTACCGCCCGGTCGGGTAGCGAACTAGGGTTCGATGGCCCAACGCCGTGCTCTGGGAGCTGCCATGTCAGGTCGTCGGATTCGCCGTCTGTTAACCGGTGCGGGAGCCGCTGCCGCGGCTGCGGCACTGTGCACCGCGTCAGCTGTACCGGTCGCCCAAGCGGCGCCGGCCGGCAACGCCGCGGTGCAGCATGTGATCGTCCTGCTCAAGAACCAGCACCCGGAGGCGCCGGCCGCGCCGGCGTCGATCGGGCGCCGGGCGCAGCTGACCGCGGCCGACCAGGCGCCGCTGCTCGCCCAGGCGCGCGGCAGCGGCGGCCGTGACTTCCGCCAGTTGCACGTCAGCAACGCCTTCGCCACGGCCGTCCCGGCCGCCGAGGCGGCCAAGCTCGCGGCCGACCCGGCGGTTGCCGCGGTCGTCCCGGACCGGGTGGTCAGCGCGCCGAGGCACGAGTCCGAGCAGCCGGCGACCGGCACGCAGGGCCCGGTCTCCAGCGCGGTCTGCCCGGCCTCGCCGAGCCAGCCGCTGCTGGAGCCGGAGGCGCTGCAGTTGACGCACACCGCGTCCGGCGACTCGACGCCGTCCGCGCAGCAGGTCGCGACCGGCCGCGGCGTCACCGTCGCCTTCCTCGCCGACGGCCTGGACGTCAACAACCCTGACTTCATCCGCGCGGACGGCAGCCACGTCTTCACCGACTACCAGGACTTCAGCGGCGACGGTGTCGACGCGGTGACCGGTGGCGCGGAGGCCTTCGGCGACGCCAGCGCGATCGCCGCGCAGGGCCGGCAGACGTACGACCTGGCGCAGTTCGTGAACCCGGCGCACCCGCTGCCGGCCGGCTGCACCATCCGCATCCTGGGCATGGCGCCGGGCGCCAGCCTGGTCGGGCTGAAGGTCTTCCCGGCCGGCGGGTTCGCGTTCAACTCGGCGATCCTGGCCGCGCTGGACTGGGCGGTCACCCACGACCACGCCGACGTGATCAGCG
>JBBWZH010000764.1:0-3274 GCA_039648995.1 Mycobacteriales bacterium
CGGCCACGGTGGTGCCCGAGGCGCTGCCGCCGGTCTGGTGGCGGATCCCGGTGCTGGTGCTGTCCGCGGGGGGCAACGCGGTGATCGAAGAGATCGTCGTGGTGGCCTACCTGATCACGCGGCTCGAGCAGCTGCGCTGGCGGTGGTACACGACGCTGCTGGCCAGCGCCCTGCTGCGCGGCAGCTACCACCTCTACCAGGGCTTCGGCGCGTTCGTCGGGAACGCCGTGATGGGGCTGCTGTTCGGCTACCTGTTCCAGCGCACCCGGCGCGTGCTGCCGCTGATCATCGCGCACACGATCATCGATACGGTCACCTTCGTCGGCTACGCCCTGCTGCACGGCCACGTGTCCTGGCTGCCCTGACCCGGAGACCTCCCCGTTCCGGGCCTGCCCGGCTCGCGCCGTGCCCGGCTCGCGGCGTGCCCGGTTCCGGGCCTGCCCGGCTGGGGGCCTGCCCGGTTCCGGCCGTGCCCGGCTCGCGGCCTGCCGACTCGGGGCCTGCCCGGCTGGGGGCCTGCCCGGCTGGGGGCCTGCCCGGCTGGGGGCCTGCCGGTTCCGGGCGTGCCCGGCTCGCGGCCTGCCCGATTCCGGGGGTGCCCGGTTCCGGGCGTGCCCGGCTCGGGGCCTGCCCGGATGGGGGCCTGCCCGGCTCGGGGCCTGCCCGGCTCGGGGGCCCGCGGGTCAGTGCTCGGGCGGGCGGCGGTCCTGCTCCTCGGCGGGCGGCTTCTCGGCGTGCCGGCCCCGGCGGACGCCGTCCCGGTAGCTGGACAGCCGGCCGCGGACCTCCTGGGCCGAGCGGGACGCCACGCCGTTGCCGTTCACCGGCTTCGGCTCGCCACCGACCGTGCCCGGCACGAACAGCGCCTGCGGCACCCGCTTGGGCAGGCCGGACGGCGTGGTGCCGGCGGTGGTCGGTGTCGCGAGCCGGGCGGCGGCGCGCCAGCCGTCGTCCGCGGGGGAGTCCCACGGCGCGTCGGTCGACGGCGCGCCGAGCGGGTCATCGCCCTTGGGCCGGCGGCTGAACCACTCCGACTGGAGTTCCTCGAAGATCGACAGCCGCACCTCCTGGTCCGGCGCGGGCGGCAGCGTACCCATCGGGCCGTCGGCCGAGCGGGACGCCCGGGACCGGCGGGCCAGCGACGGGCCCGGGCTGGTGCCGCGCGGACCCTCCGAACCGCCGGGACGGCGCCCGGGCGGGCCCGAGTTGGCCCGCCGGGGGAGGTCCGACGGCGGCCGCGGGGTGGGCAGGTCGGATGCGGGCAGCGAGCGGGCGCCCAGGTCGGACGAGGTCGGGATGCTGTCCGGCGGTTCCGGCCGGGCCGACCGGAACAGGCTGCCGCCGGGCTGGCCGGCGCCACCGGACAGCGGCCGGCGCCGCGCGACGTCACCGGGCGGCAGCGGCGGCGGGGTGGGCGGTTCGCTGGTCGGCCGGATCTCCGGCAGCTCGGTCTGGCCACGGCCGCGCCGGGACGGCAGGTCGGTCGGGCCACCCGCCGGTGGGAAGCCGCCCCCGTCCTCGGGCCCCCGTCGGTCGGCCCGCCGCGAGGGCAGGTCGGTGGGCACGCCGGGCGGGGGCAGCCCGGGCAGGCCGTTCGTGTCGCGCCGGTCGGCCCGCCGGGACGGCAGGTCGGCGGGCGCGCCGGGCAGTTCGGCCGCGGCGCGGCCCGGAATCCCGGCCGGCGGCAGGCCGGGCAGTTCGGCCGGGCCGCGGTTCGGCGCCCCCGGTGGCGGCAGGCCCGGCAGCTCGGCACCCCGGCGGGGCAGGTTGGTCGGCGCCCCGGGCGGCGGCAGGCCGGGCAGTTCGGCCGCGTTCTGGCCCGGCGCGTTCTGGCCCGGCCCGATGGGCGGCAGGCCGGCGGGCGGCAGGCCGGGGATGTCGGCGGGACCCCGGCGGGGCTCCGCCGGACCGCCGATCAGCGGCAGGCCGGGCAGTTCGGCCGCGCCGCGCCGGGGCAGCTCCGCCGGCCCGGGCGGCAGGCCCGGGAGATCGGCGGTGCGGCGCGGGATGTCCGACGGCGGGGGCGGCGCCGGCCGGTCCAGCTCGCTGAAGCGGCCGGGCAGGTCCGCCGGGCCAGGCAGCGGGGGCGGCGGCAGATCGGCGGGGCCGGCCGGGCGGCCGTTCAGGTCCGGCGCCGGGCCGCGGCCCAGCAGGTCGGTGCCGGTCTGCCGGGTGCCGGCCGGTGGGCGCCGGTCCATCGCGCTCAGCGGCGGCGGCAGGATCGCCGGGTGGCCGTTGCGCTCCGGGACGGGCCGCGGTGGCTCGGCGCCGATCCCGGCCGGGGCCGGGCGGCTGGCGCCGGGGGTCACGTCGATGAAGCGGCGGCCGGCGGTGGTCAGCGCCTCCAGCAGCCGGCTTATCGCCGGGTCGCTCGTCGCGCTGTGCCGGGCGACCGCGACCACGGTGCGGCGCAGGCTGGGATCCACCGGGGTCAGCAGGCGCACGCCGTCCAGCCGCCGGTCCGGCCCGCCGTGCTGGTCGGCCGCGCTCGCCGGAACCAGGGCGAGCGCCATCCCGGCGGCGACCATCGTCAGCGCCAGCGCGTCGTCCGAGCAGTGGCCGACCACCTGCGGCTCGACGCCGGCCACGCCACAGCCGCGGAACAGCAGCTCCAGCGCCGGGCTGTCGACCGCGGCACCGATCCACCGGTCACGCCCGAGGTCGGCCAGCCGGACCGTGGGGCCCTGCGCGGGATGCCGCACCGGCACGGCCACCAGCACCGGCTCGACCAGCAGCTCGCGCCGCTCCAGCAGCACGTCCAGCTGGCGGGGCACCAGGCCGTACTCGCCGACGACAGCGACGTCCAGCGTGCTGGACGTGATGCCGGCAACCCCCTCGTCCGTGCTCAACTGCTCAATGCGGACATCAACGTCGGGCGCGGTCTCCCACAAGCGGGCCAGCGCCTCGGGCAGCAACGCCCGGGCGGCGGACGGGGTCACGCCGATCCGGACCAGACCGGCGACCCGGCCGGTGGACGAGGCCAGCGCCGCCTCTGCCGCCTCCAACTCGCCCAGTACCCGCTGGGCGTGGTCGGTGAGCTGGTGGCCGGCCGGCGTGAGCCGCGCCCCGCGCGGCTCGCCGTCCACCAACGGCAGCCCTACCTGGCGTTCCAGGCTGCCGACGAGGTCGGCCACCTCCGCCGGAGAGAGAGACAGCGCACGGGCGGCGGCAAGGAATCCGCCGTGCTCCCGGACAGCGAGCAGCGCGCGCAGTCGATGCAGATCCAGCATGGGTATGGAGGTTATCCGGCCGCCCTGCCCTGTGGTGAGAGATG
>JBBWZH010000765.1:0-3541 GCA_039648995.1 Mycobacteriales bacterium
GTAGAGCGGCAGTAGTCGCGTGTAGACGGTGGTGGCCGCGCTCGGCCGGACGATGTCGGTGGCTGGGGCGAGGTCGGCCGCCACGTCGAGACTGTCCACAATGCCCAGTGCCCGCATGGCCATGATCGCGGCGCCGAACGCCGACCCCTCCGGGCTGGCCGGGAAGCCGACCGGCCGGCCGAGCACGTCCACCAGTATCTGCCTCCACAGTGGACTGCGCGCGAACCCGCCGGTGGCCCGGACGGCATGGGCGGTCAGCCCGGTGCTCTCCAACATCTGCAGTAGTAGTGCGAGTTGCAGGCAGACCGCCTCCAGCCCGGCGCGGACCAGGTGCCCGCGCCGGTGCTGCTGGGAGAGTCCGAAGTAGACCCCGCGCGGATGGCCATGCCACCGCGGTGCCCGCTCGCCGGCCAGGTAGGGCAGCATGAGCAGGCCGGACGCGCCGGGAGGGGCCTGGCCGGCCAGGTCGAGCAGGGTCCGCTCGGCCGACCCGGGCGGCAGTTCCGGGGCGAGCGCGGCGCGCAGCCAGCCCAGCACGTTGCCGCCGTTGTTGGTGGCGCCACCGATGATCCAGTGCCGGTCGTCCAGGGCGTAGCAGAACAGCCGGCCGGCCGGGTCGACCACCGGTCTGTCCACCGTGACCCGCAGCGCCGCGCTGGTGCCGATGGAGCAGGCCAGCGTACCGGGGTGGACCGCGCCGACGCCGACGTTGGCGAGCGCGCCGTCGCTGCCGCCGGCGATCACCGGGGTGCCGACCGGCAGCCCGGTCCGGTCGGCGACCGCGGCGCTGATCGGGCCGATCCGCTCGGTGCTGCCTACCAGCGCGGCGAGTTGGCTCCGGCTGACGCCGGCGAGGGCCAGCGCCTCGTTGTCCCAGTCGCCGGCGAGTACGTCGTACAACCCGGTGGCCGACGCGGTCGACCGGTCCACCCGCAGGTCGCCGCCGCACAGCCGGTGCAGCAGGTACTCCTTGATGCCGCCCCAGTACCGTGCCGCGGCGAACGTGTCCGGCTGCTCGGCGCGGAGCCAGATCAGCTTCGGCAGCGGCGACATCGGATGTAGCGGCGTCCCGGACCGCCCGGCGAGCCGCTGCCCGGCCGGGTCGGCCCGCAGCCGTTCCGCCTGGTCCAGAGCGCGCTCGTCCGCCCACGTCAGCAGCGGCGTGACCGGCCGGCGGTCGGCATCCAGCCCGAGCAATGTGTGCATCGCTGTGGACAGTCCCAACGCGACGATCGTGACCCGCTGCCGGCCCGCGGCCGCGGCCACCGCCGTCATCGCGTCCAGCGCGGCGGTGACTACCGCGTCCGGGTCCTGTTCGGCCCAGCCGGGGTGCGGCGTGAGCATCGGATACCCCCGGTGGGCGCTGCCGACGATGCTGCCACCCGGCTCGAACAGCACCGCTTTGGTGCTGCTGGTGCCGACGTCGATGGCCAGGATGCCGTGCCGATCGGGCATTCCCGCCTCCAACCGTCCACTTAGCTCAGTCAACAATGGACGGCGGCCGCGACGGCCGGGCCAGTAGCAGCACCGAGTCCCGGTCCCGGATGTCCAGTGCCGCCGCGGCATTGCCGCCGTTCACCGCGATCGCGATGTAGCCCGCCGCGTCGACGTAGACCACGAGCTCGCCCAGGCCGACGTCGCCGAACGTGCTGGCGACCAGCGCGGGCCGGGCGGCGGGTCCGATGTGGACGAACGCGCGATCGCCGGTCGAGATCCCGGCCGCGGTCAGGTCGGCCGCCGCGGCGGCGAGTTGTACGTTGCCGAAACTGTCCACCGACCGCACCTCGGCGGTGACCTTGCCGACCCCGACGGTCACGGCCGGCGCCGGCAGCCGGACCAGCGCGTCCACCGGCAGTTCGGGCCCCAGTTCCGCCGGCCGCACACCGGCGCAGAGGTGCGCGGCCACCGGCGCGAACACGTCCCGGCCGTGGAAGGTCGCCGATATCGGCGGCAGCCAGTACACCGGGTCGGCCAGGTCGTACGCGGCGGTCACCCCGCCCAACGCCGCTGCCGCCGGCAGCAGCAGGCCATTGTCCGGTCCGACGAGGACCGACCCGCCCGCGACCACGCAGATGCCCCGCCGGTCGGTGCCGACACCGGGATCGACCACGGCCAGGTGCGCCGCCGGCGGCAGCCACGGCACGGTCTGCGCGAGCACCCCCGCGCCGCGCCGGACATCCTGCGGCGGCACCTGGTGCGTCACGTCGATCACCCGGACGGCCGGCGCGATCCGCGCGATGACCCCGTGGCACACGGCGGCGAACCCGTCCGCCTCCCCGTAGTCGGTGGTGAACGAGACCCACTCGTACCCCGCCATGCGCACAGTGTCGGTCGTGCCGCACGCCGGCGCGACAGCGGGGTGGCGGGGTGGGCACCACCGCCGCGGCGAACCCGGGATGCCCGCACCGTCGCGTATCGCGGTCCGGCGGCGCGTTGCTGGTCGTTTGGCGGAATGCCGGTGGTGCCGCGCCGGCGCGGCCGGGTCGGGCGGACCCGTAGGCTGGACCGGTGCCCGACCAGTTGACGCATGTCGATGCGAGTGGCGCCGCGCGGATGGTGGACGTGTCCGCGAAGGAGGTCACCGCCCGGACCGCGACCGCCACCGGCCGGCTCCGGACCACCGCCGCGGTAGTCGCGCTGCTGCGCTCCGACGGCCTGCCCAAGGGCGACGCGCTCGCCGTGGCCCGGCTGGCCGGCATCATGGGCGCCAAGCGCACGCCCGACCTGGTGCCGCTCTGCCACCCGATCGCGCTGCACGGGGTCACGGTGGATCTCGAACTGCTCGACGACGGTGTGCGCATCACCGTGACGACCCGTACCGCCGACCGCACCGGCGTCGAGATGGAGGCGCTGACCGCGGTCGCCGCCGCCGGCCTCGCCCTCATCGACATGGTCAAGGCCGTCGACCGCGGCGCGGCGCTCACCGACATCCAGGTCGTCCACAAGTCCGGCGGCCGCTCGGGCACCTGGACCCTGCCGCCCCCCGAGCCAGCCCGCGAGTCGGCACCGTGACGGCGCCCGGGGCAGTCGTGGCCGGCGCGATGGTGCCGGCGGGCACCCGGGCCGCGGTGATCACCGCCTCGAACCGGTCGGCCCGCGGCGAGCGCGAGGACACGTCCGGGCGGATGCTGGCCGACCGGCTGGCCCAGCTGGGCTGCGTGGTGTCGTCACCGACCGTGGTGCCCGACGAGGTGCCGGCGATCCGAGCGGCGATCCAGGCCGCGCTGGCCGCGGGCGCGTCGGTCGTGATCACCACCGGCGGCACCGGGCTGACGCCGACCGACGTGACGCCCGAAGCGACCCGACCACTGCTCGACCGCGAGATACCGGGCATCGCGGAGGCGATCCGGCAGACGGCGCGGGGCCGGGTGCCGACGTCGGTGCTCTCCCGCGGGCTCGCCGGTACCATCGGCGCCGCCCTGGTGGTCAACCTGCCCGGCTCACCGGGCGGCGTGCGGGACGGCATGGACGTTCTCGCCCCGCTGCTCGGCCACGTCCTGGACCAGATGCGCGGCGGAGATCACGTCCGGCCCGCCGACCC
>JBBWZH010000785.1:0-6394 GCA_039648995.1 Mycobacteriales bacterium
ACGAACAGCACGCCGGCCAGCGCGTACGGGACAATCTGGCCGGCCCGCCGCCGTGCCGCCGCCACCGCCGGTGGTCGATCAACCGATACCGCCAACAAACTCGTCATGCCGGCCAGGCTGCGGGCCGGCCAGGCCGAACGGCAGGGGGGATTCCCCCCTCCGCCCGGTGGACCGTGCCGGGCCGGTCGCCTGTCTGTCGATTGTGGACTGTCCAATGTGGACAGGCGAGTGGCGGTGACGGGCGGGTGGGTGGGCACGGCGGCGACGCTAGGCAGGGTCCGCTGAAGCTGCCCTGAAACAACCTGAAAAGCGCTTCAGCTCTGTTCCTGTCCCGACTGGCATGATATGGCGGTGGCAGTCCTGGTTATCGAGGACGACCGTGACCTGGCCGAGTCGGTCCGCCGGGGCCTGGTCGCCGAGGGGTACGCGGTCGAGGTGGCCCACGACGGCGACCGCGGCCTTGAGCTGGGCCGCGGCCATCCGTACCAGGCGATCATCCTCGACCTGATGCTGCCCGGCATGAACGGCTACCGGGTCTGCGCCGCGCTGCGCCGCGACCTGGTGGCCACGCCGGTGCTGATCCTCACCGCCAAGGACGGCGAGTACGACGAGGCCGACGCGCTCGACCTCGGCGCCGACGACTACCTGTGCAAGCCGTTCTCGTACGTGGTGCTGGTCGCGCGGCTGCGGGCGCTGATCCGGCGCGGCGGCACCGGCCGGCCGGTGGCGCTGCAGGTCGGCGACCTGGTGGTGGATCCGGCGGACCGGCGCTGCCGGCGCGGCGCGGTACCGATACCGCTGACCGCCAAGGAGTTCGCGGTGCTGGCCTGCCTCGGCCGGCGGCCCGGTGAGGTGGTGAGCAAGATCGAGATCATCGACGAGGTCTGGGACACCGCGTTCGACGGCGACGTCAACATCGTCGAGGTGTACATCCGGACGCTGCGCCGCAAGATCGACCTGCCGTTCGGCCGGCGCAGCATCGAGACCGTGCGCGGCGCCGGCTACCGGCTGGTCGACGCCCGTGGCTAGCCCCGGCCGAACGCTCAGCCCACGCGGCGGCGCGCGGGCGCGGGCGGAGCGGGTGCGGGCGGAGCGGGCGCGGGCGGGCATGGTGCGGCCGGGGCGGGCACGGCGGAACGGGACGTGGCCGGGCCGGCGCCGGCGCCGGCTGGGCTCGATCCGGGTCCGCGCCGCGCTGCTGGCGACGCTGGTGACCGCGGTCGCGTTCGGCGGCGGCGCGCTCTGGCAGCGGCACGCGCTCTACCAGAACCGACTCGACGCCGCCGTCCAGCAGGCCGCGACCGCCGCGTACACGGTCAGCGACATGGTCATGTCGGACGGCGGCCTGGTCACGATCACGAGCATGGCCGACCCCAACCGGTTCACCTCGAACGACTGGGCCGTGCTGCTGGACAACCAGGTTGTCGCGACGACCGGTGCGCTCGCGCCCTACTTCCCGGTCAGCGGTCCGACTGTGCGGCTGAGCCCGGCCACACTCACCCCGCACGGCGACAAGGTGGTCACGTTCGATCTGACCGCCTCGCCGGGCCCCGGCCCGTTGGACGGCAGCACCGGCCGGCTCGCCGTCGCCCAGATGTCGCTGTCGGGCGAGATGCTCCGGGCGATGACCAGGCCACCGGCCGGGTGGCCGGTCGGCGCGGCCGTCCGGTGGCCGCCGGTCGGCCCGCACACGCCGCTCCCGCAGATCACCGTCTACACGCTCGCGACGCCCTACGAGGCGCAGGCCACGGTCGCCGCGGTCGACCGCACGCTCGTGCTCGGCCTGCCGGTCGCGGCGCTGCTGATGGGCTGCCTCGCCTGGCTGGTGGCCGGGCGGGCGCTGCGGCCGGTCGAAGCGATCCGCGCCGAGTTGGCCGACATCACCGACCGGGACCTGGACCGTCGCGTGCCGGTGCCCCCGTCCGGCGACGAGATCGGTCGGCTGGCCGTGACCACGAACGCCACCCTGGACCGGCTGCACGCGGCGGTGGAGCAGCAACGCCAGTTCATCGCGGACGCCGCGCACGAGTTGCGCAGCCCGCTCGCCGGCCTGCGCAACGAACTCGAGGTCGCGGTCGCGCACCCGGACCCGGCCACCTGGCCGGACGCGGCGGCGGCCGCGCTGCGCAGCGCGAAGCGGCTGCAGGCGCTGACCGACGACCTGCTCACGCTGGCCCGGACCGACCGGCCCGTCTCGCCCGCCACCGATCTGGTCGATCTCACCGCGCTGGTCGACGAGCAGATCGCCGAGCGGGCCTACCTGAACCCCGGCGGCCCCGAGTTCACCACCGCCCCAGCCGACGCGGCGGCGCCAACCGGGGAGCCGGCGACCGCGGCGGAGCCGGTGACCGCCGGGCGGGTGGCGCCGGGCGACGCGGACGGGCCGGCCGAGTCGGTCGCGGTGCCGGGTGACGAGTCGCAGCTGGGCCGGTTGCTGCGCAACCTGTTGGACAACGCCGCACGGCACGCGGCCGGCACCGTCACGGTCAGCCTGCGCCCGGCCGGGGCGTCGGTGCTGCTGGAGGTCGGCGACGACGGGCCGGGTATCCCGGCGGCCGACCGGGAACGGGTGTTCGGCCGCTTCACCCGGCTGGACGACGACCGCAGCCGGGACCACGGCGGCACCGGCCTGGGCCTCGCGATCGTCGCCGGCATCGCGGCCCGGCACGGCGGGGACGTGCACATCGCCGACAGCGATCGGGGCGCCCGCGTCGTCGTCCGGCTTCCGGTCACGCCCCCGCCGGTACCGGGCCGCGGTCGGCCCGGGCGGCCGCGCCCGGTCGGCGGGACGGTTCGCGCCCGCCCCGCGGCCCGGAGGTCAGGGCCGGTAGGTCGGGGGCCGCAGCAGGTCGATGAGCGGGCGGTCGGCGGGCAGCCAGTCGACGTCGTCCAGCTCGTCCGGGGCCAGCCAGCGCAGCGCCCGGTGCTCGCGGGCGCTGGGCTGGCCGGCGGTGATCCGGCCGGTCCAGACCCGCAGGACGCCGGCGCCGCCCTGGACGGGTAGGTCGCCGCCGAGCCGGGCGTCCAGCCGGACCCGGACGCCGAGCTCCTCCTGGCATTCCCGGATCAGCGCGGCGGTCTCGGACTCGCCGGGCTCGACCTTGCCGCCGGGGAACTCCCAGCGGCCGGCCAGCTCCGGCGGGCGGGACCGTTGGGCGGCCAACACCCGGCCGGCCGGGTCGAGCAGCGCCGCCCCCACCACGACCTGACCGTCCACAGTGGTCGGTGCGGCCCGCTCGGCGGCGGCCTTGACCGCGGCCGCGTTGGTGACCAGGAAGCGCAGCAACCGGCCGCGCAGCAGCAGCGTGTCGGCCATCCGGCCGGGTGGCCCGAGCGGTGGCACCCAGGTCAGCTCGTCGGTCAGCAGCGTGCCGGCGCCGGTCTGCACCAGCCAGCAGGTGCGGCGCACCGCCCAGTCGTGCCGGCCGGGCCCGACGCCGGCCAGTGCGAACCGGGCAGGCGGCTGCTCCCCGGCCGGCACCGCGCCCCCGAGCCACGGAACCGGACGGCGCGCCCGCTCGCGGGCCTCCTCGTACACCGCCGCGATCGGTGCTGAGATGAGTACCGCGGCCCGTACCAGCGTCACCCGTCCACCCTCTCAACCCACCGCGGAGGACCGATGCCCGACCCGCTGACCGCCGACCAGCTCACCGCCGGACTCTCCGAACTGGACGGCTGGACCGGCGACGCGGCCGGTATCCGCCGCACCGCCGAGCTGCCGAGCTTCCCGGCCGCGATCGGCGTGGTCGACCGGGTGGCCGAGGTGGCGGAGCAGATGGACCACCACCCGGACATCGACATCCGCTGGCGGACGCTCACGTTCGGCTGCGTCACGCACTCCGCCGGCGGGGTCACCGCCGCCGACCTCACGCTGGCCGCCAGGATCGACGAGATCGTCCGGGCCGCCGGAGGCTGAGCCGGCACCGATCGGGCCGACCCGGCACGGCCGGCCCAGCGCCCCAGCGCCCGGCCCAGCGCCCCACGCCCCGGCGCACGGCCCCGGCGCCCGACTCCGGCGCCGTGCGGACGGCGCCGGAGCACGCGGCCCGGTTCAGCCCTCCCGGTTGAACAGCGCGGTCGCGACGCTGAGCAGGATCACGCCGACCGCGAGCACCACGCCGACCTCGACCATCGCCGGCACCCGCCAGCCGGCCCAGGTCACGCCCGGGTCGAACACCGCCCTGGTGGCCGGCGGGATGTTCAGGTGCGCGAACACCACCGTCCGCATCGGGTCGACGGCGTAGGTGAGCGGGTTCAGCCGGGTGGCGACGTGCAGCCAGCCGGGCAGCCCGGACAGCGGGAACAGCGAGCCGGACAGGAACATCATCGGCGTGATCACCAGCTGGGTGATCGGCATCGCGGCCTGCATCTGCTTGAGCCGCACGCCGATCAGCACGCCGCAGGAGGTGATCGCGAAGCTGCCCACGAACATCAGCAGGACCAGGGCCACCAGCACGGCCGGGTCGTACGGGACACCGACCAGCCCGCAGAGGGCCAGCAGCACGACGCTCTGGCCGGTGGCGATCGTGGCGCCGCCGAGGCACTTGCCGATCAGGATGGCGCCGCGCCGGACCGGGGCGACCAGCATCTCGCGCAGGAACCCGAGCTGCCGGTCCCAGATCATGGAGATGCCGGAGAACACCGCGGTGAACATGACCGAGGTGGCCAGCACGCCGGGGAACAGGAACGTGCTGAACTTGGCCGCGCCGCCGGGGCGGATCACCGAGCCGAGCCCGGCACCGAGCACGAACAGGAACAGCAGCGGCTGGATGAACGAGGACAGCGCGCGGGCCGGGGCGTGCCGGAACTGCAGCAGCTCGCGGCGCCAGACCACCGAGATCGTCCGGAGATCCTGGCGCAGCCCGCGGCTGGCCAGCCGGACCGGCGCGAAGGCCGGGCCGCCCGGGCTCGTGCCGCTGGTGGGAGCGGTCGTCGTCGAGGTGGCGGTCATGTCCTATCTCCTCCCGACCATGGGCATCCGCGCAGGCCCGGCGAACCTGTCGGCTTCGGTGATGGTCTGGCCGGTGTACGCGACGAATACGTCGTCCAGTGTGGGCCGAGCCACGCTGACCGACCGAATCGGCACCCCCAGCTCGGCGAACAGCCGCGGGACGAACTGCTCGCCACCGGTCACCGAGATCGTGATCGCACCGCCGTGCAGGGCGGGATCGAGCCCGAACCGGTCGCGCAGCGAGGCCATCGCGGCCTGGTCGTCGGCGGTGCCGATGGTGACCCGGTCGGCCCCGATGCTGGCCTTCAGCGCCGCCGGCGTGTCCAGCGCGACGATCCGGCCGGCGTTGATGATCGCGATCCGGTCGCAGTGCTCGGCCTCGTCCAGGTAGTGCGTGGTGAGGAAGACCGTGATGTCCTCGCGCTGCCGCAGCTCGGCGAGGTAGTCCCACATCCCGGCCCGGCTGACCGGGTCGAGGCCGATCGTCGGCTCGTCCAGGAACAGCACCTGCGGCGCGTGGAGCAGACCGCGGGCGATCTCCAGCCGGCGCTTCATCCCGCCGGAGAACTTCTCCACCAGGTCGCGCCGCCGGCCGGCCAGCCCGACCATCTCCAGCACCTGGTCCAGCCGCTCCGCCAGGCCGGCCCGATCCACCCCGTACAGGTCGGCGTGGAAGCGCAGGTTCTGCTCGGCGGTCAGGTAGTTGTCCACCGTGGTTTCCTGGAAGACCAGGCCGATCGCGCGGCGTACCTTGTCCCGCTCGGTGCGGACGTCGTACCCGGCCACCGTCGCGGTGCCGGCCGTCGGTCTCACCAGCGTGCAGAGGATGTTGATCGTGGTCGACTTGCCGGCGCCGTTCGGGCCGAGGAAGCCGAATGTCTCGCCCGGGCGGACGTCGAGATCGACGCCGTCGACAGCGGTCACGTCGCCGTAGCGCTTGACCAGGCCGCGCACCGTGACGGCTGGCGGCCCGCTCCCCTCCTGCCTCATGCAGTCTCCTTAACGTCGTTAATGACAGGGTGGCTTTAACGACGTTAAGCTGTCAAGCGAGATAGGGCGGGGAGGTGGCGGCCGGTGGCGGTGACCCGGGAGCAGCTGGTCGACGCCGCGATCGGGGTGCTGGACGAGTCCGGCCTGGCCGGGCTCACGCTGCGGCAGGTCGCCGCCCGGCTCGGCGTGCAGGCGCCGGCGCTCTACTGGCACGTCCGCAACAAGCGCCAGCTGCTCGACCTGATGGCCGACGCGATCATCACCAGCACCGTGCCGCCGGAGGTACACGAGCCGGCGCCCGGCCAGCCCTGGTGGGAGTGGCTGACCGAGCGGACCACCGCGATCTGGCTGAGCCTGCGCGCGCACCCGGACAGCGCGCTGGTGATCGCCGGCAACCGGCCGACCTGGGAGACGCTGCCGCACATCGAGCGGCTGCTGGCCATCCTGGTCGGC
>JBBWZH010000075.1:0-14344 GCA_039648995.1 Mycobacteriales bacterium
CACAAGCGCGCGGCCAACCTGGAGGAAGCCGCCCAGGCGACCTACCACGCGCTGCTGCTCGGCGATACCGGGACGGTCTGCCCGCCGGCCTACCGAGCCCGGCTGGATCGACTGTCCGAATTGGACACCGATGGGACCGGGCTGGCCGCGGGAACGCACTGACCGCTGACCGGCCACCCATATTCGCTCGACCGCCCGGGTGACGCGGCGTAGCGTCTTACGCTCGTGCGCGCCATCCGCGCATCCCGTCGTAGCCGGGCATGTCGCCGCTGATACCGGGGCGTGACCTAGGGCAGTGGGCCCCGACGACCACCGCCGAGGGAATCCATGCCGTCGCCATCCGCGACAGATCCAGTCCTGACCGCAGAGTACGAACATCTCCGCCGGGCCCGGGAGTGCCTCGGCCAAATGCGCTCCCGCGCCGACCGTATCGCCGACTACGGTGTCGATCCGCTGGCCAGCGAGGCGCTGGGCGCCGCGCGGATGATCAGGCTGCGCGCGCTGGCCGACGACCCGTCGGTGCAGCCCTTCTTCGGCCGGGTCGACCGGCGGCCCGACGACGAGCATCCGCACGGCGAGACCTTCCACATCGGTCGCCGGCACATCCGCGACGACGGCGGCGACCCGCTGGTCATCGACTGGCGGGCACCGATGGCCCGGGCGTTCTACCGGGCGACGGCCGCCCAGCCGCTGGGGCTGCGCCGCCGCCGCCGGTTCGGCTTCGCCACCGGCCGACTCACCTCGTACGAGGACGAACCGCTCGACCTGCCGACGGCCGGCACCGGCCAGGACCAGGCGGCGAGCCGGATCCTGCTGGCCGAGATCGAGCGGCCCCGGGTCGGGCCGATGCGGGACATCGTCGCGACGATCCAGCCGGACCAGGACGATCTCGTCCGCGCGTCGCTGGACGACAGCATCTGCGTGCAGGGCGCGCCGGGCACCGGGAAGACGGCGGTCGGCCTGCACCGTGCCGCCAACCTCCTCTACACGTACCCGGACCGGCTGCGCCGCTCCGGCGTGCTCGTGGTCGGGCCGAACCGGGCCTTCCTCTCCTACATCGGCCAGGTGCTGCCCGCGCTCGGCGAGGCTGGCGTCGGGCAGCAGACAATCGAACAGTTGCTGGCGTCGGTGCCGGTCAAGGCCGCCGAGCCGGCGGACGTCGCCACGCTCAAGGGCGACGCGCGGATGGCCGAGGTGCTGCGCCGCGCCGTGTATGGCGGGATCACCCGGCCGCGGGACGGGGTGATGATCCCGGTCGGTACCCGCCGGTACCGGGTGCCGCCGGAGCGGCTGCGCCGGTATGTGGACGACCTGCGCCGCGGCGAGGCTCGATACGCCGCCGCCCGGGAGCGGCTGCATCTGCTGATCGCGGAGGACCTGCGGCGGCAGCGCGAGAACTCCGGCGGCGCGCCATCCGACGGGGAGACCGCGCGGGTGGCCAGATCGGCGCCGGTGCGAACGTTCGTGGACTCGGTCTGGCCGGCCGTGGACGCCGCCGGCCTGGTCTTCCGGCTGCTCGCCGACCCCGAGGCGCTGGCCGCGGCCGCGGACGGCGTGCTCGACCCGGCCGAGCAGCGGCTGCTGCGGTGGGAACGCGTCCCGCGCAGCGTGCGCGCCACCCGGTGGACGCTGGCCGAGGCGGCACTGGTGGACGAGGTGGCCGGACTGCTCGAACGCCCGCAGACCTACGGCCACGTGGTGCTCGACGAGGCGCAGGACCTCTCCCCGATGCAGTGCCGCGGGGTGGCCCGCCGCTGCCCCACCGGGTCGATCACGGTGCTCGGTGACCTGGCCCAGGGCACCACGCCGTGGGCGTCCACCGACTGGCGCAGCACGCTCGCCGACCTGGGCAAGCCGGACGCGCGGGTGGAGCCGCTGACCCGGGGCTACCGGGTGCCGGCGGAGGTGATCGCGCTGGCCAACCGGCTGCTGCCGCATCTCGCCCAGGGACTCAGCCCGGCCACGTCGGTGCGGCACGGCGACGGCGGGCTGCGCGTGCACGCGGCCGACGACCTGGCCACCGCGATCGCGACCGAGACCACCGCCCTGCTGGCCGGCGAGGGGTCGATCGGCGTCATCGTCGCGGACCACGCGGTCGAGTCGGCCGGCAAGGCGCTGACCGCGGCGGGTGTGCCCTACGGCGTGCTCGGCGAGGCGGAGGAGCCAGCGGAGCCACCGGCCGGCGGCGAGCCGGAGCCAGCGGCGCCTGCCCGGGTCACGATCGTGCCGGCGACGCTGGCCAAGGGCCTGGAGTACGACTTCGTGGTGGTGGTCGAGCCGGCCGCCATCGTGGCGGCCGAGCCGCGGGGGCTGCGGCGGTTGTACGTCGTGCTGACCCGTGCCGTGTCGCGGCTGGTCGTCGTGCACCATGCGCCCCTCCCCTCGCAGCTATCCGCCTGACCAGCGTGTATCGGGCAGGTCGGGCGTTCGGCCTCAAGTGGTAGCAGGTACTGCCGACATTCCGCATCTCGTTGTCCACAGGCAAAACCTCTATCCACAGCTTTGCGACCGCCGCTGGTACGGGCCGCCGCGGTCGGGCAAGGATGGACGTGTCACACGGGCCGCGAGGTCTGCCACGATGGAGGCAGCGTTCGTTTCCGCACGCTCCGGCATCTGGCTGGTTCGTTGTCGACACCCTCGGCGCCGGGCCCCGGACGCCGGTCCGGCTCGCGCGGCGACCCCGCGTGCAGTTCCAGCGAGGAGAGACGCATGACCTTGGCGGACTTCGGCGTCCCAGCCCCGCCGCATGACCCCAGCGAGGGTCCGGAGTTGGTACAGCTGCTCACTCCCGAGGGTGAGCGGGTCGAGCATCCCAACTATTCGATAGACCTCACCCCGCAGGAATACCGGGAGCTGTACCGGGATCTGGTGCTCACCCGCCG
Source organism: Mycobacteriales bacterium (assembly GCA_039648995.1). GTDB lineage: Bacteria > Actinomycetota > Actinomycetes > Mycobacteriales > CADCTP01 > JBBWZH01. The sequence goes on from JBBWZH010000075.1 coordinate 2,883, forward strand.
GATCGACGTCGAGGCGACCGCGCTGCAGCGGCAGGGCGAGCTCGGCATCTGGGCCTCCCTGCTCGGTCAGGAGGCGGCGCAGGTGGGTTCCGGTCGCGCGCTGCGGCCCGATGACATGGTCTTTCCGACCTACCGAGAGCACGGCGTGGCCTGGTGCCGGGGCATCGACCCGGTCGCGCTGCTCGGCCTCTACCGCGGCGTCGACCATGGCAGCTGGGATCCCCAAGAGAAGAACTTCGCGCTGTACACGATCGTCATCGGCTCGCAGACGCTGCATGCGACCGGTTACGCGATGGGTATCCAGCGGGATGGCGGCAAAGCCGCGCAGAACGCGGTTATCGCCTACTTCGGCGACGGTGCGTCGAGTCAGGGCGACGTGAACGAGTCGTTCGTCTGGGCCAGCGTCTTCAACGCACCGGTCGTGTTCTTCTGCCAGAACAACCAGTGGGCGATTTCCGAGCCACTGGAGAAGCAGACCCGCATTCCGCTGTACAAACGCGCGCACGGTTTCGGGTTCCCCGGCGTACGGGTGGACGGAAACGACGTGCTCGGCTGCCTCGCGGTGACCCGCGCGGCGCTCGACGCGGCGCGCACCGGGCAGGGGCCGACGCTGATCGAGGCGTTCACCTACCGGATGGGTGCGCACACCACCTCGGACGACCCGACCCGGTACCGGCTGGCCAGCGAGCTGGAGGTCTGGAAGCTGCGCGATCCGATCGAGCGGATGAAGGCGTACCTGTCGCGCAGCGGTATGGCCGATTCCAGCTACTTCCACGAGGTCGAGCAGGAGGCCGGCGAGCTGGCCGCGCACATCCGGCACAGCTGCACCACGATGGCCGACCCTGAGCCGCTGACGCTGTTCGACGGCGTCTATGTCGAGCCGACGCCGCACCTGCTGCGCCAGCGGGACGAGTTCGGCCGCTACCTCGACTCCTTCGAGGAGGCGTCCTCCCGATGACGACTCTCACGATCGCGCGGGCGCTCAACGAGGGCCTGCGCAAAGCGATGGAGCGCGACCCGAAAGTGCTCATCATGGGTGAGGACGTGGGCAAGCTCGGCGGCGTCTTCCGGGTCACCGATGGCCTGCAGAAGGACTTCGGCGAAGACCGGGTCATCGACACCCCGCTGGCCGAATCGGGCATCATCGGCACCGCCATCGGGCTGGCGATGCGCGGGTACCGGCCAGTCTGCGAGATCCAGTTCGACGGGTTCGTCTACCCGGCGTTCGACCAGATCGTCAGCCAGCTGGCGAAGGTGCATTACCGGTCGCAGGGCAGGGTGCGGCTGCCGGTGACGATCCGGATCCCGTTCGGCGGGGGCATCGGCGCGGTCGAGCACCACAGCGAGTCGCCCGAGGCGTATTTCGTGCATACCGCCGGGCTCAAGGTGGTCGCCTGCTCCAACGCGGCCGACGCCTTCTTCATGGTCCAGCAGGCCGTCGCGGCGGACGATCCGGTGATCTTCCTGGAGCCGAAGCGGCGGTACTGGGAGAAGGCGGAGGTCGACCAGACACAGACGCCCGACCCGCTGCACATCGCCCGGATCGTCCGGCCCGGCCGGGACGTGACGGTCGCCGCGTACGGGCCGATGGTGCGGGTCGCCATGGACGCGGCCAGCGCGGCAGAGGACGACGGTCGCTCGCTGGAGGTGATCGACCTGCGCACGCTGTCACCGCTGGACCTCGACCCGGTGCTGGAGTCGGTCGAGCGCACCGGCCGGCTCATCGTCGTCCACGAGGCGCCGACCACGCTCGGCCTCGGTGCCGAGATCGCCGCCCGGGTCACCGAGCAGGCGTTCTACTTGCTGGAGGCGCCGGTGCTGCGGGTCGGCGGCTTCGACACGCCCTACCCCGCGTCCCGCATGGAGGAGGACTACCTGCCCGACCTCGACCGGGTGCTCGATGCCGTCGACCGTTCGCTGGCGTTCTGAGGGGGTGACGCGTGCCTGATTTCAAACACTTCAAGCTGCCGGACGTCGGCGAAGGGCTCACCGAGGCCGAGATCCTGCGCTGGTATGTCCAGCCCGGTGACGTGGTGACGATCAACCAGATCGTGGTTGAGATCGAGACCGCGAAGGCGGCCGTCGAGCTGCCCTCCCCGTACGCGGGGCAGGTCAGCGAGCTGCACGTCGCCGAGGGCGAGACGGTGGACGTCGGGACGCCGATCATCACGGTCGACGTCGACCCGGACGGTGCGCCGGCCGGCCCGGTCGATCCGCCGTCCAGCGAGCTGCGGGCTCCCGTCGGCCTGCGGGACGACCTGGTGCCGCCGATCCCGCCGCCCGATGAGGCGATCGAGCCCGGGATCATCGGCGGGCCGGCGCCGGGCGGCCGCACCTCGGTCCTCGTGGGGTACGGGCCGCGGTCGGTGGTGGCTAAGCGGCGGCCACGTAGGCCGTCGGCGGGCACCGGCCCGGCGGGCGAGGCGGGCACGAAGCCGACCACCCCGCCAGGCCCCACCCCCGCAGCCCCGGCCGCCCCGGTCGGCGCGGGTTCGGCCGGCTCGGCGACGGCAGCGTCTGACCTGCCGGTGCTGGCCAAGCCGCCGGTACGGAAGCTGGCCAAGGATCTCGGCGTCGACCTGAGGGCGTTGGCCGGCAGCGGGCCGAACGGCGTGATCACCCGGTCCGACGTGACGGCGGCGGCCCACCCGGCCGGCGCCGAGGCGAACGGTGCGGCGCGCCCGGCGGTGCTGGCACCGGCCTGGGACGCGTCCCGCGAGCAGCGGGTACCGATCAAGGGCGTCCGCAAGCACATCGCGGCGGCCATGGTGGCCAGCGCCTTCACGGCACCGCACGTGACCGAGTTCGTCGCGGTGGACGTCACCGCGATGATGCGGCTACGGCAGCGGGTGGCCGAGACGCCGGAGTTCGCCGGGCTCAAGGTCTCGCCGCTGCTGTTCGTGGCGAAGGCGCTGCTGCTCGCGGTGCGCCGGCACCCGATGATCAATTCCAGCTGGGACGAGCAGGCCCAGGAGATCGTCGTCAAGGAGTACGTCAACCTGGGCATCGCGGCGGCGACCGGGCGCGGGCTGATCGTGCCCAACGTCAAGGACGCCGGCCGGCTGTCGCTGCGGGAGCTGGCGGTCGCGCTGGCCGAGCTGACCGAGACCGCGCGGGCCGGCCGGACGACGCCGGCCGACATGTCCGGCGGCACGATCACGATCACCAACGTCGGCGTGTTCGGCGTCGACACCGGCACGCCGATCCTCAACCCGGGCGAGGCGGCGATCCTGGCGCTGGGCAGCGTCCGGGACATGCCGTGGGTGGTGGACGGCGAGCTGGCGGTGCGGCAGGTCGCGCAGCTGAGCCTGTCGTTCGACCACCGGATCATCGACGGCCAGCTCGGGTCGGAGTTCCTCGCCGACATCGCCACCCTGCTGACCGACCCGGCTACCGCGCTGGTCTGGAGCTGATCGCGGGGCCGCCGGCCGGGACGCTGAGTAGCGGCCCGTCCGGCGGCCGATCCGCCCAGATCAGGTGACAGAGCTGCAAGGACAGCGCAGGGTGAGCGACATCACCAAGACTTCTTGGAGTATCACCTGGCCGGTCATTGCTACAGGGAGTGACGCATCGAGAGGAGATGAACGAGGTGCGGCACTTCACAAGTCGGTGGCGCCAGCGGGTCGCGATGGAGCGGCGCGAGCGCGCCGTCCAGCGGGCTATTGACGCCGTCCACACACCAACCGTCGAGGCTGAGCTGCGCGCGATCGCGGCCATCCAGAACAACCGCTAACCCGAGCAGCGGCCGGTATCCCACGCGGGTGACACCGGCCGGCACGTCAGGACCCGACAGGCCTCCCGCCTGCCGGGTCCTGCCGACTCGGCGGCCCGCCGGCCCGGGCCGCCCCGGCCGTCGCCCGCACTTCGGCCTCGCTCGGCAGCAGGTCGGTGATCGCGGTGCCCAGCACGTCGGCCACCCGCTGCAGGTCGTCCACCTCGACGCCGCTGTCACCACGCTCCAGCGCGCCAAGCACCGCGACCGGCAACCCGGACCGCTCCGCCAACTGTTCCTGGCTCAGGCGCCGCAACTGCCGGGCCGCCGCGACACGCTGCCCGACCAGGCGCAGAAACACGTCAATGTCGTTGATGGAGTCATTCACCATGAAGATGAAGTCTAACCTCGTCAACCGGGACGTGGTGGCAAGTCTGTCGCTTCAGCGCCGCCCTAGGCTGCGGACATGTCGGTAACCAGGCGCCCCCGGGTACGGGCACCGGAGCTCACCGGCGCGGGCGGCTGGCTCAACACCGGCGGCCGGTCGCTGACCCGGGCAGACCTCCGCGGCAAGATCGTCATCCTGGACTTCTGGACCTTCTGCTGCCTCAACTGCCTGCACGTCCTGGCTGAGCTGCGGCCGCTGGAGGAGAAGTACCGGGACGTGCTGATGATCATCGGCGTGCACTCGCCGAAGTTCCCGCACGAGGCGGATCACCAGGCGCTCACCGACGCGGTCGCCCGGTACGACGTCCGGCACCCGGTGCTGGACGATCCGCAGCTGCGCACCTGGCAGGAGTACGCGGTCCGGGCCTGGCCGACGCTGGTCGTGCTCGACCCCGAGGGCTACGTGGTCTCGGTCGCCGCTGGCGAGGGGCACGCCGAGGGGCTGGCCCGGCTGATCGACGAGCTCATCGTCGAGCACGATGCCCGTGGCACGCTGCGCCGCGGCGACAGCCCGTACGTAGAGCCGCCGCCGGCGCCGTCCGCGCTGCGGTTCCCCGGCAAGATCGCCTGGCGCGCCGACACCGGCACCTTCCTGGTCTCCGACAGCGGCCACCACTCGATCGTCGAGCTGGCTGCGGACGGCGAGACCGTGCTGCGCCGGATCGGGTCCGGTCGGCGCGGGCGGCTCGACGGGCCACCGGGCGCGGCCGAGTTCGCCGAGCCGCAGGGCCTGGCGCTGCTGCCGGCCGACGCCGCCGCCGAGGTCGGCTACGACCTGCTCGTCGCCGACACGGTGAACCACCTGCTGCGCGGCGTCCGGCTGGACACCGGCGTGGTCAGCACCGTCGCCGACCTGCCCGCGGCGCTGGCCGACACGCAGGTCGTCCCGGGTCGGGTGCCGCCGGTGCCATCGCCCTGGGATCTCGCCTGGTGGCGTGGCCGGGTCGCGGTTGCCGCGGCCGGGGTGCACCTGCTGCTGGAGTTCGACCCGCGCACCGGCCGGGTCGGGCTGCTCGCCGGGACCACGGTCGAGGGACTGCGCGACGGTCCGGCGCTGGACGGCTGGCTGGCGCAGCCGAGCGGGCTGGCCGTCGACGCGGCCGAGCGGCTGTGGATCGCCGACGCCGAGACGTCCGCGCTGCGCTGGCTCACCGAGGACGCCGCCGGCGGCACGCTGAACACCGCGGTCGGCGCCGGGCTGTTCGACTTCGGCCACGTCGACGGGCCGGCCGCGGGCGCCCGCTTCCAGCACCCGCTCGGCGTCGCCGTGCTGCCCGACGGCAGCGTCGCGGTGCTCGACACCTACAACGGTGCCGTCCGCCGGTACGACCCCGCCAGTGCCGAGGTCACCACGCTCGCCACTGAGGTCGCGGAGCCGAGCGGGGCGGTCGTCGTAAGCGGCGACCTGGTGGTGGTCGAGTCGGCCGCGCACCGGGTCACCCGCCCGGTCGCGCCGGGCACGCTGCGCCGGATCACCGCGCCGGCCGGGCCGACCCGGCGCCCACCGGCCGAGCTCGGTGCCGGCCCGGCCGTGCTCGATGTGATCTTCGAGCCGGCGCCGGGGCAGAAGCTGGACGACCGGTTCGGCCCGTCGACGCTGCTGCAGGTCAGCGCGTCACCGCCGGAACTGCTGGTCAGCGGGGCCGGCGAGTCCGTCGAGCTGACCCGGGAACTGGAACTGTCCGGAGCGCTCACCGACGGCGTGCTGCACGTGACCGCGCAGGCCGCCAGCTGTGACGAGGGCGTCGAGCACCCAGCCTGCCACATCACCCGGCAGGACTGGGGCGTCCCGATCCGCATCGTCCCCGGCGGCCCCGGCCACCTCCCGCTCGTCCTGCGCGGCATGGCTGACTGACAGCCGTCGAGCCGGCCCGCCCGGCCCGCTGCCGTCGAGCGCCGGGCTGGGCCAGCCGTCCCGCCGCCGTCGAGGGCAGGGCTGAGCCGTCCCGCTGCCGTCTGGCGCCGGGTTGAGCCAGCCCGCCGTCTGGCGCCGGGTTGAGCCAGCCCGCCGTCGGGCGCCGGGCTGAGTCGGCCGGCCCCGCTGCCGTCTGGCGCCGGCCGGGCCGCGCCGGGTCAGTTCAGCAAGCGGGCGCGCAGCCGGTCGGCGTCAGCGTCGTCGAAACCGGCCGCGGTCAGCCAGCCGACCGGGCCGCCTGCCCGCTCGTCCAGCACCTCCAGGAAACGGCGCAGCGTCTCCGGCCGCGGCCGGTGCGCGTCCGGCGGCCCGTCGTCCAGATCGCCGGCGTAGGTCGGGCTGTTCCGCAGCCGCTCCAGCACCTCGTCGAGCACGTCACCGGTGGCGGTGTAGTCGGCGATGATCGCATCGCGGGTGACGCCGGCGACCGAGAGCGCGAGCGCCACGACGACGCCGGTGCGGTCCTTGCCGGCGGCACAGTGCACGACCGAGGCGCCACCGTTGCCGGCCATCGCCCGCAGCGCGGCGACCACGCTGTCCGGCCGGTCTCGCAGGTAGCCGAGATAGAAGCCGACCGCCAGGGTGCCGGCGATCTCGTCCGGCGGGGCAGACCGGTCGACCTCGATCGGCACCGAACGGCCGGTGGTCTGCCAGGGCAGCAGCGTGTCTGCGTCGATGTCGGTCATCTGGCCGCCCTCCGGAAAGAGCGAGCAGTGCCGGTGCACCACCAGCGGTTCCCGGGTCAATGGGCCCGGGCCCTCCTTCTGCACCTCGACGACGGTACGTAGGTCGACCACCGTCCGGACTCCGATGTCGTACACCAAGGTATGCACGTCGGTCGGGGTCAGCCCCTGCAGGTTGTCCGCCCGCAGCGCCCGGCCGGGCTTGGTCAGCTGATCGTCGTGCGTGGGCAGGCCGCCGAGATCACGGACGTTGGCGGCGCCGGCAAGTCGGATCCAGCGTGAGTTGTCGTCCATCAGGTCTGACGATATGCCCGGCGGCGTCGGCCGTTCGGCGAAACCTTGTCGTCCGTACAGAACGTGCTGGGGGAACCGTGGGATGCGCCGGTCGGGTGAAGCAAGGCAGGATAGGCACGGTGGTGGCAGCGGGCGGCGCGAACGAGGTGCGGCAATGGCCGAATATGACTTCGACCTGCTTGTTCTCGGCTCCGGGCCGGGCGGGCAGAAGGCGGCGATAGCCGGGGCAAAGCTGGGCCGGCGGGTCGGCCTTGTCGAGCGCCGGCACATGGTCGGCGGGGTGTGCATCAACACGGGCACCATCCCGTCGAAGACGCTGCGTGAGGCTGTGCTCTATGTCACCGGCCTGGCCCAGCGGGAGTTCTACGGTCAGTCCTACCGGGTAAAGGAAGACGTCACGGTCTCCGACCTGCTGACCCGCACCCATCACGTGATCGGCCGCGAGATCGATGTCATCCGCAGCCAGCTGGCGCGCAACCACGTGCACATGCTCGTCGGCACCGGGCGGTTCGACGACGCGCACACGATCGTGGTGACGGCCGAGGACGGCAACGAACGCAAGGTCACTTCGGAGAAGATCGTGATCGCGGTCGGCACCCGGCCGGCGCGGCCGGCCACCGTCCAGTTCGACGGGCTGACGATCGTGGACAGCGACCAGATCCTCTGCATGGAGCACCTGCCCGCGACGATGGTCGTCGTCGGCGCCGGCGTCATCGGCATCGAGTACGCCTCGATGTTCGCGGCGCTCGGCACCAAGGTGACCGTGGTCGAGCGGCGCGAGCGGATGCTCGACTTCTGCGACCTGGAGATCATCGAGGCGCTGAAGTACCAGCTGCGCGACCTCGCCGTGACGTTCCGGTTCCGCGAGACGGTGGCCCGGGTGGAGCGGCACGAAGGCGGCACGCTGACGATCCTGGAGAGCGGCAAGCGGCTGCCGGCCGACACGGTGATGTACTCGGCCGGGCGGGAAGGCGTCACCGGCATCCTGCAGCTGGACCGGGCCGGGCTGGAGGCCGACGGCCGCGGCCGCATCGTCGTCGATCAGTACTGCCGGACGAAGGTCGATCACATCTACGCGGTCGGCGACGTGATCGGGTTCCCCGCACTCGCGGCCACCTCGATGGAGCAGGGCCGGCGGGCCGCGTACCACGCCTGCGGCGAGGTGGTCGCGGACGGGAAGAGCCTGCTGCAGCCGATCGGCATCTACACGATCCCGGAGATCTCGTACGTCGGGCCCACCGAGGACGAGCTGACCGCTGAGTCGGTGCCGTTCGAGGTCGGGATCTCGCGGTACCGCGAGTTGGCCCGCGGACAGATCCTCGGCGACTCCTACGGCATGCTGAAGCTGCTGGTGCACTCGGAGAGCCGGCAGCTGCTGGGTGTGCACGTGTTCGGTACCAACGCCACCGAGCTTGTCCACATCGGACAGACTGTGATGGGCTGCGGTGGGACGATCGACTATCTGGTCGACGCGGTGTTCAATTACCCGACGCTGGCCGAGTCGTACAAGGTGGCCGCGCTGGACGCGATGAACAAGATGCGTGCGGTGGCGAGGATGGCCGAGTGGCCAATGGAGGCGTGACCGGCGCGTCCCGGGCAGAGTCAAGGATGCGGGTAGTGCCGGCCGCGGACCCGCTCGCCGAGCTGGCCCGGCTGCGCCGGCCCAGCGGGCCGTGGCTGCACCTGCTGGACGGTGCGCCGTCCGATGCCCGGCAGCTCGGCTGGATGCTCGGCCAGGACGGCGTGGTGGTGCGGATCCTGCGCGGGCATTGCGTACGAACCGGGTACGGCCTGTTCGACGAGGCCGCGGCGGCGCTGCAACTTCCCGGTGACCCGGTGGAGGACTGGCCCGCGCTGGCGAGCGTGCTCACCGACATGTCCTGGCTGCCGGGCGACGGGCACCTCCTCGTAGTCAGCCGGGCCGCGCTACTGCTCGCCGCCGCGCCACTGTCCGAACTGGACGGTCTGGTGACGACGGTGCGGGAGGTGGCACGCGGCCGGGCCGAGGAGGGCGAACCGGTGCCGTTCCACGTCGTCCTGCAGGACGACGGGCTCAACCTGCTCGGCCTGCGGGCGCGGCTGGACGCGGTCGGCGCGCGGTACGACGATCTCGCCGGTTGGGACGCTGAGGAGCCGGTCGCCGAAGCCGCGATCAGCAGCCGCACCGCCTACCTGGCCGGCGATCCGCGCCCGGACGAGCTGGATCAGGCCGTCGGCGCCGCGGTGTCCACTCAGGACGGTGTGCTGGCGCTGCGCCGGTGCTGGGAGGGTTTCCGCGGCCCCGACGTCGCCCAGGTGCGGGTGTACCTGCCGGTGCTGGCCGACCTGGCCCATGCGGGCGGTGCTGTCACGGCGATCGCCTCGGCCGCCGCCGGTCGGGGTGCGGCCTGCCTGACCGTGCCGGTGCCGGCGGACGAGCGCCGCCAGGATCCGCGGCAGCAGGCGGTCTGGGCCGCCTCCGTACCGGTCTGGCCGGCGCCCGAGCCGCCGTCGGGGGTGCCCACGCCACGTGGCCCGGTCGAGCGGCACGTGCCCGAGCTGGGTCCGTCCATTGTGGATAGTGCACCATTCGAAGTGGACGTATTGACGCCGGTCGTCGCGGCACCGGCCACCGGCGGGGTGGTCGAGCCGGACGGGCCGCGGGACGACCCGGCCGGCGGGTTCGAGCTCGTCGCCGCGAACCTGGAGTGGTCGTTCGCCGCCGGCACGATCGCGCTGGACGGGGTGGACGCCGCGCTGGTCCGGTACGCCGGCAGCTCCGATCGGCTGGCGGCGCTGTTCCGCAGCTGGGTGGCCGATCCGGCCGGCGGTTGGGTCCGGGTCGTCATGGCGTACGTCGGCTCGGGTTCGATCTCCGGCGTGGAAACCGAGCGCAGCACGATCGTCGACCTCGCCCAGCGGTCGGGCGCCAAGCGCTGCTGCATCGAGATCATCGGCCTCGCCGACGTCGGCGACGTGCACCAGTGGCTGGAAGACCGCTCCGTCGCCCTCTGGCGCGCCCCCGCCCATCCCACCCCTGTCGACGCGGCCGCCCCTGCCGCGCAGACGCCGGCTAGCGCGGCCGAACCGGCGCCGGCGGCCTGGTCGGGCACCGAAGGCGCGTCGGCCAACCCGACGGCGCCGGCCGGCCCGGTCGGTGCCGGTCAGCCGGCCGACGCGGTTGGGCCGAGGGACATGGCTCCGCCTGCCAGCCCGGCTACGCCGGAAAGCGGAAGTGGCCCGGCAGGGTCTGCCGCCGAGGCGGCGCCTGGGGAGCCGCCTCCGGTCGGGCCCCCGACGCAGGAAGGGGCCGGCACGCGACCGGCCCCGGCCGAGCTGCCCGCGGATGCCACCTTCCAGCCGGGGCCGGGTGAGGACGAGCCGGCGCTGGCGGCGTTGGTCGAGTGGGCGCCGGAGCAGGCGGGCGTGCTCGGCCTGGTCACCGCGTGGACGGAGGTGGCCGGCCGGCCGACGATCGTGGTGGGCGTGGTCGTCGACGGTGAGATCGACCAGCCGGCGGTCCGGGCCGAGGTGCTGGTCCGGCTCGACGGCCTGCCGGCTCCGGTGCTGGTCGAGTCGTTCGCGCCGTCCCGCGGGCTGTCGCCGTCGCACCTGCGGCTCTACCGCAGCTCGACCCGGCTCTGGACGCGGAAGGTGGAGCGGGCGCCGACGAACCGGCCGGGCGTGCTGCAGTTGGACACCACATACCACGCGGTCGACAGCGCGATCCAGACTGTCATCGACGTCTCCGAGTCGATCGACGACGAGCAGTTCGACGGCTTCACGCTGGTCGGCCTGGACCTCAACGCGTCGGTACAGCGCGGCGCGGAGGAGGCGGACGACCGGGACGACGCCGTGGTGGCCTGGATCCGCGAGCAGCCGCATGCCCTGGCCGCCCTGCGCGCGACGACCGAGGCCGCGGGCGAGCCGGCGTTCCCGGTCTACAGCGTGCTCGTCGACGCCGACGCCGACCGGGCCGCGATCCGTCGCGGCGTGGCCCGGGTGATCGCCGGCACCGGCGTTCCGCAGGCCGGCGTCGAGGTGTTCTGCCCGTTCGAGCGGATCGCGGTGTTCCACGTGCAGCTCTACGGGGCATCGCTGAACCTGTGGAAAACAGACCAACCGCCACCGTCCACTCCGGACGAGTCCACTATGGACGATTCGGCGGCCGACCCGGCCGACCCGGCCGACCCGGCGGGCTCGGCTTAGAAGGCGGTCTCCGGCAGATCCATCAACCCGTTGTCGGTGGTTTCGGCGACCGCCCGGCGGGCCGACAGCTCCGGCAGCACGGTGGTGGCGAAGAAGCGGGCGGCGGCGATCTTGCCCTCGTAGAAGGCGCGGTCCCGGGTGTCCGCGGTGCCGGCGTCCAGCGCGGCGTTGGCCACGGCGGCGCCACGCAGCAGCAGCCAGCCGATGATCAGGTCACCTAGCG
>JBBWZH010000076.1:0-6468 GCA_039648995.1 Mycobacteriales bacterium
TAACCACTGGTGTCCATTGAGCTCCACCCCGGTGCCCCCTCCGAGCCGCCACGCTGGAGCATGACGACCCCACGGTCCCCGTCCCGTGATTACAGCCCCAACGACCGACGAGTCGGCTTCGTTCCCCACCACTGTTCCCCGACAACACCGCGGGCGCGACCGGTTTATCTCGGGCCGACGCGACGGACTCCGCACGGCAAGCCCTGCCCAGATCGGACACGCCCTACACTCGGCACGCGTGACCTACCGCCCAGCCGACCCCAAAAGTTTACTGCTGACAGCACGGCTGGTCACTGCACCTTTGGACGCACGTCGGGGCATAGTTCGGCTGCATCGCGAGACGCTGGCCGCGCTCGGCCTGGCGTCCTGGGGCGGGGTCCGGCTCACCGGGCAGCGCAGCACAGCGGCCCTCGCCGCGCTCGCCGGCGACGGCGCCGCCCCCGGCGAGGTGCGCTGCGACGACCTCACGCTCGGCAACCTCGGGCTGGCCGACGGCGGCAGCGTCACGATCGAGCCGGCGGTGCTCCGGCCGGCGGCGGCGGTCGTGCTGGCCGGCCCGCCGGACATCCTGCAGGTGGTGCCGCCGGATCTGGTGCACCGCGCGCTCGTCGGCAAAGTGGTGACCGAGGGCGACAACGTCTCGCTGCTGCCGCAGGACGTCGCGCCCGGCGGCGCCGCCGACATGGCCGCGGTCCGCCGGTCGCTGTCGGCGGCCCTCGGCATGGCCTGGACCAGCGCGCTGCTCACGGTCATCGGCACCACGCCGGACGGGCACCGGCTGGTCACCGCCGACACGATCGTCAACGGGCACCGGCCGGCCGGGGTCCGCGCGGCCGCACCGGCCGCCGCGCGCGAGCCGTCCCGGTTCGAGCCGTCCCGGCGGGGGCCGGGCCGGGCCGAGCCGGCCGACCCGGCTACGGATGCCGCCGGCTGGGCAGCGAGCCCGGCCGCGCTGGCAGCGGCCCGGGCCGCCGAACGCGACGACGCCGAGCTACCCGGCCTGGACGACCTCGGCTGGCTGGCGCCGCAGGCCGGGCGGCTGCGCGAATGGCTGGACCTGAGCTTCCACCACGGGCCGCTGCTGGCCCGGCTCGGCTCGGCGGCCGCGCTGGGCGTGCTCGTCACCGGGCCAGACGGGGCCGGCAAGAGCACGCTGGTACGGGCGGTGGCGGCGGCCGTCGACGCGGGCACGGTGCGCCGGCTGCCGGCCGACCTGCTCGGGCTGGCGCCGCCCGCAGCCGCCGAGGTGCTGGCCGCCGCGCTGGACGAGGCGGTCGCGGCCAGCCCCGCGGTGCTGCTGCTGGAGGACATCGAGACGCTGGCACCGGCCGCGGCCGGGCCGCCCGGGGCCGCCGCCGCGCCGCTGGCCGGCGTGGTCCGCGAACTGGTCGCCCGGGCCGCCGCGACCGACGGCATCGCGCTGGTCTGCACCGCGGTCAGCCGGGACGCGGTCGACCCGCTGCTGCGCCGGCCGGCCCTGCTGGACAAGGAGATCGGCGTCCCGCTGCCGGACCGGGGCCAGCGCCAGGAGCTGCTGGCGACACTGCTGCGGGCCGTGCCGCTGGCCGGCGACGTGCAGCTGGCCGAAGTCGCCGCGCGCACCCCCGGCTTCGTCACCGCCGACCTGCTCGCGCTGCGGCGGGAGGCGGCGGTGCGGGCGGCGCTGCGCCAGCGGGACTCGTCGACCGCGACCATCGCGCAGGCCGACCTGCTCGGCGCGCTGGACGTGGTGACCGCCAGCACCGCCAGCCGGTCCACTGTGGACGTTCCGGCGATGTCGCTGGACGACGTGGGCGACATGGTCGACACCAAGCAGGCGCTGACCGAGTCGGTGCTCTGGCCGCTGGCGCATCCCGAGTCGTTCGCCCGCCTCGGCATCCAGCCGCCGCGCGGCGTGCTGCTGTATGGGCCACCCGGCTGCGGGAAGACGTTCCTGGTGCGTGCGCTGGCCGGCACCGGCCAGCTGAACGTGATCGTGATCAAAGGCGCCGAGCTGCTGTCGATGTGGGTCGGCGAGAGCGAACGCGGCGTCCGCGACCTGTTCGACCAGGCCCGGGATTCCGCGCCGGCGCTGGTCTTCCTCGACGAGATCGACGCGTTGGCGCCGGCCCGCGGGCAGTCCACCGACGGCGGGGTGACCGACCGTGTCGTCGCCGCGCTGCTGACCGAGCTCGACGGCGTGGAGGCGCTGCGCGACGTGGTCGTGATCGGCGCGACCAACCGGCCGGACCTGATCGACCCGGCGCTGCTGCGCCCGGGCCGGCTGGAGCGGCTGGTCTACGTGCCACCGCCGGACGCCGAGGCGCGCACCGCGATCCTGCGCGCCACCGCCCGGAACACCCCGCTCGCCGCCGGCGTCGACCTGGCCGCGCTGGGCACGCAGATCGACGGCTACAGCGCCGCCGACTGTGCCGCGCTGATCCGCGAGGCCGGGCTCGCCGCGATGCGCCGCGCCCTGGACGCGGCCGAGATCACCGCCGCCGACCTGGCCGCCGCGCGGTCCACGGTGCACCCGTCGCTGCGCCCCGACCAACTGGCCAACCTGGAGGCCTTCGCCACCCTCCACCAACCCCGCTGACCTCGGCTCCCCGGCCGGCCCGGCCCTCGGCTACCGGATGCGGCCTAGTTGAACTGGCCGGGACGGGTCAGCGGGTCGGGCAGCCAGTCACGGGTGACGACCAGGACGATGCCGGCGGGGGTCGGTGGCAGGCCGTCGTAGCGGGGCAGGACGCGGTCGACGGCCGGGAATTCGCTGGCGAACTGGCGGGCGGCCTTCTCGCCGCCGCTGTCGCCCGGAGTGAAGTAGATCGTGGTGACCGGCAGGCGGCCGGCGAAGTTGCCGACCAGCGAGACCGGCCAGCCCTTGCCGCGGGCCTCGTCGGCGACGCGCTCGGCGAGGCCGTGCACCTTGCTGTTGTTCAGCACGGTCAGCGGCGCGCGAGCGGCCGGCGGCGGGGCGGGCGTGGTGTGCGGCGTCGGGCTGGCGGTGGTCGGCCCGGCGGTGGTCGGGCCGCCTGACCTGGCGGGCGCGGACGGCGTGGCGGGCGTGGACGGCGTCGGGGTGGCGCTGGCCGTCGTCGAGTGCGGGGCGGACGAGGACGGCCCCGGCGCGGCGCCCGGCGGGTGTTTGTCGTCCGGCGAATGGCCGCGCAGCGTGATCAGGCCGATCACGAGCAGCGCCACCCCGGCGACCGCGAGCAGCGCGCCGACCAGCCGGGAACCCGCCGGCCCGCCGACCCACATCCGGCCACGGTCGCCGGACGGCGCCCGCCGGCCTGACCCGGACCGCTCAGCGGCGGCCCCGCTGCCCGTCCCGTTCGCCAACGCTGCCGCTCCGCTTCGACCGCCTACGGCCGGCGTACCCGGCCCTGTTCCGCTGACTGCTTCGCTCCCCGGAGACGCCGGGTCGTCGTCTTCGGCTCCGCCGTGCTCGGGCGGAGGATCCACGAAGACGTACCGGGCTATCCCTAGACCTCGATGCCGAGGCGGCGCGCGCTGCGGGCCCGCTGCCGGCTGGCCCGCAGCCGGCGTAGCCGCTTGACCAGCATGGGGTCGGCGGCCAGCGCCTCGGGCCGGTCGATCAGCGCGTTCAGCACCTGGTAGTACCGGGTGGCCGACATGTCGAACAGGTCACGGATGGCCTGCTCTTTGGCGCCTGCGTACTTCCACCACTGCCGCTCGAACGACAGGATCTCGCGGTCACGCCGGGTCAGGCCGTCGGCCGCCTCCGCAGGCGCCTCGGCCGACCCAGCCGCACCGGTCGCGCCGGCAGGGCCGGCCGCACCCAGCACTTCGGCGGCGTCCATCCGGATCTCGCTCCTCGGCACGGCGGTCTGAATCGTACGGGCAAACCACAACCGTGTGATTTGCCAGCACCCATTAGAGCACGACCCAATGTGTTCCCACGGTACGACGCACCCGAACGCCGTGGACGGTTTGCGCGCCGCCCAGCGCCGGCCGTCACCCGGCCGGCCCTGCGCGGTTCAGGGGCGGCGGGGCTCAGGGGTAGAGGCCGCGGGTGCGGTGCGCCTCGGCCACCCGACCGATGCCGATCATCTGCGCGGCCGTCCGCAGCGACACCTTCCGCTCGCTGGCCAGGTTCGAGACCTGCGCGTACGCGCGTTCCATCATGATCTTGAGCCGGTTGTTGACCTCGTCCTCGGTCCAGAAGTAGGCCTGCAGGTCCTGCACCCACTCGAAGTACGACACGGCGACGCCGCCGGAGTTGGCCAGGATGTCCGGAACAACCAGGATGCCATTCTCCTCCAGGACCTGGTCGGCGTCCGGAGTGGTCGGCCCGTTCGCGCCCTCCACGATGAACCGGGCCCGCACCCGGCTGGCGTTGCCGTCGTGGATGACGCCCTCCAGCGCGGCCGGCACCAGGATGTCCACGTCGAGCTCGAGCAGGTCGGCGTTGCTGATCGCGTCCGTTCCGGGGTAGCCGACAACCGTCGGGGCGCCCGAGCGCAGGTGCCTGGCCAGCCCCGCGGTGTCCAGCCCGGCCGGGTCGTAGACGCCGCCCCGCACGTCGGAGACCGCGACCACCCGGCAGCCGGCGTCGTGCAGGTACTGCGCGGTGAGCGCGCCGACCTTGCCGAAGCCCTGCACCGCGACGGTCACGTCGGCCGGCGCCAGCCCGGCGTCGCGCAGCGCGCAGAACGCCGAGTACATGACGCCGCGGCTGGTCGCGCCGCCGCGCCCCTCGGAGCCGCCGATCGACACCGGCTTGCCGGTGACCACGCCAGTGGTCGTGTAGCCGGAATGGATGGAGTAGGTGTCCATCATCCAGGCCATCGTCTGCTCGTCGGTGCCCACGTCCGGCGCCGGGATGTCCTTCTCCGGGCCGACCACCGGGATGAGCTCGGACATGTAGCGCCGAGTCATCCGCTCCAGCTCGTTGCGGGACAGCTGCTTCGGGTCGACCGCGACGCCGCCCTTGGCGCCTCCGTACGGCACGCCGACCAGCGCGCACTTCCAGGTCATCCACATCGCCAGCGCGCGGACCTCGTCCAGGTCGGTCGCCGGGTGGAAACGGACGCCGCCCTTGGCCGGGCCGCGGGTCAGGTTGTGTTGCACACGGTAGCCGCGCAGCACCTCGACGTTGCCGGCGTCGCGGCGCAGCGGCACCGCCACCGTGATCTCCCGGCGGGGGGTGCGCAGCAGCTCGTGGAAGCCGTCGTCCAGCCCGAGTTGGCGCACCGCCTCGGCGAGCTGGAACTGGGCGGACTCCCACGCGGACATCCGTGCAGGCACGAGGACTCCCGTCACGCCGACCGGCCGTCGCCGTTGACGGCCAGGCTTGGCTAGAGAGTACCGGCCCGCAACGGCGCGCCCCCGCGCCCACGACGAACGGATCGCGGCGCCGGTGCTGGCCGCGGCGCTGCCCGTCGCGGTCATTTCCGGCCGGTCGGCCGTGCCGGGGCGCGGGTCACAGCTGGATAGGTCACCATGGATCGGTCATGAGAAGTGCACATCGGACCCGGTCCCGGCCACCGCGCCGCCAGCCGGAGTCGCCTCAACTGGTTCCCGCCCCGGAGTGGGACCTCACCACCACATACTCGGTCGCCCGGCTGGAGGAGGACCCCTCCCGGCCGTCCGGGCGGCTGCTCTTCCTCGGCGGGATCGAGTGCTCCTACGTCGACCTGGCCGACCCCCGGCACCTCGAGTTCAGCTACGTCCGCCGGATCGCGGACGTGGTCGACCTGTTCCGGCCGGCCCGGGCGCCGATCGAGGCGGTGCACGTCGGCGGCGGCGGGGTCACGCTGCCGCGGTACATCGCCGCGACCCGGCCGCGGTCCCGGCAGGTCGTGTACGAGAAAGACGCCGGCCTGGTCGAGCTGGCGCGGCGCTACCTCGGCCTGCGCACCACGCCGACGCTGCGGGTGCGGATCGGGGACGCGCGGGAGCGGCTGGCCGAGCGCCCACCCGGCTCGGTGGACCTGCTGGTCGGCGACGCGTTCGACGGCGTCGTGGTACCACCGCACCTGGCCACCCTGGAGTTCGCCGCCGAGGTGGCCCGGGTGCTGCGGCCGGACGGGGTGTACGCGCTGAACATCATCGACTGCCCGCCGCTGCGGGTCTCCCGGACGGCGGCGGCCACGGTGCTCGCCGGGTTCGAGCACGTCGCCCTGGTCACCGCGGCGGACCTGCTGAAGGAGCGGGACGCCGGCAACGTCGTGCTGCTCGCCTCGGCCGCGCCGCTGCCGCTGGCCGCGCTGGCCCGGGCCGCCGGCCGCGGGCCGCAGCCGGACCTGCTGCTGGAACGGCCGGCCGTGGTCACCTTCGCCGGCGACGCCCGCCCGCTGCTGGACAACGAGGCCGACCGCTGGCTGGCCGCCGCGCCGCCGCCGGACTTGTCGGTGTCGGTGATCTCGCTGCGGCCCGAGGTGGACACTCCGGCCGAGCCAGCCGGCTGACGGCCGGCGGTGGTCCACTGTGGACGTCCGCTGTGGACGTCCGGAGTGGACG
>JBBWZH010000102.1:0-16433 GCA_039648995.1 Mycobacteriales bacterium
ACCTGGCCCTCCCGCAGCAGCTCGCGCCGGATGGCCGCGGCGATCTGCTTCTCGTCGTACGCGCCGACGAAGGTCAGCACCGGGTGCCGCTCCTCAGGCGGGGTCAGGATCGTGGACATCTCGCGGATGCCGGTCAGCGACATCTCCAGCGTCCGCGGGATCGGCGTGGCCGACATCGTCAGCACGTCCACCGAGGTACGCAGCTGCTTGAGGTACTCCTTGTGCTCCACGCCGAACCGCTGCTCCTCGTCCACCACGACCAGGCCGAGGTCCTTGAACCGGGTGGACGGCTGCAGCAGCCGGTGCGTGCCGATCACGATGTCGATCGCACCCGACGCCAGCCCGGCCAGCGCTTCCTCTGTCTCCTTTGGACTGTTGAACCGGCTCAGCGCCCGGATCTCCACCGGGAACTGCGCCATCCGCTCGGAGAACGTGGAGTAGTGCTGCTGCGCGAGCAGCGTGGTCGGCACCAGCACGGCCACCTGCCGTCCATCTTGGACAGCCTTGAACGCGGCGCGGACGGCGATCTCGGTCTTGCCGTAGCCGACGTCGCCGCAGATCACCCGGTCCATCGGGACCGGCTGCTCCATGTCGTGCTTGACCTCGTCGATCGCGGCCTGCTGGTCGGGCGTCTCGACGTACGGGAAGGCGTCCTCCAGCTCGCGCTGCCAGGGTGTGTCCGTGCCGTACGCGTAGCCGCGGGTGGCCATCCGCACGCTGTACAGCCGGATCAGTTCGCCGGCGATCTCCTTGACCGCCTTGCGCGCGCGGCCCTTCGTCTTCGCCCAGTCGGCGCCGCCGAGCCGGTTCAGCGCGGGGTTCTCGCCGCCGACGTAGCGGGTGAGCAGGTCCAGCGAGTCGGTCGGGACGAACAACCGGTCCGGCGGCTGCCCGCGCCGGGCCGGCGCGTACTCCAGGATCACGTACTCGCGCTCGCCGCCGTTCACCGTGCGCCGGATCATCTCGACGTACCGCCCGACGCCGTGCGCCTCGTGTACGACCAGGTCACCGGCCCGCAGCTGCAGCGGGTCGACCGCGTTCCGCCGCCGCGACGGCATCCGTCGCATGTCCTTTGTGGACTGTCCACGTTGACCGGTCAAATCGGAATCGGTCAGCACGGCCAGCTTCGGCGCGGTGGCCAGGAAGCCGTGCGCCAGCTGGCCGGTGGTGACCGTGACGACGCCGGCGGCCGGGGCCGTGGTGATGCCCGGCTCACCCCGGGCCGGCACGCCGGCGTTGGCGAGCTGCTCGACCGCCCGCTGCGCCGGCCCGTGACCGGCGAAGATCATCGCGACCCGCCAGCCGTCGGCGAGCCAGCGCTGCGCGTCGGCCAGCGCCCGGTCGGTCTCGCCGCGGTAGGCCTCCGCCGCGGTCGCGCCCACGTTCAGCACCCGGTCGGACAGCTCCGCGTCCGCGCTGAACGGCGACACCGTCCACCACGGGATGCCCAGCGCCGCCGCGTCCGCACGGGCCTGCGCGACCGAGCGCAGCGCGGCCGCGCCGAGGTCGATCGGGGCGCTGCCGCCGCCGGCCGCGGCCGCCCAGGACGCGGCGAGGAACTCCTCGCTGGTGCGCACCAGCTCGACCGACCGGGTACGTACCCGCTCCGGGTCGCAGACCAGCACGTGCGTGCCGGCCGGCATCTCGTGCACCATGAGCCGCATCTCGTCCACGAGCACCGGGGCGAGGGCCTCCATGCCCTCCACCGGCGACCCGTCGGCGATCTTGTCGAGCATCTCGGCCAGCTCCGGATGCTCGGCGGCCAGCCGCTTCGCCCGCTCCCGCACCGGTGGCGTCAGCAGCAGCTCGCGGCACGGCGGTGCCCACAGCCCGTGCTCGGCCACCTCCAGCGACCGCTGGTTGGCCACCGCGAAGTAGCGGACCTCCTCAACCGAGTCACCCCAGAACTCCAGCCGGACCGGGTGCTCCTCGGTCGGCGGGAAGACGTCCAGGATGCCGCCGCGGACGGCCAACTCGCCGCGCTTCTCGACCAGCTCGACCCGGCCGTAGCCGATGTTGACCAGCCGCTCGACCACGTCGGTGAGGTCCACGCCGGCGGCACCGGCCCGGATCTGCACCGGCTCCAGCTCGCCGAGGCCGGACACCTGCGGCTGCAGCACCGCCCGGATCGACGCGACGACCACCCGCACCGGCCCGGTGGACGCGTCGTCCGCGCTCGGGTGCGCGAGCCGGCGCAGCACCGCAAGCCGGCGGCCGACCGTGTCGGCGCGCGGCGACAACCGCTCGTGCGGCAACGTCTCCCAGGACGGGTACAGCGCGATCAGGTCCGCCGGCAACAGGCAGGTCAGCGCGGCGGCCAGGTCTTCGGCCTCGCGGCCGGTCGAGGTGACCGCGAGCACGGTGCGACCGGCGCCGCCGCGGGCCGGGTCGGACGCCAGCGCAGCCACCACGAACGGCTGCAGCGCCGCCGGCGCGGCCAGTTCGAGCGACTCGGTGCCGGCGGACGAGATCGCGTCGGCGAGAACGGGGTCGGTGAGCACAACATCGAGCAGTCCGGAGAGGGTCATGGCGAAGTGCGAGCCTCCTGACGGCACCGCGAGAACCCCCGAGCCGCTGTGATCCGGGGGTGTCGACGGTCCAGGGTACGCCGGGCTCCGGCCCCCCGCCCCGGCGATCCCGCCCCGCGCCCGCGGCCGGCATGACACCCTTGACCGGGACGGCGCCGAGCCGCCCGCCAACCTCCGGGGGGAGCTGCGGCGATGAGCACCGCGAGTCGACAGCGAGTGAGCATCGCAGGTGCCGTCAGGGGCGCCGCGGAGCGGAACGAGCGCGGAGGCGAGCAATGAGCATGACGCGGGCGCTGGCCGGGTGGCTGTCGCCGGACGCGCGGCGGCGGGTGCGCCGGGCCACCGACGGGGTGCTGGCGCCGGTCGGGTCGATCCGGGGCGCGCGCACCGGCGAGCGCGTGGTGGCGCTGACCTACGACGACGGTCCGGAGCCGGGTGGCACCGACGGCGTGCTGGCGGCACTGGCCGAGGCCGGTGTGCGGGCGACGTTCTTCGTGCTGGCCTACCGGGCCGAGGCGCACCCGGACCTGATCCGCCGGACCGTCGCCGCCGGCCACGAGATCGCGCTGCACGGCATCGACCACAGCCGCCTGACGGAGTTGCCGCCGCCCGAGGTGGGCCGACTGCTCGCCGCCGGCAAAGCGCGGCTGGAGCGGATCACCGGCCAGCCGATCAGGCTGTTCCGGCCCCCGTACGGCTCGCAGACCGTGCGCACTTACCTCGCGGCCCGGCGCGCCGGCCTGGACGTGGTGGTCTGGGGTCCGGCCGCGGAGGATTGGCGGGACGGCCCGGCCGGCGAGGTCGCCGACCGCGCGCTGGCCGGAGTGGCGCCGGGCGAGATCCTGCTGCTGCACGATGGGTTCGAGGTGCCGCCCGGTGACCGGACGCCGCGCCCCACGTTCGACCGCGGCGACCTCACCCGCGCGCTGCTGGCCGGCCTGGCCGACCGCGGCTATACCGGCACGCCGGTCAGCACCCTGCTGGCCGGCCGGCGAGCCTGGCGTACTGCCTGGTACCGCCCCTGACCCAGCCAGCCCGGCGCCGGCTCACCGGCAGCCGTGATTCGCCGTCCGCCGCAGCCGGCCGAGCCGGTCAGCCGAGCCGGCCGGTCAGGCCTCGGGGGCCTCGGGGGCCTCGGGGGCGTCTGCTGGGACGGCGTCGGCCGGACCGCCGGCGACAGCGAGCTTGCGTGACCGGGACGACAGGACGGTGGCCGTGACGCCGGCGGCCACCAGACCCGCGCCGACGACCGCGGCGCTGGCGGTCGGGATCGCGGTGCCGGTGAACGGCAGGGTGCCGCCCGACGCGCTCGCCGACGACTGCGTACCGGTGGACCCACCGGACGACCCACCCGAGGACGACCCGGCCACAGACGACCCGGCCGAGGACGATCCGGCCGAAGACGACCCGCTTGAGGACGACTCACCGCCGGTGACCGTCGTCCCGCCCCCTGACGAACCGCCGTGGCTGGGTGGCGCGCTCGCGCTCTCCGCGTGTGCCGCTGTCATCGACACGGCCTGCACGATCGGGACTGTCCACACGAGAGCCCCGCCGACCGCGGCGCCCCGCTTCAACGCCTGCCGACGGCTCAACTGCTGTTCACTCACCGTTGCCCCCAGTACTGTTCCCCCCGCGCTGACGCGCCGCGTCAAGCATAGCGACGATCATCCCTACAGGCAGGGGCGTCGGCGCGATCGTGATCTGAAAATCCCGCCCCCACAGGGGATTCGGATCACGGCAACGGATCTGTCGCAGCCGTGCACCAGAAGTGTGCGTCCGGGCCCGCGAACGTACTCTTCGGCCGTGACCCCCGAGCGAACCGGCCGGACGGTGGGCCCGCCCCGGCCGACCGTGCAGGCGCTGGAACTGGATGGCGATATCAGCCTCTACGACAGCGCGACCAGCCAGGCGCTGGTGCTGAACGCGACCGCCAGCGACGTGTGGCGGCTGCTCGACGGCGAGCACACGGTGGACGAGATCGTCGAACTACTGGCTGCGGCGTACCGGGTCGACTACGCATCGATCCGGCCCGATGTCGTACGGATCATCGCCGAATTGGACGCCGCCGGCCTGCTCAGCTCAGGCCCAGCCGCCGCCTGAGCCGCCGCGCCCACCCGGCCCGCCGCCCAGCCGCAGACCGTGCCCACCCCGCCGCCCGCCCGCCACTCGCCGCCCGCCGCTCGCCCGCCACTCGCCGCCCGCCGGCCGTCCGCCACTCGCCGCCCGCCCGCCACTCGCCGCCCGCCGCCCGCCGGGCCATCCGACCCCACCGCCGGGCCGCACGGGAAGCCACCGGCCCGGCCGTCCCCGTGGCCGGCGCCCATCCGACCCCACCGCCGGGGCGCCGCCCCGACCGTCCAGGATGGACAGACGCGGGTGCGCTACCGTCCCCGGACGTGCCGACGCTGCGGGTCTCCCTGCTCGGAACCCCCTTCGCGCTCGACTGCGCCGACCCCGGCCTCGCCACCGGCCTGGCGCGACTACTCGCGAGCTTCCGCACCGCGGCCGGCGCGGCCGACCCCGGCGCCGGCGGCGCGCCCGCGCCCGGAGCCGCCGTCCGGATCGCGGTCGCGCCGGATACCGATATCGGCGGCGTGCTGGCCGCGCTGAACGCGGCCGCGCTCGCCCGGGCCGACTACTTCGCGGTGCACGCCGGCGTGGTCGCCGCGGGCGGTCGGGCGGTCGCATTTCCCGGGCCGTCCGGCATCGGCAAGACCACGCTGACCGTCGCCTGCCTGC
Organism: Mycobacteriales bacterium; assembly: GCA_039648995.1. Taxonomy (GTDB): domain Bacteria; phylum Actinomycetota; class Actinomycetes; order Mycobacteriales; family CADCTP01; genus JBBWZH01. The sequence continues at coordinate 5,268 of JBBWZH010000102.1, forward strand.
TGGCCGGGCTCGACTACGGCTCGGACGAGGCGTTGTGCCTGGACTGGTCGACCGGCGCGGTGCGCCCGTATCCACGGCCGCTGGCGCTGACCCCGTCCGCCGCCGAACTGGCCGGCACCTACCTCACCGGCACCCGCCCGCCCGGCGCGGGACCTCCCGGCATCGGCCCGCCCGGCACGGGGCCACCCGGCGCGGACCAGCCCGGCGCGGTGCGCACCGCCGACGAGATCGTCCTCGCCGTCGCCGACCTCGGCGCCGAGGTCGCGGCGGAACCCCTTGCCCTGGCGCACGTCCTGCTGCCGCGCCGGACGGGCGGGTCCGCCGCGCTGCTCCCGGCGCCGCGCGGCGCCGCGGTGGCCGAACTGCTGCGCCGCTCGTTCACGGCGCATCACCGGCCGGGGCAGGCATTCGACCTCGCGCACCGCGTTGTCGCCGCCGCCGGCACCTGGTACCTCGACCTGGGTCACCCCCGCGACGCGGCCGCGCTCGTCGCGGGCCTGATCAACCGGCCAGGCTGACCGCGTCCAGGTAGGCGGCGCGGCCGGCCGGCCCGCCGCTCGGGAAGGCGGCGGACTCGTTGTCGTCCGGGTCGAAGAGGCGGGCGCGGTCGCGGTCGCGCCAGCCGCCGCTGACGGCCGTCGCGATCCAGCCGGCGGCGCGCCGGGCCAGCTCGCGCCGGCTGGCCGGGCCGTCGGCGCGGGCGGCGCGGGCGACGATGCGGCCGGCCGACGGCCGCGCCGACCCTGGACTGCGGGACACCGGGGAGGTCAGGTCCGCGAGCCGGCCGATCGCCCGCCAGCCGCGGTCCGGCGCCAACTGCTGGCCGACCCCGGCCGGCACGGGCACGCCCAGGGTGCCGGCGGACCGGGCCAGCATCAGCGCCATCGCCGGGCCGGCCCGCCACTCGGCCGCCCGCGCCACCAATTCTGTCCACTGTGGAGCGTCCGGCGCGAGCAGGGCCTGTTCCAGGTCCTTCAGCCAGATCAGCCGTTGCCCGCCGGCCAGCGCGGCGTGCAGCGCCAGGTGCACGATGGTGTCGGCCGGGTCGAGGGTGCGCACGTCCCGGCCGGCCAGCCGGACCGACCGCGCTCTCGCCCGGATCACGGCCAGATCGATCCGGAACGCCGAGCGGATGGAACGGTCGGCGATCACGTGCCAGTGCAGGTCCAGCACCATGCCGCTCGGGGTGAACAGCCGCAGCTCGCCGAGCAGCCGGTCCCGGGCCAGCTGCCAGTTCCGCTCGAACACCGTGCAGCCGGCGGATTCCAGCGCCGCGAGCGCGTCGGCGAAGTCGGCCGGCGCGACAAGCAGATCAATGTCCACATAGGACCGGAGGTCGGGGCGGCGGTAGACCAGCCCGGCCAGCACCGGCCCTTTGAGCACGAGGTAGCCGACGCCGGCCGCGGTCAGCGCCTGGTCGACCAGGCGGAGATCCGCCAGCGCCCGCAGGTGCCCGATCACCGTGCTGGCGTGCGCGGCCCCCAGTTCGGCGGTACCGGGCAGGTCGGTCCGGCCGGCGGTGCGCAGTGCCAACCACAGGCAGCCGACCACGCCGTGCCGGATGGCGAGCGGCCCGAGCTCGGTCAGCCCGTGCCGGTCGAGGTAGCTGCCCAGCCCCGGCACCGGCTCGCCGGGCGGGCGATCCCGGGTACATGCGATCAGGACGCGACCGGCGCTGCCCATCGAAGCCGCCAGCTCACCGCGCCGCCGGGCCGCAGCGGTCGCGGATGTGCCGTTCCAGCGCGGCCGGGTCGTCCAGGTCGATCACCGGATGCCCGAACCGCTCGTCCGGCGCGGAAGCCGGCCCGGTTCCGTCGACGACGACGCCGCCGAGCGCGCCGGCGGCAGCGGGCGTCCGGCCGAGCAGGCGGTCGAAGACGGAGACGTAGCGGTCGCGCTGCGGGGCCCAGTCGAGCTCGCGCACGGCGCGGTCGCGGGCGGCCAGGCCCATCGTGACGCGGCGGTCGACGTCGTCCAGCAACTCGGCGATCGCCTTGGCGTAGCGTTCGGCCTCATCGGCGGCGTCACCCGTCGGCTCGACGTAGACGGCGCAATCGCCGGCGGAGACGCGGGTCTCGGTCAGATCGAAGGCGACCACCGGGACGGCGAAACTCATGTACTCCATGGTCTTGTTCATTGTGGACACATCGTTGAGCGGGCTCTTCGGGTCCGGCGAGAGCCCAACGTCCGCAGTGGACAGATACTCGACGATCTGCCGCTGGTCGGCGCGGCCGGTGAAGGTGACGTAGTCGGTCAGGCCGAGCCGGCCGGACAGCCGCACCAGGTCGTCATAGCAGTCGCCGAAGCCGAGCAGCGCGACGTGCAGGTCACGCCGCCCCATCCGGTGCACCAGCACGTCCAGCGCCAGCAGGACCATCTCGACGCCGTCCTGCGGACCCATGATGCCGAGGTACGCGGCCAGGTAGCGGCGGCCGACACGCAGTTCCGGCAGGCCGGCGACCGGCCGCATCACGCTGGTATCCGGTCCACTTCGGACGACCGTGACGTCGTCGGGGGAACGGCCGCCGCGGGTGGTGGCCACGTTCCGGTAGGACTCGTTGGTGGAGATCACGTGCTGCGCGGCCCGGTAGGTGCGCCGCTCCAGCCAGCACAGGCCGCGGTACTGCGACCGGGCCAGCAGGCCGCGCGGGGTGCCGAACCGGGAAAGGAACACCTCGGGGTTCAGGTCGTGCTGGTCGTAGACGAACGTCACGCCGCGGCGGCGGTAGAGCAGCGCCAGTGCCCAGTAGGTGTCCGGCGGGTTGCACGCCTGCAGCACGTCGAACCGGTCCTGCCGCCAGATCCGGAACGAGAGCAGCGCGGTCCGCACCCAGCTGTAGCAGAACTCGTACAGGTAGGAGAGCGTGCCGTCGGTGGCCGGAGCGGGCCGGTACTTCCAGATCCGCACGCCGTTGATCTCGGCGTAGTCGGGATCGCCCGGCCCCTTCGGGCAGATCACCGAGACCCGGTAGCCCGCGGCCACCAGCGCCTGGCATTCCAGCCAGACCCGGCGATCCAATGGCACCGGCAGGTTCTGCACCACGATCAGCACGTGCGCCGAACCGGCGCTACCGCGATCGGTCATCCGACCAGCCCCCCAGCCGTCGCGACTCGCGCCGCCGCAGCAGGACGACGCGCCGGCAGCATCCTAGCTCGCTGAGCCGGCGGCCGTTATCGGAGGCCGGTCCCGCCCGGACACATCACCCGAACGGTCATCAACATTGCCCAGACCGCCGGTCGGCGGCCATCCCGGCACGCCCGCCGGCGGAGGGCGACGCGGCAGCTCGCGCCGTCCACAGTGGGTGGTCTGTCAGCGCAGGACGGTTGTGGCGGCGGTGACCACGTCGTCGGCCGCGCGGCCCCAGGAGTAGTGCCGGACGACGCCGGCGGCGCCATCGGCGACCCGCTCGTACAGGACGTCGTCGGCCAGCAGGGCGGCGATCCGGGCGGCCAGGTCGGTCGGGTCGTCGCCGTCCACCAGGTCGCCGTTGCGGCCCGGAGTGACGATCTCCGGCATCGCGAACGCCCGCCGTCCGACGCAGGGCAACCCGTGCGCCAGCGCCTCGACGAACGAGATGCCGAAGCCCTCGAACCGGGACGGCAGCACGAACAGGTCGTGTTCGTCGTAGAGCCGGGCCACCTCGGCGACCGGCAGCCGGCCGAGGTAGCTCACGCCGGGCGGCACCTCGCCGGGCAGCGGCCAGCCGGACGGGCCGACCACGGTCAGCGTCAGCTCCGGGTCGAGATCGCGGCGCAGCAGGGCGGTCGCGGCGACCACCACCTCGCCGGCCTTGGTGTGGAAGTCCTTGCCGACGAACAGCAGCCGGCGCCGCGGACCGGACCGGCGCCGCGCCACCGCCGCCGCCGACGGCCCGACCGGCCCGCCGGCCCGCGCACTGTCCAATGCGGACGCTCCCGGGTGCACGACGTGCACCCGGTCGGCCGGCACGCCGGACACCCGCACCAGGTGGTCGGCGAACCAGCCGCTCATCGCCAGCACGCCGGCCGCCCGGGCATAGATCTCCCGCTGCCGGTCCCGCAGCCGGCGCACCGCGTCCGCCGACAGGCTGGGGAAGTGGGTCAGCCCGCCGGGCGCGTCGGCCCGTTCGAGCAGCACGTCGTACGACAGGTCCTGGTAGAGCAGGTACGGCTGGCCGCGGAACGCGGCGAGGTCCTGGATCTCCAGCACCGCGTCCACCGGCCGGGCGCGGGCAGCCCTCGCCAGCGCCGCCTCGCCGTACCAGCCGGCCGGGCGCGAGTGTCGCCACATCGAGATCCACTGCCCGCGGTGCCGGCGCGCGCAGGCGGCCTTGAGCGCGAGCTGTACCGGGCGCGGATAGCGGATGCCGAGATCGACCAGCTCGACCCGGGAGGCCAGTGCCGCGCGCAGGTTCCACGGCGTGTACGACCAGGTGGGCTGCGGCGGGCTCTCCCAGCCGCAGGCGAAGCCGAGCCTCACCGCGGCACCGTCACCCGTACCGGCGTCACCGCGGGCGCCGCCGGCGGCTCCACGGGCTCGTCCGGCCGCTTCCGGGAGATCCGCCACAGCGCTCCGATCAGCCCGAGCAGCAGGAACAGCAGGCCGGTCACCATCGGGAAGCCCAACCCGTCGAAGGTCACGTAGCCGAACCCGGCAACCAGGACGGAGGCGGCCAGCGACTGGGCCAGGTCGCGCTGCTCCGGGTCGGTGAACCGGACCCGGGCGCCGCGCGCGGTCACGAAACCCACCAGGAAAAGGGAGATCAGCGCCGCGAGCCCGACGTAGCCGCATTCGATGACTATGCCGATGTACTGGTTGTCCAGCGTGAAGAAGTCCTTCGGGATGAACGTGCCGAAGCCACGGCCGAACCACGGCGACTTCCCGATGAACTGGCCGACCACCTTGTAGTCGTCGGTGCGGCCCTGGATGCTCGGATCCTTGGACAGGCCGGTGAACAGGCTCTTGATGGTGCCGACCAGCCCGGGCACGGCGAACCGGAGCACCACGATGAAGACCGGCATGACCAGCAGCACGCCCAGCCGGCGGCTCGTCGGCCAGCCCGCGAACAGCACGATGAACGCGACGAACAGGCCGAGGATCGCCGACCGCGACAGCGACATCGGGCTGGCGACCGCGATCAGCAGCACGCACCCCCACCACATCCACTTGCGGGTCTGCGCGTGGAACGCGACGTGCAGCGCCAGCGGCAGCGTCATCGCGAGCACCATGCCGAACTCGATCGGGTGCGAGGCGGTCGCGGCGACCCGGCGGAAGTCGGAGCGCTCGGTCACCACCGCGACGTCGTAGTTCACCTTCAAACCGGGGATGTGGTAGAGGTCGGCGAGGTTGAAGCCGGTCGCGAACTGCAGCAGGCCCATCGCCGCGATGGCGCCGACCAGCACGACGATGACCCGGATCATCCGGCGCACGCTGAGCCAGTCCCGCAGCATGTCGGCCGCCACCAGCGAGACGCCCAGCCAGGACAGCATCGACAGCAGCCCGCGGTCGGCCGCCGACAGCTGGTCAGGCGGCAGCGGGTGCAGCGTGCCGAAGGCGTAGGCCATCAGGATCGCGGTACAGAACACGCCGACCGCGATCCGGATCGGTTGCAGACCGACCGCGGTGCCGGTGTCGGGCACCAGCCGCATCATCACCCAGAAGAAGACGAAGCCGATGCCGACCACGCCGGCCGGCGTGCCGCTGGCGCCGAGCGGGCCGAAGATCAGCTGCGCCGGCAGCATGAACAGCAGCACCGCGTACCCGACCAGCAGCCCGCGCGCGTCGCCGCGTGGCCTGGCCATCCGCCGGGCCAGCCGCCTTCTCATCCCGGCTCCCCAATCCCGCCGCGCACCGAAGTGTCCACAATGGCCAGCCGGGCCGGCGGCAGGCCGGCCCGGATCAGGTCACGGCTCGACGCGGGCCGACCCGCGGCCGCCGCCCAGCGCCGGATGCAGGGCCGGCATCGTCTCGGTCGGCTCGTCCATCGCGCCGCCGCCGTCGGAGCCACCACCACCGGACTTCGGCCGGCGCCGTTTGTCGAAGTGGCCGGGGTCGGCGCGGACCTTCGCCCGCCGCACCCGCACCCCCTCGGCCGTGAACGCGGTGATGATCGTGCCGGCGATGCCGAGTACCAGCGCCGCCGCCAGCGCCCGGATCTGGCTGCCCCGCTTGAGCACCGCCCGGGTGGCCGTGGTCACCGGGCTGGTCTGGATCAGCAGGTTCGTCGGCGCGCCGAGCGCGACCTGGGCATCGCGCAACTCGGTGCTGATCGCCGAGTTGACGATCTTCGCGGTGCGCAGCGCGGCCTGCTCGTCCCGCGAGGTCGCGGTGACCGACAGCATCGGCGCGTCGCCGGGCACGATGTCGACGAGGTACTCAGCGGTGGCGCCCAGCTTGTTCAGCTTGACCCCGGTCGCCGCGTCGTTCATCCGGCGCGCCGTGATCTGCGCGACGATGCCGAGCGAGCTGCCGAAGCCGAGGTACGGGTTCAGCTGGCCTGCCTCGGTCGCGCCGGGCTGCGCCGGCACCAGCAGCACGGACGACGTCGTCGCCTGGTACGTCGGCGGTACCGCGACGAACAGCGCGACAGTCGCCCCGATCGTCAGCACCGCACCGTTGAGAACGATGAGCCAGTGCCGCACCAGGACGAGCAGAGCGCTCACGAAATCCACGGAGCCCCCCTGATCACTTTCTCGCCCACCCGCAATGACTATACGTTGCCGTCCTCGGGCCGCTCCGTTCACGCGGTCACCTCCTCCCGGCAGGCGCGGGAGAACTCGCGGTGCCAGACTTCAAGGGAGAGCAGTGTCCACAACCGTGCCTGCTCGTCCCGGACCGAACGGTCGTGGTCGGACAGCAAAGCCTTCACCGCGGCACGGTCAAGGGTTTCCGCGACGAACGATGACGGCCCGGCCAGCAGGTCCCAGGCCATGTCGCGCAGCCCGGACCGGAACCAGGAGTCCAACGGCACCCGGAAGCCCACCTTGCGGCGGTCCACCACGTCCGCGGGCAGATATCGGCGGGCGATTTCTTTGACCACCCACTTCGTCGTCCCACCCCGGACCTTGACCGAGGTGGGCAGGCTGAACGCCAGTTCCACCAGCCGGTGGTCCAGGAATGGCGGCCGCAGCTCCAGCGACGCGGCCATCGACATCCGGTCGCCGCGCTCGAGCAGATTGTCGGCCAGCCAGAAATGCGCGTCGGCGTAGAGCATCCGGCGCACCACGTCGCCGCGGGCCCGCTGGTACGGCGCCAGGCTGTTGACCCGGCGCGGCGCCCGGCCGAGCAGCTGGCCCCGCTCCGCCTCGGTGAACGGGGCGAACCAGCCGCGCATCCGCTCCGCCGCGGTGCCCGCCGCGGCCGCCCGCAGCAGGATGCCCAGCCGGGACAGCCGCGGCGGCAGCGCCCGCTCCAGCCGACCCAGCCCGCTGGCCCGGGCGCCGGCCGGCAGCGCGCCGGCCCACTCCACCAGCCGGGCCGCCTTGTACTTCGGGTAGCCGCCGAACAGCTCGTCGCTGCCCTCGCCGGACAGCGTCACCTTCACGTCGCGGCGGGCCAGCTCGGCCAGCCGGAACACGGCCACATCGGCCGGCTCGGACAGCGGCGCGTCCCGGTGCCAGGTCAGCCGCGGCCACAGCTCGGTGAAATCGGCCGCCGTCACCACCACGTCGTGGTGCTCGGTGCCGAGCAGCCCGGACACCCGGCGGGCCCAGGGCAGCTCGTCCACCCGCGGGTCACCGAAGCCGGCCGAGTAGGTCTGCACGGTGCCGCCGCCGCGGGCCTTCGCGACCAGCGCGGTGATCAGGCTGCTGTCCAGGCCGCCGGAGAGGTACGCGCCCACCGGCACGTCCGCGATCAGCGCCTCGTCCACCGAGGCCCGCAGCGCGTCCGCGACCAGCTCGACCGCCTCGGCCGGCCGCACCGGCCGTGACGTCGGCTCGTTCGGCAGCTCCCAGTACGGCGAGACGGTGACCCGGCCGTCGGCGTCCAGCGTGAGGCGGTGCCCCTGTGGCAGCTTGCGGACGCCGGCCACCAGCGTGAACGGTGCCGGCACCGATCGGTGCGCGAGGTAGTCCGGCAGGCTGTCGTGGTCCACGCCGGGGCGCGGGATCACCGGCAGCAGCGCTTTGATCTCGGACGCGAACGCGAACACGTCGCCGTCCGCATAGTAGTAGAGCGGCAGAATGCCCATCCGGTCGCGGAACAGGTGCAGCGCACCGTCCACCGCGTCCCACAGGCCGTACGCGAACTGGCCGCGCAGCTGCTCCACGCCGGCCAGGCCGAGCTGGTCGTGCGCGGCCAGCAGCACCTCGGTGTCGCCCTTGGTGCGGAACGGGTAGGCGAGCCGCTGCCGCACCTCGCGGTAGTTGAGGATCTCGCCGTTGAACGTGACCGTCCACCGACCGTCCGGTGTGGACATCGGCTGGCCGGAGCCGTCGATGTCGATAATGGACAGTCGCGTGTGGCCGAAGCCGATCGCACCGTCCAGCCAGTAACCGGTGTCATCCGGGCCGCGGTGCCGCAGCCGCTCGGCCATCGTGCGCAGCAGGCGGGGGTCGACCGCGGTGCCGTCCAGCCGGCGCACCCCGACGATGCCGCACATCAGCGCGCCCCCGGCCCGGTCGACGCCGCGGCGGCGGTGCCCTCGGCCAGCGCCATCAGCTGCCGCGCCCGGGACTCCCAGGACGCGGTCAGCACCGCGGCCCGCCGCTGCGCCGGGCCGGTCAGCCCGCCGTCGGCCAGCGTCGTCCTGATCAGCGCGACGAACTCGGCCGGGTCACCGGCGATCCGGATCTGGTCGGCGTAGTGGCGCACCTCGGCGAAGTCGGTGCTGACCACCGGCAGCCCGAGCGCCAGGTACTCCTTCATCTTGATCGGGTTGGAGTGCTGGATCCAGGTGTTGTCCAGCCAGGGCATCAGCGCCACGTCGAAACCCGAGCCGTGCGCGGGGATCTGCTCGTACGGCAGGTAGCCGAGCCAGTGCACGTTGGGGTACTTGTCGAAGCGGTCCATCGAGCAGGTGGCGTCGCCGATCAGCACCAACGACGCGTCCGGCAGCTCGGCGGCGACCCGCTCCAGCAGGTCGAAGTCGACCAGGTAGTCGTCCAGGCCGCCGAAGAAACCCACCCGCGGCCGGGGGATCCGCTCGATGGCGGCCGGCAGCTCGGGCCGGACGGTGAAGTGCTCGAGGTCGACGCCGTGGTCGAGGAACTCGGCCCGGTCGCCGGTGAGCGGCAGCTCGTCGGCCAGCAGCGAGCGGCTGACGTACAGCACCACGTCCGACGCCCGCAGCAGCTCGTTCTCCAGCGCGCGGATGGTGTCCTGATCGGACTCCGGGAACTCGGAGTGCCGGTCGGACCGGTTGAACAGCAGCGACCGCTTCCGCATCGGCGCCACCACGTCCCACGCGGTCGGAATCGTCACCACCATCACGGGGTTCGGCATCTTGAGTAGCCGGCAGGCGAGCCGGATCTGGGTGCGGATCGAGACCGCGTTCAGCTTGCGCAGCCACGGTGTGCCGTAGAACGGCAGCACGAAAGGCGTCAGCACGATGAAGTTGGGAACGTCCGGCAGCGGGCGGCGGGCGAGCATGGCAACGCTGCACGCCTTGCGCCAGATCCGCCGCAGCACCTGGGTGCTGCGGCCGGGCAGCGGCATCCGCAGCCCGATGCTGTTGACCAGCAGCACCTTCCGGTCGGCGGCGACCCGGCGCATCAACTGGAAGTCCGAGTGCGCCCGGTTGTGGTACCACCAGTCCTGCGCGGAGAAGCAGACGTACCCCGGCACGTCCCCGGGCTGCCCCGCGCGACCGCCCGGCCGGTGCGGCCACTGTCGCATGTGGATCAGACCGGTGGCCGCGGCGCGGTGGCGGGCCCGGTCGGCCGGGCTCCCGGCGACCGAGCGCATTACCTCGCCGAGCAGCAGCGCCGCCCGCATCCCGGCACCGCGCAGCCGTCCGTACCGCTCCCGGTGCAGCCGGGCCCGGTTCGCGGTCAGCAAGCTCCACAGTGGACCGGACGTCTCCGCCTCGCCGCCCAGGTGCACGGCCGCCGCGGCCGGCACGTAGCGCAGGCCGAAGCCGGCGGCGCCGGCCCGCAGCGCGTAGTCGGTCTCCTCGGAGTACAGGAAGTACCGCTCGTCGAACGGGCCGACCGCGTCCAGGCAGGCCCGGCGCACCAGCCAGGCCGCGCCGGTGGCCCAGTCGGCCCAGCCGGGGTCGCTGTAGCGCACCGGGTCGAGGACGAGCTCGCCCAGCGGGCCGAACCGGCCGGCCCGGGTGCCGCCCAGCAGTGCCTCGCCCAGCGCGCGCAGCACGGTCGGCCGGCGGCGCAGCGACGGCTGCAGGACGCCCGCGGCGTCGGTCAGCCGGGGCACCGCGAGCCCGGCACCGGGCCGATCGGCGGCCTCCCGCAGCAGCCGTACCGAGCCCGGGGCCAGCCGGATGTCGGCGTTCAGGATCAGCACATCGCAGCCGGGCGCCGCGGCCACGCCCGCGTTCACCCCGGCCGCGAACCCGCCGTTGCCGGGCTGCCGCAGCACCTGCGCCCACGGCGCGGCCCGCAGCGCCACCTCCACGGTGTCGTCCGGTGAGGCGTTGTCCACCACCAGCGCGCGCCACGGGCCTGCGCCGTCCAGCGCGGCGGGGAGCGCGGCCAGGCACTCGCCGATCACCCCGGCGCTGCGGTAGGTGACGATGACGATAGCGAGCTCGGGCCCCGGCTGGCCCCCCGGCTCGGGCGGGGCGCCGGCGTCAACCACGACGACCCACGATGCCCACCGGCCGCGAGTGGTGCCGCAGGTCGGCGGAGCCGGCGGCGCGCAACCACGCCTCCGGCCCGGGCCCGAAACCCGGGACGCCGCCGGCGGTCGGGTAGGTCCGTCCGCAGCCTGAACAGCGCACGTCGCCCTCGGCCGACCCGACGGCGTCCGGTGGTGCCCCGGCCCGCTGCCCGGCCGGATCCGCCGGCCGGGTGCGGATGGAGCGGCAGTGCGGGCAGCCCGGAAGACGGACCAGCGTTGGCTTCACGATCTTTCCCCCCAGTGCGACGCGGGCGGTGCAGCCCCCCAGCGGCCGCGCCCGTCGATCGGGAGGAGTCTAGCCGCCGACCCCGCGAGCGTCGGCCGTTCGATGGAACAGCCACCCTTCCGGGCAGTCCGCCCGGGAACGGACAAGCCCCCTCGGTCAA
>JBBWZH010000112.1:0-6029 GCA_039648995.1 Mycobacteriales bacterium
TGTGGTGGCCGCTGCCGCACTGGAACTGCCACAGCTGCTCCCCGGTGCGGGCGTCGAGCGCGTTGAACTCCCCGGACGGTTCGCCGGCGAACACCAGATCGCCGCCCGTGGCCAGCACCGACGCACACATCGGCATGTCGTTGCGCCAGCGCCACTTCTCCTCGCCGTTGGCGTCGAAGGCGCTGATGGACCCCGTCATGTCGTCGGCGTCCACCTGAACACCGGCGCCCCAGTACGGGATGCTCTCCTTGAACTCTCGGCGCCGCCGGGTGGCCGTGGCCCCGACATCCTGGACCGGGACGTAGAACAGCTCGGTCTTCGGGCTGTAGGCCGCCTGGGTCCATTCCTTGGCGCCGGCCGGCCCGGGGTAGAAGTGAACCGGTTCCCCCTCCTTGTCGGGGTACACCTTGGCCGTCACCTGGCCATCCCTGGTGATCGCCCCCCAGGTGATCCGGTCCACGAACGGCGTGATCGAAACCCGTTCACCGTTCGTACGGTCGAGGACGAAGAAGTAGCCGTTCTTGTCGAAGTGCCCGAGCAGCTTGCGGCCGTCCTGCTCGAACAGGATGCACTCGCCGATGCTGTCGTAGTCCCATACGTCGTGCGGGGTGCACTGGTAGTGCCAGCGGATCTGCCCGGCGTCGACGTCCACGGCGATGATGCTGTCGGTGTAGAGGTTGTCGCCCTCGCGGACGGCGCCGTCGAAGTCGGGTGCCGGGTTCCCGGTGCCCACGTACAGCAGGTTGGTCTCCGCGTCGAAGGTGCCGGTGACCCAGCAGTTCGCGCCACCCCGCGCCCAGGCCTCGCCGTCGGCCGGCCAGGTCTCGGAGCCGGGCTCGCCGGGCTTCGGGACCGTGTAGCAGCGCCAGACGTGGTCACCGGTCTCGACGTCGAACGCGTCCAGGTGGCCGCGCACCCCGAACTCCCCGCCGGAACTCCCGACGATGACCATGTTCTTGATGACCAGCGGCGCGACGGTGGCACTTTCCCCGGCGCGTACGTCCCCGTAGGTCCTGTCCCAGACCCGCTTGCCGGTGGTGGCGTCGAGCGCGAGCACGTGGGCGTTCGCCGTGACGAAGAAGACCCTCCCCTGCGCCACCGCGACGCCGCGGTTGACGTTGCCGCAGCACAGCGACACGTCGAAGGGGACCGCGTGCTTGTACCGCCAGATCTCGGTACCCGTCTTCGCGTCGAGCGCCCAGACCCAGCCGTCCCAGCCGGAGAGGAACATGACACCGTCGACGACGATCGGGGCGGCCTCGAACGAGTAGGTCGACGCGCCCGCGATGATGCCGCTCGACCCGGCCTGGAAGATCCAGGCGGGGCCGATCCGCTTGACGTTCTCGCTGTTGATCTGGTCGAGCGGGCTGTACCGCTGACCGTTGTAGGCGCCGTAGTAGGTGAGCCAGTTCTGCGGCTCCGAGCGGGCGTTCAGAATGCGCTCGTAGCCGACGTCCCGGACCACCGGCGGCGCGACCTCGCCCCCCGCCACCTTGCCGGTCAGCCTCGACTGGTCGACGGCCTCGCCCGCGTCAACGTACTCAACGGAGGTCATTGCCTACTCCCTTCTACGGCCGCGGCTGGTCGGGACGGTCGAGCCGAGCTTCCGGTGGAACGTCCCCGAGCACGACGATGGCGCCGGTCAGCCCCCGGCCCTCGTCGTTGCCGGTGGGGGAGCTGAACCAGTAGTAGCCGGGGCCGTCGAGGTTGAGGCTCGCCCGCCCCTTCGAGTGGTTCACCAACCAGATGAATTTCCGGTCGCCATTGCTCGGCAGGAGCGCGCAGTGCGTGTTCAGGTCGTCGTTGATGAGCTCGAGTTCGAGATCACCGCCATGCGGCAGGACCAGAATCGACGGATCCCAGCTCAGCTCGTCCGGCGGGATCCGGATTGTCGCCTCCATTCGACCATCGGCTCGCTCGGTGGCATGCCCAATGGTCCCGGTGTTCAGCACTTTACCCAGCGCCGCTTTGTTCTGTGCGTCCAGGCCGACCTGCTTCACCAGGTCGGCTCGCTCCTGCGCGGTCGTCATCGGGCTTCGCCTCCTCGTGCAGAATCCTCGTCCGGAATCCCTGTATGGACCATCACATCGGTCGCGGTGCGGAGGCACGTCGAACCAATTTCAGCGCCGACGCGGGGCTGATGATGAATCGGTAATTTGCGGCGACCGTACGCCCGACGAATCACAGCGACAAGAGCGGCCGCGCTGCTGCCGTTCGTCCGCCGGCAGCTACCGTTCACACCGGATACGCCACCGTTACCGGGGTCTGCCGAGGTCGTACCGATCGAGGTTCATGACCTTGTTCCAGGCGGCCACGAAGTCACGGACGAACTTCTCGCCGGCGTCGTCGCTCGCGTAGACCTCCGCGATCGCCCGCAGTTCGGAGTTCGCGCCGAAGATCAGGTCGACGCGGCTGCCGGTCCACCTGAGTTCACCGGTGGCGCGGTCGCGGCCGGCGAAGGTCTCCGCGGCGGCACCCGACCCGGACGTCGCGGTCCACTCGGTACCCATGTCGAGCAGGTTCACGAAGAAGTCGTTGGTCAGCGTGCCGGGCGCGGAGGTGAAGACGCCGAGCGGGGACTGCCCTGAGTTCGCGCCGAGCACCCGCAGGCCACCCACCAGCACGGTCATCTCGGGCGCGGTCAGGGTCAGCTGGCTCGCCCGGTCGATCAGCAGGTGCTCGGACGGCAGCCAGGCGCCCCTGCCGCGGGAGTCCTGTCCGCGGTAGTTGCGGAACCCGTCCGCGGCCGGCTCGAGCGCGCCGAAGGACTCCGTATCGGTCCACTCCTGCGTGGCGTCCGTACGGCCTGGAGTGAACGGGACTCCGACGTCGTGGCCGGCGGCCCGGGCGGCCACCTCGACGGCGGCGACCCCGCTGAGCACGATCAGGTCGGCCAGCGAGATCCTCGTTCCCCCGCGCTGGGAGCTGTTGAACGTCTCCTGGAGCCCCGTCAGCGTGCGCAGCACCTGCGCCAGCGTGGCGGGGTCGTTGACCTGCCAGCCGCGCTGCGGGTCGAGGCGGATGCGCGCCCCGTTCGCCCCGCCGCGCTTGTCGCTGTCACGGAACGTCGAGGCGGACGCCCACGCGGTGGCGACGAGCCGGGAGACCGGGAGCCCCGAGGCGAGGATCCGGTGCTTGAGTGCCGCGATGTCCGCCGCACCGACGAGCTCGTGGTCCACGGCCGGGACCGGGTCCTGCCAGCGCTGCCGCTCCTCGGGGACCAGCGGCCCGAGGTAGCGCTGGATCGGCCCCATGTCCAGGTGGGTCAGCTTGAACCAGGCCAGGGCGAAGGCGTCCGCCAGCTGGTCCGGGTGCTCCAGGAAGCGGCGCGCGATCGGCTCGTAGCCCGGGTCGAAGCGCAGCGCGAGGTCGGTCGTGAGGATCGTCGGGGCGTGTGTCTTCGACGGGTCGTGGGCGTCCGGCACGGTGCCGGCCCCGCCGCCGTCCCGCGGGATCCACTGCCACAGGCCGCCGGGGCTCAACTCCAGGTCCCACTCGTAGCCGAACAGCGTCTCGATGAAGCTGTTATCCCACCGCGTCGGGGTGGGCGTCCAGGTCCCCTCCAGCCCGCTGGAGATCGTGTCCGCGCCCTTCCCGGTGCGGTAGCCGCTCCGCCAGCCCAGGCCCTGCTCCTCGAGTGGGGCGCCCTCGGGTTCGGGGCCGAGGTACGTGTCGGGGCCGGCCGCGCCGTGGGTCTTGCCGAACGTGTGGCCGCCCGCGATCAGCGCGACGGTCTCCTCGTCGTTCATCCCCATCCGCCGGAACGTGTCGCGGATGTCGCGGGCCGCGGTGACCGGGTCCGGGACGGTGTTCGGCCCCTCCGGGTTGACGTAGATGAGGCCCATCTGGTCGGCGGCCAGCGGCCTGTCCATCTCCCGGACGCCGGTGTGCCGCTCGTCGCCGAGCCAGGCGCGCTCGGGGCCCCAGTAGACGTCGTCGGGCTCCCAGACGTCGGCCCGGCCGCCGGCGAAGCCGAAGGTGGTGAGGCCCATGCTCGCCAGCGCGCGGTTGCCCGCGAAGATCATCAGGTCGGCCCAGGAGATCGTGCGGCCGTACTTCTTCTTGACCGGCCAGAGCAGCCGGCGCGCCTTGTCCAGGTTGCGGTTGTCCGGCCAGCTGTTCAGCGGCGCGAAGCGCTGCATGCCGGCGGCGGGACCGCCCCGGCCGTCGTCGACGCGGTACGTCCCGGCGCAGTGCCAGACCATCCGGACCACGAGCGGCCCGTAGTGGCCGAAGTCGGCCGGCCACCAGTCCTGCGAGGTCGTCAGCACCTCGTCGATGTCCCTGCCCAGCGCGTCGAGGTCGAGGCTCAGGAACTCGGCGGCGTAGTCGAAGTCGGCACCCATGGGGTCGGCCGTGGCGGGGTGCTTCCGCAGGATCCGCAGGTTCAGCTGGTTCGGCCACCAGTCGCGGTTGCCGGCGTTCGCGGTCGGGTGACCGGGGCCGGTCGGGTAGCCGGGGCCGGTCGGTGCGGGGAAGCCGAGGCCGCCCGCCCGCCCGGCGTTCACCTTGCCGGCAGCATCCGGGCGGTCAGACACGAGAATCCTCCCGGGGACTCAGATGTCGAGTGCGCGGCGCACCGCCGGCGCGTTCCGCCGGGAAACCGGCACCATCTCGTTCGTCCCGTCGTCCATGACCAGCGACAGCTCGCCCTTGAGCCCGCGCTCGATCTCCCGGATGCGGCTGAGGTTGACCACGTACCGGCGGTGTACCCGCAGGAAGCCGGCGTCGGCCAGGTCGCTGTCGAGCTTGTCCAGGCTCTGCGAGGCGGCCCGCAACCGCCCCTGGTCGGTCGACAGCCAGACGTCGTTTCCCTCTGACTCGGCGAACGCGACCTCCGGCAGGCGCAGCAGCACCATCCGGTTGTCGCGCATCGCGATCAGCCGGCGGGGCTGCGGCGGCGGGTGCGCGGCCCCCTCCGGCTGGGGCACCTGCACCCCGTCGGACACGCCGAACGAGACCAGGTGCCCGATCAGGTGACCGGCGGAGACGACCGGACGGATGCTGATCGTCGTCGGCTCGTCGGCGAGGTGGGTGAACATCTGTGTCGAGCCGACCCAGTCGGGATCGCGGGCCGCCTGCTTGCTGGCGTACCGGGCGGCGCTGATCAGTTCCGGCAGCCCGGGGTTCCACCGCAGCGTCGGGTCGACCGCCGGGGTTGACGCCGGGACGCCCACGAGCACGCTCGCCGTGCCGTCCGCGATCACCACCTTGCCCGCGGTGTCCACCGCGGCGAGCGGCGCACCGGACCGTGCCCTGGCCTGGGTGTAGGCCGCGATCAACTCGGCGCCGCTGTGCCGTGCGCGCCGCTTGAGGATGCACTGCGTCTTGGTGGCCGCGTTCGCCAGCCAACCGCCGGCGGACGGCGGGAGCTGGCTGCGCCAGCAGGAGACGTTCAGGACCGCGATCGGCTCCCCGGTCACCACGTCGCGCACCGCGATGCCGGTACAGACCCAGTTGTGGAACGCCTGGCACCAGTGCTCCGCGCCCCTGATCGACACCGGGCCGTGCGCCTCGAGCGCGGTGCCCATGCCGTTCGTCCCGACCGCCGACTCCGACCAGCAGAACCAGGGCGCGAGGTTGGAGTCGGTGGCCCGGGTGAGCGTCGCCGGGTCGCCCCACTCGCCGAGAATCCGGCCGGTGGCGTCGGTGACCGTGACGACGCCGCCGAGGTTGCCCACCTCATGCGCGACGGAGGCGGCACGGAAACCGAGCTCGGCGAAGACGACATCGTGTTCGGGCGTGTGGTCGGGCTCGGTGACGGCCACCGGAGCCTCCGTGAGGTGCGGGTTGACCCGGTACTGCTCCCGACAGCGATGCCAGGAGATCGCCACCACGGGCCGGACGCCGGGCACCTGATCCTCACCCCCGACGAACTGTTCCCAGGCCGCAAGCTGGGTGGCGCCGCCCAGATTCGCCGGCGTGGGCTCGTGCCGATGAACATCCCTCATGGTGGGGAACCGCCTTCGGTCCGTCCTCGACGCCCGGCGGCCTGCGCGCGGTCCACATCCGTTGCCGCTCGTCGCGGC
>JBBWZH010000639.1:0-6593 GCA_039648995.1 Mycobacteriales bacterium
TCGGCAGCTACTTCGCCTTCGTCGCCCGCCGCATCGACCCGCGCCCCGAGGACCGCCCCGAGGCCGAGATCGCCGAGGGCGCCGGCGAGCTGGGCTTCTTCAGCCCCGGCAGCTACTGGCCGATCGGCATCGCACTGTCCGCCGCGGTCGGCGGCCTCGCGCTCGCCTTCTGGGAGGTCTGGCTGATCGCTATCGCCTTCGCCCTGATCATGGCCACCGTCGGCGGTCTCCTCTTCGAGTACTACACCCGCGGCCACTCGTCGCACACCGTCTGACCGTTCCGAACGCCAGAGGGCCCCCGCCCAGCCGGACGGGGGCCCTCTGGCGTCACTGGAACCTCCGCTAGGAGTAGTTCGTGCCGTCGGCGATGGCCGTGTATGCCTGCTCAGCCAACCAGTGACACCAGATCTTGCGGCCGCGAACACTCCCGAGCCGGCGGCCCATCGTCGCGCCGCGCCACGCCGCGACTTCCGCTCGCACATTGTCCGTCGCTGTCATGGTCGCGACGGCTTCCAGCGCAGGCTTGAGGTCCGTATCCGTGGACATCAGGATGCCGACGTCGTACTCGCCGCGGACCGCCATCACCACGTAATCGATCGCGAGGGCGACGTCAATACCTTTCTCCCGCGGCCGCTCGCCCGGCATCGGGGTATCGAGCCAGGTGGCCGGATAGGACAGTGGCCGGAGCGTCACCGACACCCGTGGATCCGCCGCCCACGACGCGCATTGGCTGCTGCATGCGCCGTAGCCCTTGGGATCATGCGATGAGGACGGGATTCCCCGGTAGATCCGAACCTGCTGGAGCATTCGGTCGAACGGGCTATCGTCCACGAGTAGCTGGGCGAGCTTCAGGGGATCGATCTGACCGTACACGTGTGGATCATCCCGCTTGTGGAAGCACGAGCGAGCGCCCTTGTACACGTTCTGGTAGTCGAGAAACACAACAACGCGATCAGGCAAGCAAGTCTCCCCGCGCAATAAATAGCCCCGCCAGTTCAGCTACGGAAATCCGCAGTTGGACGGCGGGGAACAGTGATGCAAGTATGCATCTCCGGCGGGGCGCCTGTCAAATTGATGGCGGGCGCCCCGCCGGGGCTATGCGCGGGGGTCGGTGGGGCGGCCGGCGAGTTCGCGGCGGGTGGTGTCGGCGTCGGTGTCGGCGTCGTCCAGGGCGGCGGGCTCTTCGATGGGGGCGAAGAAGCCGCGGACGCGGCGGCTGGCGCCGGCCACGCGGTTGAGTTTCTTCGGGACGGGTGTGGCGGCGTACTCGAGGACGCCGTGGCCGTGTTCGTCGACGGCGCCGAGGGGCTGGTGCACCTCGATGTAGGCGCCGTTGGGCAGGCGTTTGATGATCCCCGTCTCGACGCCGTGCTCCAGCACCTCGCGGTCGTGCCGCTGCAGGCCGAGGCAGATGCGGTAGGTGAGGGCGTACGCCACCGGCGGCACCACGATGACGCCGATCCGGCCGATCCAGGTCATCGCGTTCAGGCTGATGTCGAACTTCGCGGAGATGACGTCGTTCCCGCCGGAGATCCACAGCACCAGGTAGAAGCCGATCGCCATCGCGCCCAGGGCGGTGCGGACCGGAACGTCCCGTGGCCGTTGCAGGAGGTTGTGGTGGGCTCTGTCGCCGGTCAGCCGCGCCTCGATGAACGGGTACAGCGCGAGCAGCGTGAACAGGATGCCCGGCATCACGATCGCCGGCCAGACCAGCGGCGACAGCGTGTGATGCCAGAGCCGGATCTCCCAGGACGGGAACAACCGGGTGGACCCGTCCAGGAAGCCCACGTACCAGTCGGGCTGCGAGCCGGCGCTGACCTGGGCCGGGTTGTACGGGCCGTACAGCCAGATCGGGTTGATCTGGAACAGCCCGCCGAGCAGCGCCAGCACGGCGAAGACCAGCATGAAGAACCCGCCGGCCTTGGCCCCGTAGAACGGGTAGATCCGCTCGCCGACGACGTTGCGCTCGGTCCGCCCCGGGCCGGGGAACTGGGAGTGCTTCTGCCGCACCAGCAGGGCGAGGTGCAGCGAGATCAACGCGAGGATGATCCCCGGTATCAGCAGCACGTGGATGATGTAGAACCGGCCGATGATCTCGGTGCCCGGGAAGTCACCGCCGAACACCGCGAACGCCGTCCAGGTGCCGATCACCGGGATCGACATGACGATCGCGTTGATGATCCGCAGGCCGGTGCCCGACAGCAGGTCGTCCGGCAGCGAGTAGCCGGTCAGGCCCTCGCCGATCGCCATCGTCAGCAGCCCGACGCCGACCAGCCAGTTCAGCTCGCGCGGCTTGCGGAACGCGCCGGTGAAGAACACCCGGAACATGTGCACGGTCAGCGAGGCGACGAACAGCAGCGCCGCCCAGTGGTGGATCTGCCGGATCACCAGGCCGCCGCGCACGTCGAACGACAGCTTCAGCGTGGAGCTGTAGGCCCGCGACATCTCGATGCCGTGCAGCGGCAGGTAGCTGCCGTTGTACGCGACCTCGCCCATCGACGCATCGAAGAAGAACGTCAGGTACGTGCCGGTGAGCAGCAGGATGATGAACGAGTAGAGCGCGATCTCGCCCATCATGAACGACCAGTGGTCGGGGAAGACCTTGTTCAGCAGGCGCCGGGTCGGGCCGGCGAACGTCAGCCGCTCGTCTACCCAGGTACCGGTCCGCTCGGCCGGGGTTCCCGTCTTGACCGCCATTAGGGACGCTCCCAGAAACTGGGCCCGATGGGCTCGCGGTAGTCGCCTCTCGCCACGAAGTATCCGTCGCCGTCCACGGTGATCGCCAACGCGGGCAGCGGCCGGGCGGCCGGACCGAAGACCGGCGTCGCGTCCCGGGTCACCAGGAACTGCGACTGGTGGCAGGGGCAGAGGATGCGGCCGGTCTGCTGCTCGTACAGCGAGACCGGGCAGCCGGCGTGCGTGCAGATCTTCGAGTAGGCGACGTAGTCCTCCCAGCCGAAGTCCTCCTGGCCGGGACGGTGCTGCACCTTCTGGTCGGGCCGCAGCCGGATCAGCATGGTCGGGCCGTCCGGCGCCTTGACGCCGCCGGGCACGCCCGGGAACACGGTCTGCAGCGAGCCCGGCTCCATGTCGGACGGGCGCACCGGCCGGCCATCGACGGTGACCAACCGCACACCGTCCCGCCACGGGGTGCTGAACAGCTCCCCGCGCGGTTTCTTGATCAGGCCACCGACCAGCGGCACCACCGCGAGCGCGCCGAGCGCGCCAACGCTGAGCCCGAGCGTCCGCTTCAGCATCGAGCGGCGGCCCAGCCCGGTCATTTCCATGCCGGTGACCAGCATGGCCCCGGTGGAGGCGGAGTCGACCTCGTCGGAGAGGCCGTCGTGCCGGTCCTGCGAGGCCTCCTCCTCCGGCATCAGCCACTTCGCCCACAGCACCGCGCCGATGCCGATGCCGGCCAGCGCGAGCGCCATCGTGACCCCCAGCAGCGGGGTGTACCAGGCGTAGGAGTTGTCGGTGAGGGAGAACTTCCACGGCGCCGCGATGTAGATCACGATGAACGCGACGGAGGCCACGAAGGTCAGCGCGAAACAGGCCGCCACGCCGCGCTCGGCCCGCTTCTCGGCCTTCGTGCCGGGCACCGGGAAGCGCTCCCGGCGGTGCACGATGTGCACGCCGTCGATGTTGGCGCCGTAGTCGGCCAGCTCCAGCGGGGACATCGCGTCCAGGTCGGGTTCCGACCCGGCCGGCCCGGGACGGGTCTGCTGGTCGCTCACGACCTTGCTCCGATCCAGAGAATGGTCACCATCGTCAGGCCGATCCCGACCACCCAGATGACCAGGCCTTCCGGCACCGGGCCGAGCCGGCCGATACCGCTGCCGCCCGGGTCGCTGGTCTGCTTCAGGGTCTGGACGTAGTTGATGATCGCGCGCTTCTGGTCGGACGTGAGCTGGTTGTCGCTGAACACCGGCATGTTCTGCGGGCCGCTCAGCATCGCCGCGTAGATGACCTCGTCGCTGGAGTCGGCCAGGCTCGGCGCCGCCTTGCCGGCGGACAGCGCGCCGCCGCGGCCGGCGAAGTTGTGGCAGGACGCGCAGTTCAGCCGGAACAGCTCGCCGCCCTCGGCGAGGTCGCCGTCGCGCAGGTTGCCCTGCGGGATCTCCGGACCGCCGCCGACCGACTGCACGTACGCGGCCACCTGCTCGGCGTCCGTCGCGTCGTACTGCGGTGGCTTGCGCGGCGCCTGGCCCTCCTGCCGCTTGGCCGGCATCCGGCCGGTGACGACCTGGAAGTACGCGGCGGCCTGGCCGACGCCGAGCAGGGACGGGCCGCGGTTGGGCACGCCCTGCAGGTTGATGCCGTGGCAGGCGATGCAGCCCTCTTCGTAGATCCGCCGGCCGGTGCGCAGCTCGACCGGGTCGTTCTGGGAGCTGGCCTGGGCGCCCCGGTGCGGGGTGGCGGCCGCGGCGATCGCGGCGTAGCCGATGCCGACCACCACCAGGGTCATGCCGAGAGCGACCGTGCTGCCCAGCCGCCGCCGCACCCGGGTCATCCGCCCCGATCTGCCCGGCTTCGGTGCCGGTGGGGACGCCTCAGTCATATCTGGCACCTTCGGGGTCTCTGGCGGGGTGTCTGGCGCCTCGGGGGCGCTGTCGGGGCGAAGCTCGTCCGCTGCGTCGTCCACCGGGCCCCCTAGCGGATCAGGTAGATCGTCGCGAACAGGCCGATCCAGACCACGTCGACGAAATGCCAGTAGTAGGAGACGACGATCGCGCTGGTCGCCTGGGCCGGGGTGAACCGGCCCATGGTGGACCGCAGCAGCATGAACACGAACGCGATCAGGCCGCCGATGACGTGCAGGCCGTGGAACCCGGTGGTGAGGAAGAACACCGAGCCGTAGCCGGTCGAGGAGATCGTCGTGCCGTCGTGCACCAGGTTGCGGTACTCGTTGGCCTGGCCGAGCACGAAGGCGAGACCCATCACGAACGAGATCGCGAACCACACCCGGAGCCGGTGCACGTCGCCGCGCTCAGCCGCGAAGACGCCCCACTGGCAGGTCACTGAGGACAGCACCAGGATCACCGTGAACACCGTCGCGTACGGCAGCTTCAGCTCGGTGGGGGGCATCGGCCACTGGTCGGGATGCGCCGCCCGGACGGTGAAGTACATCGCGAAGAGCGCGGCGAAGAACATCAGTTCGCTGGAGAGCCACACGATCGTGCCGACGCTGACCATGTTCGGCCGCGTCAGCGAGTGGACTCTCCCCGTTTCGAAGGTTGTCGCCGCCACGGGCGTCATTATGGCGCGGCCCCCCGGGGGCACTTCGGCCGGGTCACAGGGCGTGTCGGGGCCTGCCGGCGGGCGGTCCGCGGGCGCGCCGGGCCGGCCGGGGTCGCGTCCGCGTCTGGGCCTACCGTGGTGCCTGTGTCTGGCCCGCCACTCGCTCACGGCCCGCTCGGCGACGTGCTGACGCCGCCGTTCACGGTGGCCCGGGTGCTGACCGCGACCACGATCGACCCGGTGCCCGCCGCGCTGCTGCTGCTCGCCGCCGGGCTCTACCTGGCCGGGCAGTGGCGGCTCTGGCAGCGCGGTGACCGGTGGAGCGGCTGGCGGTCGGCGTCCTGGCTGGTCGGCGGCCTCGGCTCGATCGGTTTCGCCACGATGTCCGGGCTGGCCGCGTACGACGACAAGCTGTTCAGCGCGCACATGGCCCAGCACATGATCCTCTCGATGGTGGCGCCGGTGTTCCTCGCCCTCGGCGCGCCGGTCACGCTGGCGCTGCGGACGCTGCCGCCACGCCCGCGCGGCCTGCTGCTGGCCGCGCTGCACAGCCGGGCGGCCAGGCTGCTGACGTTCCCGCCGATCGGCTGGGCGCTGTTCGTCGGTACTCCGTTCGCGCTGTATTTCAGCGGCTGGTACGAGGCAACGCTGCGGCACGCCTGGCTGCACGAACTGCTGCACATCCACTTGGTCGTGATCGGCTGCCTGTTCCTCTGGCCGCTGATCGGCCTGGACCCGGTGCCCGGCAAGGTGAGCCACCCGCTGCGCTTCCTGCTGATCTTCGCGGCGCTGCCGTTCCACGCGATCCTGGGTATCTCGATCATGGGCAGTCAGGCGCTGATCGCCGGCGACTTCTACACCGCGCTGCACCTGAGCTGGTCGAACCCGGTGTCCGACCAGCGGGTCGGCGGCGGGCTGCTGTGGGCGTCCGGGGATCTCGTGGGGCTGTTGCTGCTCGGCGCGGTCGCGGTGCAGTGGATGCGCGCCTCGGAGCGGGAGGCGGCCCGGGAGGACCGCCGGCTGGACCGGCTCGCGGCGCGGGCGGCGGCCGACGACGGCGCCGACGCCGGCACCGGCGCGATGCCGGTCTGGTGGGCCACGCAGGACAGCGGTGGTCCAGACCGTTGACCGGCTGCGCCGTCCGGCCTACGGTGTCGTGATCTGATCGGGGCCGCACACGGGGGAGCGGCAGGCCTGACGGAGGAACCGTGGTCGCAGGGTCCCGCCCCGGCAGCGCTACGCGCCGACCGGTGCGGAAGGTGTCCACTGCTGAACGGCACTGCGCGGTTTGTGGGGAACGCCTGTCGGCGTACAACCCCGGTCCGAACTGCTTCGTGCACTCGACGAGCGCG
>JBBWZH010000126.1:0-6275 GCA_039648995.1 Mycobacteriales bacterium
GGCGCCGAGGTTCTGGGTGCCGGCCTTGGGTGCGGCCGGCTTGCTCGGGGCGGCGGCAGTGGCGACGCCGGTGCCGACAAGGGCGAGGCTGGCGGCGCCCGCGGCGATCGCGGCGACGGCCTTGCCGTGCCGGGTGCGGAGGGAGATTCCGTGCATGACCGGATCCTTTCGTCCGTTCGCTCCGGACCGGGCGGTACGGAGCGGAGTTCGTCGAGCACGGAATGTCTACGGCGTGGCCATGCCTGGATGGAACATGTTTGTAGCTTGTCTGCCTTGATACCCACTGTTGATGCTCTTTCGGTCCCCAAGACGGACATTCTTGATCGGTAACCCTCTGACGGCCCTTGACAGCTGGTCCGCGTCCCGGCGGCCGGTGGCCGTGAGCGAGGATGGGCCGGTGAGGATGCATGTCGCGCCGGTGGTGCTGCCGGTCACCGGGCCGCCGATCCGGGACGGGGCGGTGGTCGTCGACGGCGACCGGATCGCCTGGGTGGGCCGGCGTCCGGAGTGGACAGAACCGGCCGAGGTC
Source organism: Mycobacteriales bacterium (assembly GCA_039648995.1). Classification (GTDB taxonomy): domain Bacteria; phylum Actinomycetota; class Actinomycetes; order Mycobacteriales; family CADCTP01; genus JBBWZH01. The sequence goes on from JBBWZH010000126.1 coordinate 530, forward strand.
GTCGAGTGGCCCGGTGTGCTCGCGCCGGGCCTGGTGAACGCGCACTGCCACCTGCAGTACTCGGCGTACGCGGACAAGTGCCAGCCCGGCGTGGATTTCCTGGAGTGGATCGCCGGCTTCCCGCCCCGGAACGCCGGCATGACCGGGGCCGACTGGCGGCGGTCCACTGTGGACGGCGTCGCGGCGATGCTGGCCACCGGCACGACAGCGGTAGCCGATATCGCCGCCCATGCGGTCGTGGTGGACGTGCTGGCCGAATCGGGGTTGGCCGGCATCAGCTACGTCGAGACGGTCGGCGTGGACGATCAGCGCTGGCCGGACCGCCGCGCGCTGCTGTTGTCCATTGTGGACAGGCCGAGCCCGCGGGCGGTCGGGATCAGCCCGCATACCGTCTACACCCTGGGCACCGCGGTGCTGCGGGACTGCGTGGCGCTGGCGCGTGAGCGCGGGCTGCGGCTGCACCCGCACGCGGCTGAGTCGCCGTACGAGGTGGAGTACGTGGCCACCGGCACCGGCCCGTTCGCCGAGGCGAACCGGCGTTGGGGGCTCGCGATGGAGCTGCTGGCCGCGGGCGGTTCGGCCCGTACGCCGGTGGCTGAGCTGGTCGCGCTCGGCGCGGTCGGCCCGGACAGCCATGTCGCGCACGGCGTACACGCCGACGCGGCCGACCGCGCCGCGCTGCGGACCACCGGCACCGCGGTCGCGTTCTGCCCGCGCTCGAACGAGGTCCTCGGGGTCGGGGAGGCGCCGGTCGCGGCGTACCGGGCGGAGGGGAACGCGGTCGCGGTGGGCACCGACGGGCTGTCGTCCACCCCGTCCCTTGACCTGCTCGCCGACCTGGCCGCGTTGCGCGATATCGCGCTCCGGCAGGGCTCGCCGGAACCGGGCCTGGACCGCTGGCTGGTCGAGGCGGCCACCGTGGGCGGCGCACGGGCGATGGGGCTGGCCGATATCGGCGAGCTGCGTCCGGGCGCCCGGGCCGACCTGGCCGCGTTCGACGTGCCGGTCGGCGCCGGCGACGACCCGTACAGCGCGCTCGTGCGCGGCGCCGGCAGTTGCGTCGGCACGGTCCTCGCCGGCCGGACCGTCCACGCCCCGGCCGGCGCGAGTGACCGGTTCGGTGCCGTGTGAGCACGTCCGCGTCGATGTACGTGCTCGTTCGGCGGGCGGGCCGGCGCGGGTGAGCCGGGCCACGCTGCAGAAGCAGCCGCGCGAGGTCGCCGCGATGTTCGACGGGGTGGCCCGGCGGTACGACCTGACCAACACCGTGCTGTCGCTCGGGCTGGACCGGTACTGGCGGCGGGCGACCCGGGCGGCGCTGCGGCCGGCGGCGGGGGAGCGGGTGCTGGACCTGGCAGCCGGCACGGCGGTGTCCACAGTCGACCTCGCCGCGGGCGGGGTGACCGCGGTCGGCTGTGACTTCTCGCTCGGCATGCTGCGGGCCGGCCGCGGCCGCGGGGTGCCGTTGGTGGCCGGCGACGCGCTCCGGCTGCCGTTCGCGGACGCCGCCTTCGACGCGGTCACGATCTCGTTCGGACTGCGCAACGTGGCCGACGTGGACCGCGCGCTGGCCGAACTGGCGCGGGTGACCCGGCCGGGCGGCCGCCTCGTGGTGTGCGAGTTCAGCCGGCCGACGTGGGCTCCATTCCGGACCGTCTACTTGGGATACCTGATGCGCGCGCTGCCCGAGGTGGCCCGGCGGGTGTCGTCCAACCCGGACGCGTACGTCTACCTGGCCGAGTCGATCCGGGCGTGGCCGGGCCAGGTCGAGCTGGCCGCGCGGATCGCCGCCGCCGGCTGGCAGCGTGTCGGCTGGCGCGGCCTGACCGGCGGGGTCGTCGCCCTGCACCGCGCCGCCCGCCCCTGATCACTGCCGCGTGGCCGTCCGGGCAAGCCGTCCGCCCGCCCACCGCCGCCCGCCCCTGATCACCCGCCACGCGGCCGTCCGCCCACCGCCGTCCGCCCCTGATCACCGCCGCCCGCCCCTGATCACCGCCGCGCGGCCGTCCGGGCCGGCCGTCCGCCCGGCCACGGCGGCCCGCCCGGTGGCCGGTGGCGCCTGCGCTCGGACTCGCGGCCCGCGGCGCCCAGCCCTGACCGGCCCGGGCAGGCAGACCCCCGGGGGACGGACACAGCGGGATGCGCCATACACTTGACGCACCCACTCGTGAAAGTGTTCACAAGCGAGCCGTCACGGTTCACCGCTACCCCGGGAGGTCGTCATGACCAGCGGGACAAGCGCCGGGCAGCACGACGCCGATGTGGTCGTCGTCGGGGCCGGCCCGGGTGGCGCAACCACTGCCTACTACCTGGCGCAGGCCGGGCTGGACGTGCTGCTGCTGGAGAAGAGCCGGTTCCCGCGGGAGAAGGTGTGCGGCGACGGGCTGACCCCGCGGGCGGTGAAGAGCCTGATCGGGATGGGGATCGACGTCAGCGAGAGCGCGGGCTGGGTGCGCAACCGCGGGCTGCGGGTGATCGGTGGCGGCCGCCGGCTCGAGCTGCCCTGGCCGGAGCTGGCCAGCTACCCCGACTTCGGCCTGGTCCGCCCGCGGCTGGACCTGGACGAGATGCTGGTCCGGCAGGCGGAGAAGGCCGGCGCCCGGCTGCACGAGGGCAGCACGGTGACCGCGCCGGTGCTGGACCGGGCCGGCCGCCTGGTCGGGGTGAGCACCAAGGACGCCTCGTTCCACGCCCCGCTGGTGGTCGCGGCCGACGGCGGCAGCGGCCGGCTGGCCCTGAGCCTCGGTATCGCCAAGCGTGACGACCGGCCGATGGGCGTCGCGGTCCGGCGGTACTACACCAGCCCGCGCACCCACGACGACCACCTGGAGTCCTGGCTGGAGCTCTGGGACGACAGCCGGCAGCGGCTGCTCCCCGGGTACGGCTGGATCTTCGGGGTCGGCGACGGCACCGCCAACGTCGGCCTCGGCATCCTGAACTCGTCCGCCGCGTTCGGGCACACCGACTACCGGCGGCTGCTGTCCAGTTGGCTGGGCGGGCTGCCGGACGAGTGGGGCTTCACCGAGCCGAACGCGACCGGGCCGGTGCGCGGCGGCGGCCTGCCGATGGGGTTCAACCGGGTGCCGCACTACGCCCGCGGGCTGCTGCTGGTCGGCGATGCCGGCGGCGCGGTCAACCCGTTCAACGGGGAGGGCATCGCGTACGCGATGGAGACCGGCCAACTCGCCGCCGAGCACGTGGCGCAGGCGTTGGCGCGGCCGGCCGGGCCCGGCCGGGAGCGGGCGCTGGAGGCCTACCGGGCCGCGTTGCGGGCCGAGTACGGCGGCTACTACCGGCTCGGTGGCCTGTTCGTGAAGCTCATCGGCAACCCGGCCGTGATGAAGCTGGCCACCCGCTACGGGCTGCCCCGGCCGGTGCTGATGCGGTTCGTCCTGAAGCTGCTGGCCAACCTGACCGACCCCCGCGGCGGCGACGCGATGGACCGCGTCATCACCGCGCTGACCAGACTCGCCCCCGCCGTATAGGGCGGCGGCGGCAACTAATAGCCTGCACAGCGCCGAGCCGCAGGTCCATCGAGCCGGCCGGCCAGCACCGCACGAGGAGGGATCAGCACCCAGATGCTCAGACCGTATCTCCCCATCGTCGTGCTGTTCGCGCTTGCCGCCGCGTTCGCCTTGTTCTCGGTCACCGCCGCGCGGTTCATCGGCCCGCGCCGGTACAACCGGGCGAAGCTGGACGCGTACGAATGCGGCATCGAGCCGACCCCGCAGCCGATCGGGCCCGGCCGGTTCCCGGTCAAGTTCTACCTGACCGCGATGCTGTTCATCGTTTTCGACATCGAGATCATCTTCCTGTACCCGTGGGCGGTCGCGAACAAGGCGCTCGGGATTCTCGGGCTGGTCGAGATGGTCCTGTTCATCGGCACGGTGCTGGTCGCCTACGCGTACGTATGGCGCCGCGGCGGGCTGGACTGGAACTGAGCTGAGGACGAGGCGCGATGGGACTGGAAGAGAAACTACCGAGCGGCGTACTGCTCGTCGGTGTCGAGAAGCTGGTCAACTGGACCCGGAAGTCGTCGCTGTGGCCGGCCACGTTCGGGCTGGCCTGCTGCGCGATCGAGATGATGACCACCGGCGGGCCGCGGTACGACCTGGCCCGCTTCGGCATGGAGGTGTTCCGCGCCTCGCCGCGGCAGGCGGACCTGATGATCGTCGCCGGCCGGGTCAGCCAGAAGATGGCGCCGGTGCTGCGGCAGATCTACGACCAGATGGTCGAGCCGAAGTGGGTGCTGTCGATGGGCGTGTGCGCCTCGTCGGGCGGCATGTTCAACAACTACGCCATCGTGCAGGGCGTCGACCACGTGGTGCCGGTCGACATGTACCTGCCCGGCTGCCCGCCGCGGCCGGAGATGCTGATCGACGCGATCCTCAAGCTGCACGACAAGATCATGCATGAGCCGCTCGGCCCGCGCCGCGCCGCGCAACTCGCCGGCGCCGAGAAGCACGAGCTCATCGCCTCCTCGGTGAGGTACGGCAAGTGAGCGAGATACCGGAGTTGCCGGCCGGGCAGATCCAGCGGTTCCCGGCGCCGGACGAGGCCGGCCCGGGCGAGGTACGGCACGGTGCGTTCGGGGTGGACGGCAGCGGCGACACGTCCGGCTTCGGCGGGCTGCTGCGCCGGCCATATACGCCGCCGGTGGCCGAGCGCCCGTACGGCGGCTACTTCGACGACATCGCCGACGCGCTGGAAGCGGCGCTCGGTGGTGCCGGCGTCAGCTACGGCGACGTGATCACCAAGGTGGTCGTGGACCGCGGCGAGCTGACCTACCACGTCCGCCGGGAGCACCTGCTCCCGCTGTGCCGGACGCTCCGCGACGACCACGCTCTGCGCTTCGAGCTGTGCTCCAGCGTGTCCGGAGTGGACTATCTCGGCACGCCGGACCGGCTGCACTCGGTCTACCACCTCACCTCGATGACCTACCGGCGGCGGCTCCGGCTGGAGGTGTCGGTGTCCACAGAGGACCCGCACGTGCCGTCGGTGACCAGCGTCTACCCGACCGCCGACTGGCAGGAGCGGGAGACCTGGGACATGTTCGGCATCGTCTACGACGGCCACCCCGGGCTGACCCGGATCCTGATGCCCGACGACTGGGACGGCCACCCGCAGCGGAAGGACTACCCGCTCGGCGGCGTACCCGTCGAGTACAAGGGCGCCGAGATCCCCCCGCCCGAGCAGCGGAGGGCCTACTCATGACGGTGCTGGTCCGGCGGTCTCCTGCGCTCCGCTCCGCGGCGCCCCAGGGGGCACCTGCGATGCTCACTCCGGAGGCCGCCTCGTGACGACCACAGACGACCCGTACGCCTCCACCCGGGAGACCACCGAGGGCCCCGTGTACACGGTCACCGGTGGCGATTGGGAGAGCCTGCTCGCGAGCGGTGACCCGATCAGCGAGGAGCGGCTGGTCCTGAACATGGGGCCGCAGCATCCGTCCACGCACGGGGTGCTGCGGCTGGTGCTGGAACTGGAAGGCGAGACGGTCACCCAGACCCGGCTGGTCATCGGCTACCTGCACACCGGGATCGAGAAGAACACCGAGTACCGCACATGGACGCAGGGCACCACGTTCGTGACCCGGATGGACTACCTCGCCCCGATCTTCAACGAGACCGCGTACTGCCTCGCGGTGGAGAAGCTGCTCGGCATCACCGCGCCGGAGCGCGCCACCACGCTGCGCGTGCTGCTGATGGAGCTGAACCGGGTCTCCTCGCACTGGGTGTGGCTGGCT
>JBBWZH010000139.1:0-8737 GCA_039648995.1 Mycobacteriales bacterium
GAGTGGTTGTTGGCGACCGTGACCACGTCCACGCCGGCCGCCTTGAGCGCCTGGTAGGCGGCCGGCGGGGCGCGGAAGTGGAACTCCTTCGGCTGCGGCGTGCCGCGGGTGGTGACCGAGGTCTCGAGGTTGACGATCGACAGGTCCGCGCCGGACAGCTCGGTGGAGATCGGGCCGAGCGCGGTGGCCGGGTTGGCGTTGAGCAGCGCCAGCGTCCGGTCCTCGAAATGGATGTCGCCGGCGAAGTCGACGGCGATGGTGGGCGGCCCCGTCGGCGACGGGGAGGCGGTGCGGCTGGCCGCGGCGTGCTGCTTCGGGGTGCTGGCGGCCGAGTCACAACCGGCCAGCGCGGCGGCCAGCAGCAGAGGTACGGCCAGCAGCGCGGTGCGCCGTACCCGGATCGCGAAGCGCATCACCGCGACAGCCTACGGCGGCCGGCCCGCGCGGGTCAGGAACGGTCGAGCTGGTGCGCGTAGTACACGACGTTCGACACGTGATGGACGATTTGCCGCACGGTCCACGCGCCGCTGTCGCCAGGCGCGTCCAGGGCCGCCGGATCGAGGGTGCCGAGCCGGACCCGGTAGCAGGCCGCCAGCCTGGTCAGCCGGCTGGTCGCCTCGTCGAGGTCGGCCTCGGTGAAACGGGCCCAGTCGGAGTCGAGGGTGAGGCGGCGGCCGTGCCAGCGGTCCGGCACGGTGGGCTGGCCGGCCAGCCGACACTCCAGCTCCGCCAGGTGGTCCAGCAGGTGGTCGGTGACCCGACGCAGGCACTTGTGGGGGGTCCAGGCGTTGCCGTCCGAGTACACCGGCCGGCCGTCCCAGCCGAGCCAGGACTCGGCGGCGGCCAGCACCTCGTCCACGGCCGCCGGGATCAGCGCGGTGACGTCGCGGTCGTCGGTGTCCGGCGCGCCGTCGTCACCGTCGGGTTCCTCGTTCAGGTATCGGGTCACGGCGGACACGGTAGGGCCCGGTCGCTTCGGTGCCGGCCGAAACGTGCCGGCGCTAGCGTGGTCGGCATGACGAACCTGCTCGCGACCGAACCGGCTGGTACGCCGGCCGCCGCCGTACCGGTGCCGGCCGCCGGCGACGCCGACGTGGCCGCCGCCGCGCGGCTGATCGGCGAGCCGGCCCGGGCCACCATGTTGGAGGCGCTGATGGCCGGCAAGGCCCTCGCGGCCGGCGAACTGGCCCGGCTGGCCGGGGTCTCCCCCGCCACCGCCAGCGAGCACCTGGCCCGGCTGCGCGACGGCGGCCTGGTCACCACCGTCGCGACCGGCCGGCACCGGTACTACCGCCTGGCGTCCCCCGAGGTGGCGCAGGTGCTGGAGGCGCTGGCGCTGGTCAGCCCGCCGCGACCGGTGAAGTCGCTGCGCCAGTCCCGGGCCATCCTGGCCATGTCGGGCGCCCGCACCTGCTACGACCACCTAGCCGGCCGGGTCGGCGTCGGCATCCACGACGCGCTCACCGCCCGCGGCGCGCTGCGGGTCGGGCCGGACGGCTACGAGCTGACCGCGGCGGGCGAGCTGTACCTGGTGGGGCTGGGCGTGGACGTGACCGCCGCGCGGGCCCGCCGCCGGTCGTTCGCGCGGCCGTGCCTGGACGTCACCGAGCGCCGCCCGCACCTGGCCGGCGCGCTGGGCGCGGCGATCTGCGGCCGGCTGCTGGACGGCGGCTGGCTGGTGCACCGCGCCGCCGGCCAGCGCGGCCTGCGCGTCACCGACACCGGTCGGGACCGGCTGGCCGCCGAGTTCGGGGTGGCGGTCGAGCCGTGAGCGCGCAACGAGGCCGCGGCGCCTGACCGCCACGGCCTCGTACGCTGGATCGGCTCAGTCCGTCTGGTCGGGCTGCTCGCTCGGCTCGCTGACCTGGCCCAGCAGTCGGGCGATCGCGGCGTCCACGTCGAGGTACTGGCTCTCCTCGCCGCGCGGCACCACCGCGAAGGTGCGGCGCAGGAACCGCACCAGCACGCTGCGGGACACCTCGAACAGCGCGTTCCCGTCCGGCGACGACAGCGCCAGCGCCACCAGGTCACCCCGCGGCGTCGTCCACGGCCACACCCGCACGTCCCCGATGCCCGTCGCCTCGCTCAACCCCGCCACCAGCAGGTCCCGCGCGAAAGACCACCCGACCGGGTCGACGGTCACCCCGTCAGGGTGGAACAGGACGTGTACCGCGTACGGATCGGCCGGGTCGTACCTCAGACTGGAGCGGACCGGAAGCGTCACGGCGTCGGGAGCGACAAGTTGTAGGGAGGTTTCCACTTCGACGGTCGTCGGGTGCATCGATCCCATCGGGTCTCCTGGCCTGCTCAGCGGGACACCCCCGCGTCCCGCGCCCTAGATGATCCGCCGGCGACTCCCCGCACGCTCACGGCTCGCCTCCGGCCAACGTCCTGTACTGGTGATACCCCCTCGGCGCGGACCGCATACGTCAGTTCCCGATACCCACTCGATGTTCGCCGGACGGGTCGGGACAGGCCGGGCAAATCCCCCTCACCGCTCCCCCACCACCCCGACCCGGCCCCCGGACAGCCGACCCCGCCGTCCCGTCAGGTACAGTTCTCTCGTTCCCGGGCGATTAGCTCAGCGGGAGAGCGCTTCGTTCACACCGAAGAGGTCACTGGTTCGATCCCAGTATCGCCCACTTGCCGAAGGCCCTGGTCAGCCGCTTAACCGCGCATCTGAGACCAGGGCCTTCGTCATGTTCGGGGTCGGAAAAGCATCAGAAAGCCATCACGCGGTCGCGGGCCGGGCTCGACGGGCTGCGGGAGCCCGCTCGGCCCACATCGGTTCGTCCGTGAGTGTGGCGGGAATGACGCGGACGTCGCCCGGGTCGACGTAGAGTTGCTTGGCCAGCTCATCCACAGCGATCGACACGACTGCCACCGTAAACCGCACTGCACTCGGCGTGGAAGGTCCTGGGGCGGGGGAGAGCCAGACCCCTCAGGTATCGGAGGCGGACCTGTGTCGCACCCACGCTGGCTCGTGCGGCTCCGCGAGCGAAGCGGCGGGACGGGTCCGCGGTGGGTCCTTGCCGTGGTGCTGCTGATCGGGCTGGTCGTGGAGGCCGTCCACCAGCTCTCCGGCGGCGACCACCCTTCGGATCTGCCGGTCGTCGACGACTGGCTCCAGGCAGGGCTCATCCTGGCCTCGAGCGCGATCTGCGCGTGGGGTGCGCGTCGCCGGCGTGCGGGTCCGTCCCGGGCGGCGTGGTGGTGCTTCGCCGCGGCGCTGCTGCTGTTCGGCCTCGCCGAGATCACCTGGGATGCGCTGTACTCCGGCGGTGGCGACGTGCCCTCCCCGAACCCCACCGACGCTCTCTACCTGAGCACGTATCCGCTGTTCATGGCGGGCCTCGTGCTCATGATCCGGGCCCGGGCGCTCGACGTCCCGTGGAGCCGGTGGCTCGACGGCTTTGTCCTGGTCCTCGTCGTGGCGACCCCAGGCGTGCTGCTGCTCATCGAGCCGGTGCTGGCGAACGCTCCGATCGATCCGCTGGGAAAGATCGTCACCGTCGCCTACCCCCTCGGCGACGTGCTGTTGCTCGGCGCGCTCCTCGGCAGCCTCCCGCTGCTGTCCTGGCGTCTGGGGGGGAGCTGGCCGTGGGTGGGCGTGGGGCTGGTCTGTCCGACCGTCGCCGACACCGCATACAGCCTCACCGCGGCCGACGTCGTGGCCCACAACGGACCCTACGACTTCCTCTGGAGCGCGGGCGCGCTCGCGTTCGCGGTCGGCGCCACCCGGCTGCCGTCGCTGCCCCGTCCGTCGCGGGAGATCACCGGTTGGCCCGCGATCGTGCTGCCACTCGGCGCCCAGCTGTTCGCCGTGGCCACCCAGGTCTACGGCTACTTCCGGCCATTGCCCGCCGCTGAACGGCTGCTGACCATCGCCGTCCTCGTCGTCGGGGTCGCTCAGATCATCCTGTCCCGACCCCACCCCAACCCGAACGGGATGCGACCGAACCCCGACCATGCGCCTGAGGTCCAACCTTGAAGATCCGTGCTCATGTAAATAGCCACAGCGGGAAGCTGTACATGCGGTGGCTCCGGACGCCTACGCCTGCTGGCCGATCGCGTCGACGAGTCCCCACGCCAGGGCGTCCGTGGCGCCGAGCGGGGCGGTTCACCCTGATGCGACGGGCTGCGTCTGCGTAGCGTGGCCTCTGGCCGCGGGGCGGGGCTGGCCGTGCCGCGGTTCCTCGTCGCCGCCCTGGCCGAGTCAGCGCCGTGCGCGGGCTCGCCATCGCCGCCGGTGCCATCGGGCTGGTGCTGGTAGGCCGGGCAATCGCTCAGCGGAGGTACCAACTGATGGAGCTGTTCCCGCCGATTCCGTACGCGGGCTGGTCGGACACGATCGCCACCCTGCACCGCTTCGCCCAGGTGGTCGGGAAGGTCCGCCTCGCCGGGAGCCCGCGGCGCAACCACTGGTGGAACGTGCCGTTCCACCTCACCGGCCGGGGCATCACCACCAGGCCGATGGGACTGCACCCGACCTTCGCCATCGACTTCGACTTCGTCGCGCACCAACTCGAGGTCAACGCGATCGACGGCCGGTCCGTGTCGTTCCCGATCCCCGGGCACTCGGTCGCGACCTTCCACGCGGAGGTCGTGCACGCCCTACGCGCCATCGGCGTCGACTCGGTCGACATCTCCCGTGCCCGCCCGTTCGACCTCCCCGACGCGGACCGCGCGTTCGCCGCGGACACCGAGCACGCCACCTATGACCCGGTGGCGGTCACGCGGTATTGGCAGGTGCTCAGCCAGGTGAACCTGGTGCTGGAGGAGTTCGCCGGCCGGTACTCCGGCAAGACGAGCCCGGTGCACCACTTCTGGCACACCTTCGACATCGCCCTGACCCGCTTCGCCGACACCGCGGTAGACCAGCCGTCATCCAATGACCCGGTGACCCGCGAGGCCTACTCGCGCGAGGTGATCAGCTCCGGGTTCTGGTTCGGCGACCCGACCTACCCGGAGCCGGCGTTCTACTCCTACACCTCACCCGAGCCCGCGGGGGTGGCCGACGCACCGCTGCCGGCCGGCGCCCATTGGCTCGAGCGGGGCGGCAGCCACCTCGCCGTCCTGCCCTACGCCGACGTCCGCGCCGCACCGGAGCGCCGGGCCGCGGTGCTCGACTTCTACGAGGGCGCCTACCGGGCAGGCGCCTCTCGAGCCGGCTGGGACATCGACCGCTATGCCTGCATCGACGGGATCACCGATCCCCAGCATCCCTCGACGCGGTACCGAGCCTCCAGCTGATTCCTGCCTCACCGCGAATCCGTCAAGGCCGCACCAGCTCTTGACCGGCGGCCACCCTATTCAGCAGGCCGTCGAACCAGTCGCCGAGCCGGCCCCGTGTCTGGTCGGGAGGCCGGCGCCTGCGGACACCACAGCTTCCGCCCAGCCGGCCCCGGGGCCGCCGGCCGACCGACAGGGAGGGAACCCGCGTACGGGATCGGCGGGAACAGCTCCATCAGCTGCCACCTCCGGCGAACGTGCGATCGGCCCAGCTGGCGAACGAGGTCCACCCGATCTCCGGGTGATCGCGGTGCAGGGCCGCGATGTCGACCTGGTAGCCGTCGCCGCGCAGGAACTCCCACATCGCGGCCATGTCCGCGCTGCCCCGGCGGACCGCGGCCATCGGCACCTCCTCGTGCCGCACGGGCCGGTTCGACGCGGCGGCGAGCGCGGACGCCATCTGCTGCGGGGTCGGATCGTCACCGGCCAGCTCGATCCGCTGTGCGGTGTACCGGGCCGGTGCGTCGAGGACCTCGGCGACGAACCGGCCGAGGTCGTCCCGGTCGAGCTGCTGCAGCGGGTGGTCGGGTGGAAGGGGCAGGGCCAGGACGCCGTCCAGGATCTCCCGCTCGCCGCCGAGGGCGTTGTCGTAGAAGTAGGTGGGCGCAACGACCGTGTACGGCAGGTCTCCGCCGGCGAGCTCGCGCTCGACGACGGCCTTGCTCTCGAAGTGCGGCACCCCGGAGCCCGACGTCGCCCCCGCCACCGACGCGAACACCAGGTGCGGCAGGCCGGCGTCGGCAGCGGCACCGAGGATCGCCCGGCCCTGCACCAGTTCGGCGTTCACGCCGGCCTCGAACGGGGTGGTCAGCGCGAACGCCGCGACGACGCCGTTCATCGCCGCGGTCAGCGCGTCGCGGTCGGTGAACCCGCCGGCGGCCAGTCCGATGCCCTCCGCGGCGAGCCGGCGTGCCGAAGGGGCCGTCGGATCCCGCACCAGTGCGCGCACCTTGCGGCCGCGTTCCCGCAGGGCCCGTAGGACCGCACCGCCCTGTCCTCCGGTCGCGCCCAGCACCAGGACCGGTGCATCCGGATCCGTGCGCGGTTCGGACCTCATGGTCGGATCGTCCTTCCTCGGATCAGAGGGTCCGGCGGACGCCGGCCTGGGTGGGCAGGTGCCGAAGCTGGTCGTCGAGCGTCCCTAGCAGGCAGGACACCAGCAAGCTCACCACGGCGACGGTGTAGAAGCGAGCGGCATCGTCGACGCGGTGGGCGCAGGACGATGCGGGGGATCGGAGCGGGCTCCCGTCCGGGTCCGCCGCGGTGACGAACCCACGGCGCGCAGCGTGCGGGGAGACTGTCCTGCCGCGGCGGGCCGAAGGGCAGCAGCCGTCGGCCTGGACGGGTGTCGGAGAACCCTTGGCCGTATCCATGAACCCCTCGCCACCCGGCAGCCGCCGCGAACGGGGGCGACCTGGTGAGAGTCAGCGGGTCACGGCTGTGGGCCGGCGCGCCCCGACGGCGTGGTCGATGCTGAAGCGGCCGGGGCCGACGGCCGCCAGGGCCAACGCCGCGGCGCCGATCGCGCCCACGAGCTCCCAGCCCTCGTCGGCCGCGAAAATGCCGTGGGTTGCGTGCACGAACAGGGCCGCGCCGAGCATGTCGAGGACGACGAGCAGGCCCGCCACGGCCGTCGCGAGGCCCACGATTAGCAACGCCCCGCCGACCAGCTCGATCACGGCCGCGACGACCGCCGAGACGGTCGGCAGCGGAATCCCCATCTGGGCGAACGACGCCGCGGTGCCGCCGATGCCGTAGGAGAAGAACTTCTGCGCACCGTGCGCGATGAGGATGACGCCCAGCACGATCCGCACGATGAGCAGTGCAACGTCACGAGCGGGGACGGGTAGTGCACTGATCATGGTTCCCTCTCCCGTCGGTTCGGTTGTCGACCTGCCCAGGTCGACCGTCCTTGGGGTACCCATGCGAGTGGTGGCCGATCGGAAACCGGCGGTGGCGTGTCGATCCGCTCGAGCCGGGCACCGGGCGTGGGTTGACTTCCCAGGCCCGGAAGGTCACCGAGCTGGTGGCCGGCAGCAGGACCTTGAACATTCCTGCAGCGACCCGCCAAGGGTGCCGTCTCTGGTGGTGGGTCCATCGAACCGGCGTGAGCAGACCTCGGATGCGAAGCTTGGCCCTCGTGGTGATGTTCGGTTTCCACGCGGCGAGCGAGCGGGCCGACCGGCGCCGCGCGGAGCGCGGGCTGACCGGGGTTCGCCTTGCGGGAGTGGTTGACCAACAGGCTCACCCACGCAGCGCTTGACTGATCCGCGCTGCCTGCCGGGTGAGGTGGTGACGTTCGGCGAGGTTGGGGGCGGACCGGGCGGCGTCGGCGTACAACCGCGCCGCGGTCCGAAGGTCGCCCGCCTTCTCGTGGAGGTACGCCGAGGCGGCGGTGTGGCGAGGCAGGCCAGGGTCGACCGTGGCCAAGGCCGCGAGGCCGGCCACGGGGCCATCGGCCTCGCCGATCGCGACGGCCCGGTTGAGCTGCACGACCGGGCTCTCGGTGAGCCGGAGCAGCTCGTCGTACCAGCCGACGATCTGCGCCCAGTCGGTCTCCTCGGCGCGCGGCGCGTCGGCGTGCAGGGCGGCGATAGCGGCCTGTGCTTGGAACTCACCGAGTCGGTCGCGACCCAGCGCGGTCTGCAGGATGGCGACGCCCTCGGCGATGAGCGAGGTGTTCCAGCGGGAGCGGTCCTGCTCGGTCAGGGGGACCAGGCTGCCGTCGCGCCGGGTCCGCGCCGGTCGCCGAGCGTGGTGCAGCAGCATCAACGCCAGCAGCCCCGCGGTCTCCTCGTCATCGGTCATCGACGCCACCTGCCGGGTGAGCCGGATCGCCTCGGCTGCCAGGTCGACGTCGCCGGTGTAGCCCTCGTTGAAGACCAGGTAGAGCACCCGTAGCACCGTCGCCATGTCGCCTGGCTCCTCGAATCGCACGTCACCGACCGCGCGTTTGGCCCGGCTGATCCGCTGCGCCATTGTCGCTTCCGGCACGAGGTAGGCCTGGGCGATTTGCCGGGTGGTCAAGCCACCGACGGCGCGTAGCGTGAGGGCCACTGCGGACGCCGGGGTCAGCGACGGATGGGCGCACAGGAAGAAGAGCTGCAACGTGTCGTCTGTTGTCTCGGTCGGTCCGGGCGGCGGCTCGGCCTCGATCCGCTGCTCCCGGGCGCGACGCGAGACCTCGGAGCGGCGGGCGTCGAGGAACTTGCGCCAGGCAACCGTGACCAGCCAGCCCTTCGGGTCGGCGGGCTGCCGGTCCGGCCAGGTCAGCGCGGCCTGGATGAGTGCTTCCTGCACGGCGTCCTCGGCCGTCGCGAAGTCAACTCCGCGACGCACGAGGACGCCGATCACCGCTGGAGTCAGCTCCCTCAGCAGCAGTTCGTCCATCACCTGGTCCGCACTGACCGGTCCGGTCACTCGGAGACCGTCGGCGGCGCGGTCA
>JBBWZH010000184.1:0-8841 GCA_039648995.1 Mycobacteriales bacterium
TGATCCACCAGGCGTACGCCGGCGACCAGCAGAACGTGCAGGGCGCGCTGGATGGTCTACACCACCAGCGGGACGTGCTGCAGGCCGACCACTACAACAGCTCGCCGCAGATCTACCAGGACAGCGCGAACGGGCTGACCGCGCAGCCGGGCCAGATCGAGCCGGTCCAGGTGCAGCAGAACGGTCACACGGTGACGTACACCGGCGACCCGCACCAGTACATCGACAAGTACTCGCAGACCCAGTACGGCGAATACGGCCCGGTCAAGCACGACGCGAACTTCCTCGGCGGCGACGGGCGGCCGCTGCCGATCGACCAGATCGAGGCCGACCCGGACAAGCTGCACGCCTATCAAGACTGGCTGCACGACCCGGCGGTGCAGCACCAGACCCGCCGCGCGGTCGAGGCGACGATCGGCGCCGACCACAACTGAACCTCGGGGACTGGGCCGCACGGCGGTTGCCCCCGGGGTCGACCATGTGCTGGACGACACTTTGCCTCGGGGAACGGAGAGGGACAGGATCTCTAAGCGCGGGGCGCGCGACGCCGCCGCTCCGCGCGGAGGTGACCTGATGTCCGTCCACGACGACCTGGCCGCGGCCGGGCACGCGCTGGATGCGCTGCAGGCTGCGGCCACGGCGCTGGGCGGCAGCTACCACGAGTGTCTCGACCTGCGCCGGCTGCGCGAGGACGTGGCCAGGGTCGCGGTCGACCTCGACCTGCTGCGCTCCGCGCTCGCGGGCGAGCCGGCGGCACCCGCGTCGGCACCGGTGGCCGGTAACGACTACGATCCGGCGTTCTGGGCCGATGGCGACTCCGACGACCTGGGCAGCTATCCCGCCCCGTCCGGCTGACCGGTCACCACACCGCCGTCCCGAACAGCCCTTCCCGAACAGGCAGAACCGGAGATGTCATGGCCACCGGCACGTTGAACACCGATCAGGGCGGCAGCGCGGGCGCCCCGCCGGGCGGCGGCGGCCGGGCCCGGCTCGCCGGCCGGACGCTGCGTACCGACCGGTGGTGGGTGCCGCCCGCGCTGACCGCGGCCGGGCTGCTGTTCTTCATCGCCTACGGCACGTTCCGCATCTTCACCAGCCGCTGGTACTACGTGTCGGACTACCGCTACCTGGCGCCGTTCTACTCGCCGTGCCTGTCGGACAGCTGCGTCGGCGACTCCAACGCCGGCTTCCCGACGTTCGTGCCGTCGCTGCCGACCTGGCTGTCGCCGGCGTTCATCATCCTGATCTTCCCGGCCGGCTTCCGGCTCACCTGCTACTACTACCGGAAGGCGTACTACCGGGCGTTCTGGCTGTCGCCGCCGGCCTGCGCGGTGGCCGAGCCGCACACGAAGTACACCGGCGAGACGCGGTTCCCGCTGATCTTCCAGAACGTGCACCGGTACTTCTTCTACGCCGCGATCGTCGTCGCCGGCATCCTCACGTACGACGTGGTGCTGGCCTTCCACGACCCGGACGGCGGCATCGGGATGGGTCTGGGCACGCTGATCCTGCTGGTCAACGTGGTGTTCATCTGGGCCTACACGCTGTCCTGCCACTCCTGCCGCAGCATCGTCGGCGGCCGGCTGAACCACTTCTCCAAGCACCCGGTGCGGTACTGGTTCTGGCAGCAGGTGTCCAAGCTGAACGCGCAGCACATGCTGCTGGCCTGGGTTTCCCTGTTCACGGTGCTGCTCGCCGACTTCTACGTCCTGCTGGTGTCCAGCGGGGCGATCTCCGACCTGCGGTTCTTCTAGAAGGTGCGCCCCCATGACTGAATTCGAGCGGCACGAGTACGACGTCGTCGTGATCGGCGCCGGCGGGGCCGGGCTGCGCGCGGCGATCGCGGCCCGGGAGGCCGGCAAGCGGACCGCGGTGATCTGCAAGTCCCTGTTCGGCAAGGCGCACACGGTGATGGCCGAAGGCGGCATCGCCGCGTCCATGGGAAACGTGAACAGCCGGGACAACTGGCAGGTGCACTTCCGGGACACCATGCGCGGCGGCAAGTTCCTCAACCACTACCGGATGGCCGAACTGCACGCCAAGGAGGCGCCGCAGCGGGTCTGGGAGCTGGAGACCTACGGCGCGCTGTTCGACCGCACCAAGGACGGCAAGATCAGCCAGCGCAACTTCGGCGGGCACGAGTACCCGCGGCTGGCGCACGTCGGCGACCGCACCGGGCTGGAACTGATCCGCACGCTGCAGCAGAAGATCGTGTCGCTGCAGCAGGAGGATTTCGCGGCGACCGGCGACTACGAGTCGATGCTGCGGGTGTTCCAGGAGTGCACGGTCACCGACCTGCTGCGCGACGGGGGCGGCAGTGGCCCGGTGGCCGGCGCGTTCGGGTACTGGCGCGAGTCCGGCACGTTCGTGGTCTTCTCCGCGCCCGCGGTGATCCTGGCCACCGGCGGCATCGGCAAGTCCTGGAAGGTCACCAGCAACTCGTGGGAGTACACCGGTGACGGCGAGGCGCTCGCGCTGCGCGCCGGCGGCACCGCGGTGAACATGGAGTTCATCCAGTTCCACCCGACCGGCATGGTCTGGCCGCTGTCGGTGAAGGGCCTGCTGGTCACCGAGTCGGTGCGCGGCGACGGCGGTGTGCTGACCAACTCCGAGGACAAGCGGTTCATGTTCGACTACATCCCCGAGGTCTTCAAGGACAAGTACGCCACCTCCGAGAAGGAGGCGGACGGCTGGTACGACGACCCGGACAACAACCGCCGGCCGCCGGAGCTGCTGCCCCGCGACGAGGTGGCCCGGGCGATCAACAGCGAGGTCAAGGAGGGCCGCGGTTCCCCGCACGGCGGCGTCTACCTGGACGTGTCCCGCCGGCTGCCGGCCGACGTGATCCGGCGCAAGCTTCCGTCGATGTACCACCAGTTCATGGAGCTGGCCAATGTGGACATCACCAAGGAGCCGATGGAGGTCGGCCCGACCTGCCACTACATGATGGGCGGCGTCGAGGTCGACCCGGACACCCAGGAGACCCGGGTGCCCGGGCTGTTCGCCGCCGGCGAGGTGGCCGGCGGCATGCACGGGTCGAACCGGCTCGGCGGCAACTCGCTGTCGGACCTGCTGGTCTTCGGCAAGCGCGCCGGCGACGGCGCCGCGTCCTATGTGGACACTGTGGCCGGTGGCCGGCCGTCCATTTCGGACAGTGACCTGACCCGGGCGGAGAACGACGCGCTCGCCCCGTTCCACACCGAGGGCGGGGAGAACCCGTACTCCATCCACACCGAGCTGCAGCAGACGATGAACGACCTCGTCGGCATCATCCGCCGCGCCGACGAGCTGGAGCAGGCGCGCCACAAGCTGGCCGAGCTGCGCGGCCGGGTGGCCAAGGTCAGCGTGGAGGGGCACCGGCAGTTCAACCCGGGCTGGCACCTCGCGCTCGACCTGCGCAACATGCTGGTGGTGGCCGAATGCGTGGCGCAGGCGGCGCTGCTGCGCACCGAGTCGCGCGGCGGGCACACCCGCGACGACTACCCGGCGATGGACCCGGACTGGCGCAAGGTCAACCTGGTCTGCGCGCTGGACGGCGACACGGTCAGCGTGGTCCGGCAGCCGCTGCCGGAGCTGCCGCTGGAGCTGCTGACCGAGTTCGAGTGGTCGGAGCTGTCGAAGTACATGACCGGCGAGGAGCTCGAGCGGCTGCCGGGCGCGCCCACCGACGCCGAACTGCCGGCCGACGCCGACGGAAAGGAAGCCTGATCCCGATGGCCTACGACGCGCACTTCCGGGTCTGGCGCGGCGACTCTGAGGGCGGCGAACTGCGGGACTTCCGGGTGGCGGTGAACGACGGCGAGGTGGTGCTCGACATCATCCACCGCCTGCAGGCCACCCAGGCGTCCGACCTCGCCGTCCGGTGGAACTGCAAGGCAGGCAAGTGCGGCTCCTGCTCGGCCGAGATCAACGGCATGCCGCGGCTGCTGTGCATGACCCGGATGTCCACGTTCGCCGCGGACGAGACCGTCACGGTCACCCCGATGCGTACCTTCCCGGTGATCCGCGACCTGGTCACCGACGTGTCGTTCAACTACGTCAAGGCGCGCGAGGTGCCGGCGTTCGCGCCGCCGGTGGGGGTGGCCCCGGGCGACTACCGGATGCAGCAGGTGGACGTGGAGCGCTCGCAGGAGTTCCGCAAGTGCATCGAGTGCTTCCTGTGCCAGAACACCTGCCACGTCGTGCGCGATCACGACGAGAACAAGGCCGTGTTCGCCGGGCCGCGGTACCTGATGCGGGTGGCCGAGCTGGAGATGCACCCGCTGGACGACCGCGACGACCGCCGCCGGGAAGCCCAGGAGGACCACGGCCTGGGTTACTGCAACATCACCAAGTGCTGCTCCGAGGTCTGCCCGGAGCACATCAAGATCACCGACAACGCGCTGATCCCGCTCAAGGAGCGGGTGGTGGACCGGAAGTACGACCCGCTGGTCTGGTTGGGCAGCAAGATCCGGCGGCGGGGCTGACCGGGCGGTCGGCGGGAGGCGCGGCCCGGCTGATGCGGTTGGCGTAAGGTCACCGGGGTGTTTGATCTCGCAGCGGCAGCGGTCGAAGGTGCCCTGGTCGCCGGCGCGCGATATGCCGACGCGCGGGCGATGCAGAGCCGGTACGAGTCGATGAGCGCGCGCAACGGCGACGTGGAAGACCTTCTCCAGCGTGAGTCGGTCGGCGTCGGGGTGCGCGCGCTGATCGGCTCGTCCTGGGGTTTCGCCGCGGTGCCCGACCCGTCCCCGCTGGCTGCCCGGCAGGCCGGCCAGACCGCGGCCGCCATCGCCCGGGCGTCCGCGACCGTGCCCGGCCCGGCCGTCGACCTGGCCGACGTCACGGTCGGCCAGGGCAGCTGGGCCAGCGAGTGCCGGGAGGATCCGCTCTCCGTGCCGCTGGGCGAGAAGGCCGACCTGCTGGTCGGGGTGACCGGCACGATGAAGGCCGCCGGGGTGCCGCTGGCCGAGGCGTCCTACCAGATCTGGGACACCCGCAAGTGGCTGGTCTCCAGCCAGGGGCACCGGATCGACCAGCACATCCGCGAGTGCGGCGCCGGCATGGGCGCCACCGCGATCGGCGACCGGCAGACCCAGCGGCGCAGCTACCCGGCCGCCCGCGGCCAGTACGGCACCCGCGGCTGGGAGCAGGTGCGCGAACTGGACCTGCCCGGCAACGCCGGCCGCATCGCCGAGGAGGCGATCGCGCTGCTCACCGCGCCGGAGTGCCCGGCCGGTGAGACCGACTTGATCCTCGGCAGCGAGCAGCTGGCGCTGCAGATCCACGAGTCGGTCGGGCACGCCGTCGAGCTGGACCGGATCCTCGGCTGGGAGGCCGCGTTCGCCGGCACGTCCTGGCTGGACCTGGCCAAGCTCGGCCGGCTGCGGTTCGGCTCCGAGCTGATGACGATCACCGCGGACGCCACCCTGCCCGGCGCGCTCGGCTCGTTCGGCTTCGACGACGAGGGCACCCCGGCCCGGTCGGTGGACATCGTCCGCGACGGCATCTGGATGGGCGTGCTGTCCGGCCGCGACTCGGCCGCGATAGCCGGGGTGCCGTGCGGCGGGATGATGCGCGCCGACGGCTACGCCCGGCTGCCGATGGTGCGGATGACCAACGTCGGCCTGCTGCCCGGCCCGCACTCGCTGGACGAGATCATCGCGGCCACCGACGACGGGGTCTTCATGGAGACCAACCGGTCCTGGTCGATCGACGACCGGCGGCTGAACTTCCAGTTCGGCACCGAGATCGGCTGGGAGATCAAGAACGGCAAGCGCGGGCGGATGCTGCGCAACCCCACGTACACCGGGATCAGCCCGAAGTTCTGGGGGTCGATGGACATGCTCGGCGGCCGTCCCGAGTGGACTTTCTGGGGCACCCCGAACTGCGGCAAGGGCCAGCCCGGGCAGGTCGGCCATACCGGCCACCCATCGGTGCCGGCCCGGTTCCGCGGCGTCCGGATCGGGGTGCGCGGGTGAGCGCCACAGACCCGGCACGGCCGGCCGCGATCGCCGACCAGGTGCTGGAACTGGTGGCCGCCCGGGCCCCCGGCGCCGAGGCGGAGGTGCATGTCATCGCGCACAGCGAGGGGCTGACCCGGTTCGCTTCGTCGTTCGTGCACCAGAACGTGGCCGAGGACGACCTGCGGGTGCGGCTGCGGGTGGCCGCCGACGGCCACTGGGCGACCGCGAACACCAACCGGCTCGACCCGGCGGCGCTGGCCGCGCTGGTGGATTCCACAATGGACGCCGCCCGGCACCGCCCGCCGGACCCGGCCTTCCCCGGCCTGGCCGGCCCGGCCGCCGTGGCCGGCGGAGGCAACTGGGACGCGGCCACCGCGGCCACCACGCCGGACCAGCGGGCCGCCGTGGTCCGCGAGTTCATCGCCGCGGCCGGCGGGCTGGAGACGGCCGGTCACGTCGCCACCAGCAGCGACCGGGCCGCGTACGCGAACACCGCGGGGCAGCGGCTGACCGGCCAGTGCACCGCGGCCACCGTCGACGGCATCGCCCGTACCGGCACCTCGGACGGGGTGGCCCGGAAGGTCGCGGTTCGGCTGGCCGACCTGTCCGGCGCCGAGGCCGGTGAGGTGGCCGCCACGGCCGCCCGCGGCGCGGCCGGCCCGGGTGACCTGGAGCCGGGCGACTACGAGGTGGTGCTGGAGCCGCCGTGCGTGATGAACATGCTGCAGTTCCTCGGCATCTACGGCTTCAACGGCCGCGCGGTGGCCGAGGGCCGCTCGTTCGTCCAGCTCGGCGAGACCCAGTTCGACCCGGCGATCGACCTGTGGGACGACGCCACCGACGCCGAGTCCACCTCGCTGCCGTACGACGCGGACGGCACCCCGCGCGGCCGGCTGGACCTGGTCGTGCACGGCGTGACCAGCGGCGTGCTGCACGACCGGCGGACCGCGGCGGCGGCCGGCACGGTCAGCACCGGGCACGCCGTGCTGGGCAATGAGCCGTGGGGGCCGATCCCGACCGACGTGCGGCTGGCCACCGGCGACGGCGGCACCGCGGCCGAGCTGGCCGGCCGGATGCGGCGCGGGCTGTGGGTGAGCGACTTCTGGTACACCCGCATCCTGGACCCGCGGACCACGGTGGTCACCGGGCTCACCCGCAACGGGGTCTGGCTGGTCGAGGACGGCAAGGTGGTCCGGCCGGTGCGCAACCTGCGGTTCACGCAGTCCTTTGTGGACGCACTCGGCCCGGGCGCGGTGCGCGGCGTCGGCTCGGTGGCGCTGTCGCACCCGGAACGCTGGACCAGCGGCAACTTCGTGGTGCCGAGCCTGCACCTGGCCAGCTGGCACTTCACCGGCGGCGCCGGCGG
Source organism: Mycobacteriales bacterium (assembly GCA_039648995.1). Lineage (GTDB taxonomy): Bacteria > Actinomycetota > Actinomycetes > Mycobacteriales > CADCTP01 > JBBWZH01. Next base: position 7,312 of record JBBWZH010000184.1, read on the forward strand.
CTGATCCGGCCGCCGCCGGTGATCCGGCCGCCGCCGGCCGGCTGGGTCAGGGGCCGCGGCGCAGGATGACGATGCCGGCGCCGCGGCCGACCACGTGGTAGTCCCGCCCGGCCGCCTCGACCAGCCGCTCCGCGGTGCGCTCGGGCGGGCCGAACGTGTCGTTCGGCGGGTCGGTGGTGGCGATCCAGTCCGGCCGGGTGGTCCGGTCCGGCTGGTTCGGGAACAGGTAGACCTGGCAGCGCGCGGTGAGCTGGGGCGCCAGCCGGTTGCTGGCGGCGACCGAGGCGCCGTCCGGGATCATGCCCAGAAGGTGGCGGGCGGCGACCGCGCGGGCGTCCGGCACCAGCCGGGCCGGCGTAGCCAGGACGCCGAGTGGCAGCGCCAGCGTGACGACCAGCGCGGCGGCGGCCGCGGCCGGCGGCACCACCCGGGCCAGCCGCGCCAGCAGGGCCGGCGGCACCAGCGGGGCCGGCGGCAGCAGCCGGCCCGGCCGGCCGGCCGGCGGCTCGGCCGCGAACCGGGTCAGGCCCTCGATGGAGGCCACGAACACGATCGGCATCAGCACCGCGCTGTAGTGGAACCCGGTGCCCCAGTAGAAGGGGATCGTCGACCAGAACCGCCAGAGCAGCGTCGGCAGCGCGAGCAGCAGCAGCCCGGACCGCAGCGCGACGAAGCCGGTCGGCGCGAGCAGGGCCAGCACCGTCCAGCCCTTGATGCCGGGCAGCAGCAGCCGGGTCAGCGGATCACCGCCGGTCGGCACGGCCAGATCGGCGTACCCGTAGGCGTGCTGGGGGTTCATGGCCGGGATCGCCACCAGCACGATCAGCAGCCCGGCCGCGACCGCCCCGACCACGGTCGCCGCGCCGAGCCGCCACTGCCGCCGCAGCAGCAGGTATCCGCCGATCGCGGCCACCGTGGCCGGCAGGTCCTCCTTGACCAGCACCAGCGGCGCGGCCCAGGCGACCGCGGCGGTCCAGCGCCCGGTGGCCAGCCGCTCCAGCGAGAACGCCAGCAGCGGCACCGCGAGGCAGACCTCGTGGAAGTCGAACCAGACCGTCTGCTGCAGCCCCCACGACAGCCCGTACGCCAGCCCGATGCAGCCGCCGGCGGCCGGCCCGAGCCGGGCGACCGCCAGCCGGGTTACCGGGATGGCCGAGGCGGCCAGCAGCAGCGCCTGCGCGACCAGCAGCGTGATCGGGCTCGGGAACAGCCGGTACGCCGGTGCCAGCACGGCCAGCGCCGGGTGGAAGTGGTCGCCGAGCAGGTTGTAGCCGGCGCCCTTCAGCTCCGCCACCGGCGCCCGCCCGCCCGCGTACGCCCGCACCGCCTGCTCGAAGATGCCCAGGTCGTAGCCGGTGCTGCGCAGTCGCAGGTGCTTGCTCACCGAGACCGCCGCGTACGCGACGAACAGCACGCCGGCCAGCGCGTACGGGACAATCTGGCCGGCCCGCCGCCGTGCCGCCGCCACCGCCGGTGGTCGATCAACCGATACCGCCAACAAACTCGTCATGCCGGCCAGGCTGCGGGCCG
>JBBWZH010000187.1:0-3371 GCA_039648995.1 Mycobacteriales bacterium
GCTGCCCTGGCTGCGGCTGCGCGGCATGCTCCGGCTGGCCCGCGGCCACGAGGGCGCGGCGGCCACCATCGGCCGGGCGCTCGGCCTGATGGGCAAGCCGTTCCTGCACGCCGAAGAGCGGTTCTGCCTGCTCGAGCTGCGCATCCTGCAGGCCCTGGCGGCGGCCGACACGGCTGCCGCCGTCGCCGCGGCCCGCGCCGTAGCGGCCGAGCCGTCGCTCGAAGAGCGCCCGCGCTACGCCTGGTCCGCGCTGACCGCCGCCGCCCGGGCCGCCGCCGGCATAGACGACCTCGAGCAGACCATCCGTGACGTCGCTTTCACCGTGCCCCAGCGTTATCCGGCCGAGCGCGCCCAGGCTGCGACCCTCACCGCCCTGCTCGACGGCGGCGAGGAGCGCTGGTCCGTCGCCGTCGAGGCCTGGCGGGCCGACGGCCAGCGCTACGAGCTGGCCCGTGCCCTGCTCGCCCTGGCCGAGGCCCGAGCCGCCGACCGCCCGGCCGCCACCGCGTCCTTGAGCGAGGCCGCCGCGATCGCCCACACCCTGGGCGCCGCGCCCCTCCTGGAGGAGGCCGACACCTTGGCCCGCCGCCTGGGTGTCCGCGCGTCGGGCACCGCCCCGTCCCCGGCCGCCGGCCCGGTGCTCCTCACGGCCCGCGAGCGAGAGGTGCTGCGCCTGGTCGCGCAGGGCCAGAGCAACAGCCGCATCGCCCAGAGCCTCTACATCTCCCCGAAAACAGCAAGCGTCCACGTCTCCCGCATCATCGCCAAGCTCGAGGTGGCCAACCGCGTCGAGGCCGCCGCCGTAGCCCACCGACTAGGCCTCCTCACCGACTGAACCGCCAAGCGAAGGCGAGCGCGTCGCCATCGCCGGTCGACTACGAGACGGCCGACCAACGCGGGCGTTGTCCGCGCAGCGTGTTCCGCGGAGCGTGCGGTCGTCGTGCAAGGTGTGGCTTGCGTGCGGGCGTCCTGGCGGATTCTCAAGCGGGGTGGAAGATCGGTCGCCGCCGTACTCCAGTTGAGTGCCTCCGGTCCTGCTGGACTTGGCGATTCTCGATGGATCATGCGCTCGGGCTCAACGAGCACACGGACGGACGCCGGAGCATCCGATGAAGCCGCTCCTCTTGCCGTGACGTTGTGTGATGGCAGAGCCCTCCGGCTGGCCGACTGCGCGTGCGCGAATCTGCCGATGACAGTGCGTAACCAAGGCTTGAATGGAATGTGAGCGGTATCGAGTTTGTGGATTGCGGATGGATGATGCTTCGCGGAATTTCGGGCTGCATTTCTTTGAAGGTGGTGGCTTCCGATTTCAAGCGGACATGAGGGGAACAAGAATTTCGTCGACGATTGCGGTGACCTCATCGTGGCCGACGGCGTCGGCGCGCCATGCTTCTACGAGGAGCATCCGGGGTCCAACGGAGGCGCTGCGTTCGGTGATCCGCGCCGGGTTGGCCTCGCCCCGCGCCGCGGCGTCTCTCAACACCTCGAGCAGTGCCTCCTGGGCGGGGCGGATCACTGATCGCCACACCTGTTCGAAAAGCTCAGGATGTTGGTGGCGGTGTGCGAGCAGCGGCCGCAGGGCCTGCCCGTGTGGCTCGTCGAGCGCGTGCACGAACTGGGTCAGTAGCGTGATCAGGTCGGCCCGCAAGGAGCCTGTGCGCGGTGGCATGGGGGGATGCCCGAAACCGGTGGCTGGGTCGGTCAGCGCGGCCAGCACCAGCGCGTCCACGCTCCGCCAGCGGCGGTACAGGGCTGCCTTGCCGGTGCCGGCCATGGTCGCGATCTTGTCGAAGGACAGCGCGGCGTAGCCGGCGCGGGCCAGTTCCTGCAGGGTGGCGAGGTAGATCGCCTCGGTCAGCGCGCGGCCTCGGCGACGGGTTGAAGGTTGCACGGTCACGCTCCTAATCTTGCTGCTAGCATAATTAGTGAACAGATTTGTTCACTAAGGCAGCCGCCGGTGGCGCCCGGGAGGGACCCTGATGTACCGCATCGTCAATGTCGCCGTCGTCGACGCCCGGGACGGCTCGATCACTGCTCATCAGGACATACGAATCGCCGACGGGCGGATCGCCGGGATCGGCGCCACAGACGGGCCGAAACAGGATCCGGCGGATGTCGACGGCCGAGACCGCTTCGCCGTGCCCGGATTCGTGGACATGCACGCGCATCCGCTCAACCTCGGCGACCCCAGCGTCGAGCTGAAGCTTATGCTCGCCTTCGGCATCACCGGTTACCGGCAGATGAGCGGTACTCCGCAGCTGCTGCGCCGACGCCAGGAGTGCGCCTCTATCGCCGACGGCCAGACGCCGAAGCTGCTCGGCACACCCGGCTCGGTGCTCACGCCGTTCAACGCGGGCAGCCCCGGCACGGCGGTCGCGGAGGTGCAGCGTCAGGCCCGTGAGGGTGCGGACTTCATCAAGGCGGCCCTGATCACCCCGGAGGTCTACTTCGCCGTCCAGGCCGAAGCCGACCGGCTCGGCATTCCGGTGGTGGGCCACCTGCCGGCCGGCATCGACGTACGCGCCGCATCCCAGGCCGGCTTCCGATCGATCGAGCATGTCGGCCCAGGGCTCGGTGTGCTGGCCGGCTGCTCCTGCCATGAGGAACATCTCCGCGCCGCGACCTCGGGCAGCCCGATCAAAGCACCGCCCTTCAGGATCCCGTTCGCCGACAAGGTGGCCGCCAAGGCGATCCAGAAGATCGTGGTGAACCCGACCCAGATGGCCGGCCCCGCCACTCTGGACGCCGCTCGCGACGCGATCGACAGCTTCGACGAGGACAAGGCCCGCGAACTGGCCCGGCAGTTCGCCGCGAACGATACCTGGAACTGCCCGACGCTCATCCGGATCAAGGCCCAGCAACTCTGCGACGACCCGCAATTCGCGGCCGACCCCGACCTGCGCTACGTCACCGTGAAGGAACGTAGAACCTGGACCTCGGCCGCCGACGCGTTCCGCCAGAAGTTCGACGAAACCCAGCGCGCGGTCTTCGCCGACCAGTTCGCTCTCCAGTCGCGCATGGTGAAGATCCTCGACGAGGAGGGCGCGCCGCTGCTGGCCGGCACCGACGCGGTCGGCGCAGCCTGGGTCGTCGCCGGAGCGTCGCTGCACGACGAGTTCGACCTACTCGCCGGCGCCGGCCTCAGCCCGCTACGGGTATTGCAGACCACCACCCTCAACCCGGCCCGGTTCCTGCGCCAGGAGAAGGACGCCGGCACCATCGAGGCCGGCAAGGGGGCCGACCTCGTCCTGCTCGACGGTGACCCCACCGCGGCGGTCGCCAACCTGCACACCGTCAGCGGCGTCGTAGGCAGGGGCAGGCACCACGACGCCGAAGCGCTGGCCGCACTGAAGCAACAGGCCACCGGACGC
>JBBWZH010000188.1:0-11084 GCA_039648995.1 Mycobacteriales bacterium
GTGATCGAGTACGACGCGCTGGTCGGCACTGGTCGGACGCGTCCAGGGTCCACGCCTCAGCCCTGGCCCCGGTTGGTCATCGTGTAGCGGAGCTTGGCCATCATGTTCTCCGCCCCGGGCACGATGCCGGCCTCACCAAACAGTTCGTCCACTCTGGACGCGAGCTTCTCCGGCTCCCAGCGGGCCCCGTTGTTCTCCACCACCGCGACGGACGTCCACGGCCGGTACAGCTCGACCGCGTCGCCCTGCACGCCGAAGACCTTGCCGCTGACGTGGTTGGCCGCGTCGCTGCACAGGTACGCGACCAGCGGCGCCACGTTGTCCGGGTGCCAGAAGTCGAAGTCGTCGCCGGCGCCGGGGTCGCCGGTCGGGATCGTCCCGTAGGCGCCCTCGGTCATCCGGGTCCGCGCGGCCGGCGCTATCGCGTTGCAGGTGACGCCGTACTTGGCCATCTCCATCGCGACGATCGTGGCGAACGCGGCGATACCGGCCTTGGCGGCACCGTAGTTCGCCTGGCCGAAGTTGCCGAGCAGGCCCGAGGTGGACGCGGTGCAGACGATGTGGCCGGCCCGGCCGGCACCCTTCCAGTAGCCGCAGGCGGCGTGCGTCGGCGCGTAGTGGCCGCGCAGGTGCACCCGGATCACCGCGTCCCACTCCTCGGCGGTCATGTTCACCAGGGTGCGGTCGCGCAGGATGCCGGCGTTGTTGACCAGCGCGTCCAGTTGTCCGAACTCGTCCACCGCGCGGGCGATCAGCGCGTCCGCGGCGGGAACGTCCGAGACGTCGCCGCTGTCGAGCATGGCCGTGCCGCCGGCGGCGCTGATCTCGTCGACAACGGACTGCCCGGCCGTCGCGTCCAGCTCGTTCAGCACAACCGCGGCACCCTGCCGCGCGCACTCGATCGCCTCGCCACGGCCGATGCCGCGGCCGGCCCCGGTCACGATGACGACCTTGCCCTCCAGGAGTCCCATGCGGGCGAATCTAAGGCATCAGGTAAGTCGGTGCGTCGCTGCGGTCGGACACTCTGGGTGAGGAGTTAGAGTGCGAGCGTGGTCGGCTACGTGGATTCCGAGGTGGGCCGGTTGCGGACGGTGCTGCTGCACCGGCCCGGCGCGGAGCTCAAACGCCTGACGCCGCGGAACAACGACCAGCTGCTGTTCGACGGCATCCCCTGGGTGGACCGCGCGCAGGACGAGCACGACGCGTTCGCCCAGGCGCTGCGCGATCGCGGCGTGGACGTGCTCTACCTCGCCGAGCTGCTGGAGCGCGCGCTGGAGGTGCCGGCGGCCCGGGAGTCCACGATCGCCGCGGTGCTCACCGACGGCCGGCTCGGCCAGACGCTGCGCGACGTGGTCGCCAGCCACCTGGTCGACCTGCACCCGACCGACCTCGCCACCGTGCTCACCGCCGGGCTGACCCAGCGCGAGCTGAAGACCGGACGCGGGCTGACGTACCGGCTGATGGACCCGCACGACTTCGTCGTCGACCCGCTGCCGAACCTGCTGTTCACCCGGGATTCGAGCGCCTGGATCGGGGGTCGGGTCGCGGTCACCAGCCCGTCCATGCCGGCCCGCCGCCGGGAGACGACGCTGACCGAGGCGATCTACCGGCACCACCCGCGGTTCGCCGGCACCGAGGTGGTGTACGAGCCGGGCGGTCACTGGCTGGAGGGCGGCGACGTGCTGCTGCTCGGCCCGCGGGTGTTCGCGGTCGGCACCGGCCAGCGGACCACCCCGTCCGGCGTCGAGATGCTGGCCCGGCAGGTGTTCGCGGCCGACCTGGCCGATACGGTGCTGGTCGTCCCGATCGCCCAGGAGCGCGCCACCATGCACCTGGACACGATCTGCACGATGGTGGACACCGACGCCGTGGTGATGTACCCGCCGGTGGCCGACACGCTGCTGGCCTACCCGGTCACCGCCGACCGGTCCGGCGCCGAGCTGGATCTGGTCGTGGGCGAGGCCACCCCGTTCCTGCGGGCGGCGGCCGACGCGATGCGGATCGACCAGCTCCGGGTGATCGACACCGGCCTGGACCCGGTCACGGCCGAGCGCGAGCAGTGGGACGACGGCAACAACACGCTGTGCATCGAGCCCCGGCTGAGCGTCGCGTACGAGCGGAACGTCGAGACCAACGCCCGGCTGGAGGAGGCCGGGGTGACCGTGATCCGGATCGCCGGCAGCGAGTTGGGCAGCGGCCGGGGCGGCCCACGCTGCATGTCCTGCCCTGTCGTCCGCGAGCCGCTGCCACGCTGATGAGCTGATCGGGCGGACGCGGTGCAGGGCGGCGGACGGGCCCGGATCCAGCGGCAGCGGCGGTTCCTGCTCCCCTCGCTGCCCCGGGCGCTGGCCCACGGCGTCGCCGCGATGATCGAGGAGCGGTACATCGCCGGCACCGGGCTGACCCTGCGCCGGACGCTCACCCCGGGCGCGCGGCCGGCCGGTTTCGGCCCGCAGCTGACGCTCAGCCAGCGGGTCCGGGCCGGCAGCCGGCGCAGCGAGCGGGTCGTGCTGACCGACCAGCTGACCCCGGACCAGTACGGCGCGCTGGCCCGGCTGCCCGCCGAGGTGCTGGTCTGGCGCCGGTACGCGGTGCGCTTGACCGGCCACCACTGCGGGCTGGACGTGTTCTCCGGCGAGCTCAAGGGCCTGGTGCTGGCCGAGGCGGCGTTCCTGTCGCCCGAGCAGGCAACCGCGTTCCCGCAGCCGGCGTACGCCGTGGCGGAGGTGACCGGGGACGAGCGCTTCTCCGAATGGGCGCTGGTGCACACCTCGGCCGACCAACTCGCCGCCCTCGTCGCGGAGTACGGCATGCTGCTGCGCTGACCGGCCCGCGCCGGCCCGGCCGCCGGAGCCCGGGCCACCGGCCGCCGGAACCCGGGCCGCGCCAGCCCGGCCGCCGGAGCCCGGGCCGCCCGGAGCCATCGGCCGCCGGAGCCGGGGCCCCCGGCCGCCGGAGCCCGGGCCGCCGGCTACCGCAGCGTGAGTTGGCGGCCGCGCAGCCCGTCGCGGGCGCGGCGGGCGGCGTCCGGCAGCGGGCCGGGCTCGGCCAGCGCCGCGGCCAGCCGGTCGGCGAACGCGGCCGCGGGCTGCTCCCACTCGGCGGCGGGCCGGTCGGGCGGCACGTCCCAGACCGGCACCAGCCGGCCGTGCGCCCGGAACGAGCCGGCGTACCTGGTCCCGGCGGCCAGCGGCAGCGCGCCGCCGGCGGACAGCCGGGCCAGCGCGTCCAGCAGCGGGTCCTCGTCGTGCGGGAGCGCCCAGCGCAGGTGCGCCTTCTCTCCCACCTGGCACCAGTAGGCGGCGTCCACGCCGGTCAGCCGGACGGTCGGCACCATCGCCGCGTTCGCCCGCTCCAGCGACGCCTGCACCTCGACGTCCTCGGTCTCCTCGGAGCCGGTCAGCCAGAAGCTGAAGTCGTCGTGCACGGTCGGGGTGAGCGGCGCCGTCGGGTCGAGCAGGTCCTGTAGCCGGGCGCCCGGGCCGGGCAGCCCGCCGGCGGACAGCATCGTGCCGGGCTCGGCGTCCAGCGCCTGCTCCAGCGTGTGCGCGAGGTCCCGGCTGACGTCGCCGGACCGGGCATGCACCTGCAGGCCCAGCAGCACGCCGCCGTCCGCGCGGACCATCGCCGGCAGCGCCATCGGCAACACGGTGGCCAGCGTCACGTCCCGGTCGGCGTGCGCGGGGTCGGCCAGCCGCAGCGGCGCGGTCGCCGCCGGCACCACCTCGCGCAGCGCGATCCACTCGCACTCGCCGGCCAGCCCCTCGAACGGCCGGGCCACCAGGACATCGCCGCCGCCGTGACAGTTCTTGTACCGCTTGCCGGAGCCGCACGGGCAGGGTTGCCGCGGGTTCACCGCCCCGGCGGCGGGGTCATCGGCGCGGGGGCGGGGGCGTTGCTGTGCGCGGCGGCTCACCGGAACTCCTCAGGCAGCAGGACTCGAAGCGGCTCGGCGTGACGCTGGACCCGGGCTGGAGCGAGGCTCGGCCGCGACTCGACTGCGAATGGGCCTCAGGATCGTCCCAGGCCGCCAGCACCGGAGCCGGACATGGGTACCGGTAACTCGGCCCAGACCGTACTCAGGCTGCCGTCGAGCCGGTCGACGCCCCACCGGGCCGCGACCGCGTCGACGATGGCCAGCCCCCGGCCACGGACGTCCCGGGGGCCCGCATCCTGCCGGTGCGGGGAATCGCCGCTCCCACCGTCGGTCACTCTGAGTAGCAGCCGACCGCCGACCACGTCCCAGCCCACGCGCAGCACATCACCGGGCAGCGGCCGGGCGTAGCGGACCGCGTTGGTGACGAGTTCGGTGACCAACAACGCCGCATCGTCAACGACCGGACCGGACAAACCGGACCGGACAAGGTCGTCCACGAGTTGGCGGCGGACCCATCCAGCGCTCTCGGCCCCGTGCCGCACCGTCAGGGTGCCCAGGACAATGCCACCTCCCCGCCGCTTCTCGACGGTCAGACTGCGGTGGTGATATCCCCAGCCGCTACGGCAGGTAATCCACTATCCGCCGATCGGGTTTCGCGCACGCCCGGCCAGTCACGTTCGGGCCGCGCTCGGCAGCCGCCCGGCCCGCTGCCCCGACCCGAACTGCTCCTTGCCACGATGGTGCCATGCCCTCTCAGCGTCCCCACACTGCCCCGCTCGCGGCCCGGTCGCATCCCGGGAAGCCGCACGTGAGCGGGCCACCGGCGGGCGAACCGGGGCGCGCGCTGACCGACCAGCTGGGGCTGCGCCCGCACCCCGAAGGCGGCTGGTACCGGGAGACCTGGCGGTCGGCGCTGACCGTCGAGCCACCCGGGTACGCCGGCCCCCGGGCGGCGGCGACCGGGATCCAGTTCCTGCTGCCGGCCGGCGAGACGTCCCGCTGGCACCGCGTCCGCTCGGACGAGCTCTGGCTCTGGCAGGGCCTCGGCCCGCTGCGCCTGCGCCTCGGCGGTGCCGGACCGGCACCGGACGAGGACGCGGTGACCGAACTCACGGTCGGGCCGGACCCGGCCGCCGGCCAGCTGCTGCAGGCACTGGTGCCGGCCGGTGACTGGCAGTCGGCCGCGCCGGCCGGGCCGGATGGCGCCCTGGTGGCCTGCGTGGTCGCCCCCGGCTTCGACTTCGCCGACTTCGAGTTGCTGCCCTGACCGGTCAGGCCGCACCGGTCGCGCCGAGCTGGGCCAGCACCGCCCCGGGGCGGTCGGTGATGATCCCGTCCACGCCCAGGCTCAGCGCCAGCTCGACGTCCTCCGGCTCGTTCACGGTCCAGACGTAGACCTGGCGGCCCCGGCGGTGCACCCGACCCACGTACTCCGGATGCGCCCGCAGGATGTGGATGCCCGGCCCGGCGGTGCCCACCCCGGTCGGCAGCGAGCCGTCCCGGCGGGGCAGCGGGACCTTCTCGAACAGCAGCACGGTCGGCAGGCTCGGCGCCAGTAGGCGGATCCGGCGCAGCCCGAGCGGGGCGAAGCTCATCACGGTGACCTGCGCGCGGTTCGGGGCGGGCGGCCCGGCCAGGTCGTACCGGCGCAGCAGCCGGATCAGCTGCTGCTCCAGCAGGCCGGCGTACCGGGTCGGGTGCTTGGTCTCCACCAGTAGCCGGATCGGCCGCGGCGCCGCGACCACCGCCTCCAGCAGCCGCTCCAGGGTCAGCACCGGCACCTGCCCGTCCGGCAGGTCGCGGTCCTCGATGTAGGCGCCGTCGCCCGGGTCCCGCCAGGAGCCGAAGTCGAACTCGCCGAGGTCGGCCAGGTCGAAGTCGGAGACCACGCCGCGGCCGGTCGAGGTGCGGTCGATCCGCCGGTCGTGCACGCACACCAGGTGCCCGTCCCGGGTCAGCCGGACGTCGCACTCCAGCCCGTCCGCACCCTCGTCAATGGCCCGCAGGTAGGCAGCGAGCGTGTGCTCCGCGACCATCTCGGACGAGCCGCGGTGGGCGTAGACGAACGGCCGGTGGCCGGCTCCCCCCGTCACGCTGGCCATCCTCGCGCACCAAGGTTTCCGGCCGATGGCCGGCACCCGTGTGCAATCGCGAACGGCCGTGGCACAGTCGGATTGAGTAGAGGAGGCGCCCGATGCAGGGACTGATGCAGCCCGACCAGCTCACCCTCCCGCCCGTGTTCGACCGCGCCGAGCGGCTGTTCGGGGACAAGGTGATCGTCACCGGCACCGCCACCGGCCGGAGCCGGACCACCTACGCCGAGTGGGCCGACCAGACCCGCCGGTTGGCCACCGCGCTGGACCAACTGGACGTCGGCCCGGACGCCCGGGTCGGCACGTTCGCCTGGAACACCGCGCGGCACCTGGCGCTCTACTGGGGCGTGCCCTGCTCCGGCCGGGTGCTGCACACGCTGAACATCCGGCTGTTCCCGGACCAGCTGACCTACATCGTCAACCACGCCGAGGACGAGATCGTCTTCGTGGACCGCTCGCTGCTGCCGGTCTTCTGGCCGCTGGTGCCCACCTTCGAGACGGTCCGCCTGTTCGTGATCATGGACGACGGCGCCCCAGTGGACATCCCGGACGACCCGCGGATCCTGCGCTGGGACGACCTGCTCGCCGACGCCGCGCCGGCCCGGTTCCGGGTGGACGACGAGAACCAGGCCGCGGCGATGTGCTACACGAGCGGCACCACCGGCAACCCGAAGGGTGTCGTCTACTCGCACCGGTCGGCGTACCTGCACGCGCTGTCCGGGACCCTCGCCGGCGGGCTCGGCGTGGCCGAGCGGGACCGGGTGCTGCCGGTGGTGCCGATGTTCCACGCGAACGCCTGGGGGCTGGCGCAGACGCCGCTGTTCGCCGGCGCCGACCTCGTGCTGCCCGGCCCGCAGATGGCGCCCGACAAGCTGGCCACGCTGATCGAGGAGGAGAAGGTCACCATCGCCGCCGGGGTGCCGACGATCTGGATGGCCGTGCTGCCGCACCTGGCCGGCCGGGACACCTCGCACCTGCGCACCGTCCTGTGCGGCGGGTCGGCCGTGCCGAAGGCACTGTCCGAGGCGTACCGGGAGCAGTTGGGGCTGCCGATCCTGCACGCCTGGGGGATGACCGAGACCAGCCCGCTCGGCTCGATGAACCAGCTGCCCAGCGCGTACGACGACCTGCCGGAGGAACAGAAGGCCGAGCTGCGATCCCGGCAGGGGACGCCGCCGGTCGGCATGACCGCCCGCATCGTCACCCCGGGCACCCTGGACGAGCTGCCCTGGGACGACAAGGCCACCGGCGAACTGCAGGTGCGCGGGCCGTGGGTCGCCGCCGCGTACTACCGCAACGAGGGCGGCGGCGATTCGTTCACCGGGGACGGCTGGCTGCGGACCGGGGACGTCGGCGCGATCGACAGCCGGGGCAGCATCCGGCTGGTCGACCGGACCAAGGATCTGATCAAGTCCGGCGGCGAGTGGGTCAGCTCGGTGGAGCTGGAGAACCACCTCATGTCGCACCCGGCGGTGGCCGAGGCGGCGGTGATCGCGGTGCCGCACCCGCGCTGGGGCGAGCGCCCGCTGGCGGCGGTGGCGCTCCGGCCCGGGGAGGCGGCCAGCAAGGACGAGCTGATCGAGTTCCTGCGGCCGCGGGTCGCCCGCTGGTGGCTGCCCGACGACGTGGTGTTCATCGACGAGGTGCCGAAGACCAGCGTCGGCAAGTTCTCCAAGAAGGAACTGCGGGCCCGGTTCGCCGACTACCAGCTACCCGCGGACTAGTCGCCGTTCCAGCGCGCCGGCCACCCCGGCCAGCATGGCCGCGACCGCGAACGAGACGATCGAGGCAGAGAAACCGTTGCTGGGCGAGACGCCCAGGGCGTCCTGGGCGTGCGCCCAGAACGAACCCCAGCCGGGCCATTTGTCCAGCAGGGTCGGCGTGGTGAGCTGGTAGGCGACGAAGCCGGCCAGCCACGGCAGCGCCATCAGCCAGCGGCCGGGCGCCGCGTCGTCCACCCGGTACGGCCGGCCGCGCCGGTTCAGGTAGAAGTCGACCGCGAACGTGGCCCCCAGCGGCACGAACACCGCGCCGATCAGGAGCAGGAACGGCTCGTACGCGTTGCCGTCCACGGCCAGCGCCAGCACGGTGGCCAGCCCGCCGACGCCGAGCGCGAGCACCCGGCGGTCCAGCCGGGGGGCGATGTTCTGCACGCTGGTCGCCGTCGAGTAGATGTTCGCGAACGCCTCGTCGACCTCGTCCACCGCCAGGATGCACAGCGCGAGCGCGCCGGCCGGCACCGCGAGCAACGCGCCCACCACATCGGCACCGGCGTCCGCGTACGCCCGCAGCGCCAGCACGCCGAGCAGGAAGAACGCGGCCGACGAGACCGCGTAGCCGACCGTCGTGCCGGCGAACGCCGCGCGGCCGGTCCGCGAGAACCGCGAGTAGTCGGCCACCAGCGGGATCCACGACACCGGCAGCGCGATCACCAGATCGGTGGACGCCCAGAACCCCGTCCAGCTCCCGGTGAGCGGGCCGAGCGGCCGGCGCAGCGTCTCGATCAGGAAGTAGGCCGAGCAGGCGACGACCGCGACCACCGCGATCCGCTTCAGCAGCCGGACCGAGCCCAGCGGACGCAGCGCCATCGCGGTCGCCACCGCACCCGCGGCCAGCACGTACACCCAGCGCGGCAACCGGTCGTAGACGCCGTGCGCGGCGATCGAGATCACCCAGACCTCGTAGGTGGCCCAACCCACGCACTGCAGCAGGTTCAGCACGGTCGGCGCGTACGAGCCGCGGCGGCCGAGCAGGCCGCGCAGCAGCACCATGGTCGGCGCGCCGGTCTGCGCGCCCGCCCGGGCGACCACGCCGAGCAGCAGGCAGCCGAGCACGGTGCCGAGCACGATGGCGGTCGCGGTGGCCAGGAACGACTGGCCGGCCGGCACCAGGAACGTCGCGGTGACCGGGATCAGCAGGCTGATCCCGAGGTTGGCCCAGAGGCCGAGCTGGTCGAGCCAGCCGAGCGCGCGGGGCGGGTCGGCGGTCAACGTGGTCGGCGCTTCGATCGGCCCCGGGGCGGTGGCAGTGGCAGCGGCGGTCGGCATGATCGCTACACCCTCCCTACGCCGGTGTGAACCGGACAGGTTCCTACGGTCGGCGGCCGCGTCAGCCGCCCTCTCAGCCCGGTGCGCCCGGACTCCCGTGGTGACGCCGTCGACCCTAACCCCCGCGGCGGTAGACCGACAGCCGGACGGACGCGGTCACCCGCACCGGCTCACCCGGCCCGCCGCGCCCGGCCCGCCCGCCGCTCCCGGTCAGCCGGGCCAGCCGGGCGTCCAGGTCGGGGGTGAGGTGGTGCGCGCTCGGGCCCATCCCGATCAGCGCCCGGACGTCGGCCGCGGTCAGTTCCATCGACCAGCTGTGCTCGGCGGCGCTGACCGGCTCGACGTACGGGTGCAGCGTGCCGGCGAGCCGCTCGGCCTTGCGCTCGTCCACGGTGATCAGGCCCAGCGCGCCGACCAGCTCGGTCAGGTGCGCCGCGGTCGGGGTGACGACGACGAGGACGCCGCCCGGGGCCAGGATGCGGCCCAGTTCAGGGCCGTTGCGCGGCGCGAACACGTCCAGCACGGCCGCGGCGGCACCGTCCCGGATCGGCAGCCGGCGCCAGACGTCCGCCACCACGGCACCGGCCCGGGGGTGCGCCCGGGCCAGCCGGCGGCCCGCGTACTTCGACGCGTCCAGCCCGATGCCGACCCGGTCCGGCGCCGCGTCCAGGGCGGCCGCCAGGTAGTGACCCGTGCCGGCGCCGACCTCGACCAGGCACCCGGGCGCGGCGGCGGATCCGGCCGCGGCGGCGACCCGGGCGGCGAGCGCGGCGTAATGGCCGGCGGCGAGGAAGCGGTCGCGGGCCGCCAGCATCGCGGCGGAGTCACCGGCCGGCGGGCTGCCGCCGGGCGGCAGCAGCGTGACGTACCCCTGCCTGGCCAGGTCGAAGGCGTGCCCGCCGGCGCAGCCCAGCACCGGCCCGGCCAGCCGCACCGGCCCACCGCAGCGGGGGCAGGCGAGGAACGGGACGACCACGTCGAGCACCCGCCCATCCTGGCCGTTCACGCCATCGCCCGGGGCGACCGGGCCGGGCGCCGGGCGGCTACCGTGCCCAACCGTGGCAGGACAGGGCACCCCGGCGACCAGGCTGCTCGCGCAGCGCAAGATCACGCACACGGTGCACGCCTACGAGCACGACCCGCGCACCGGCTCGTACGGCGTGGAGGCGGCGGACGCACTGGGCATCGCGCCGGAACGGGTGTTCAAGACGCTGGTCGCCAGCGTGGACGGCGCGCTCGCGGTGGGCGTGGTGCCGGTGACCGGCAACCTGGACCTGAAGGCACTGGCCGGCGCGGTCGGCGGCAAGCGCGCCGCGATGGCCGACCCGGCGGACGCGGAACGGTCCACCGGCTACGTGCTCGGCGGGATCAGCCCGCTCGGCCAGCGCAGGCGGCTGCGCACCGTGCTGGACGCCTCGGCCGGCGACCACGACACCGTGTTCGTCAGCGCGGGCCGGCGCGGTCTGGAGATCGAGCTGGCGCCGGCCGATCTGGCCCGGCTGACCGACGCGGTCATGGCCCCGATCGCCCGCCCGCGATAGCCCCGGCCCGCCGGGCCCGGGAACGTGAAGCGGCGCCGGCGGGAGGACCTCCCTCCCACCGCCGCCGCGGTCGTGCGGCCCGGGCTACCTCAGTGCGCGCCGGCGCCGGTCAGCGACCGGACCTCCAGCTCCGCGTACTTCTGCTCGTTGTGCTCGCGGGACAGGATCGTCCCGAGCCAGCCGAAGAAGAAGCCGGCCGGGATCGAGATGATGCCGGGGTTCTCCAGCGGGAACCAGGAGAAGTCGTGGTCGCTGATCATCGCGGTGGCCGAACCGGACACCACCGGCGAGAAGATCACCAGGAACACCGCGACCCCCAGCCCGCCGTAGATGGCCCAGGTCGCGCCCTGCGTGTTGAACCGCTTCCAGAACAGGCTGTACAGGATCGCCGGCAGGTTCCCGGACGCGGCCACCGCGAACGCGAGCGCGACCAGGAAGGCCACGTTCAGGTTCTGCGCGAAGATCGACAGCACGATCGCGATCGCCCCGATCACGAACGCCGACCCGCGGGCCACCCGCACCTCGT
>JBBWZH010000207.1:0-6078 GCA_039648995.1 Mycobacteriales bacterium
CCTCCCACCAGCCGGGCAGCCACTCGTAGATGGGGGTGGCGTGGTGGAACGAGGTCTGCGTCATCGGCATGTCCTCGTACCGGATGCCGTCGATCTCGTACGCCACGCAGATCGGCACCCGGTCGAGCCCGGAGAGCACGTCGAGCTTGGTCAGGAAGAAGTCGGTGATGCCGTTGACCCTCGCGGCGTACCGGGCGATCACCGCGTCGAACCAGCCGCACCGGCGCGGCCGGCCGGTGGTCACGCCGACCTCGCCGCCGGCCTTGCGCAGGAAGTCGCCAGACTCGTCGCGCAGCTCGGTCGGGAACGGGCCGGAGCCGACCCGGGTGGTGTACGCCTTGAGGATGCCGATCACCCGGCTGATCCGGGTCGGGCCGATGCCGCTGCCCGCCGCGGCGCCGCCGGCGGTGGGCGATGAGGACGTGACGAACGGGTAGGTGCCGTGGTCGACGTCCAGCAGCGTGCCCTGCGAGCCCTCCAGCAGCACCACCTCGCCGGCGTCCAGGGCGCGGGCCAGCAGCAGCCGGGTGTCCGCGATCCGCGGCGCGATCATCTCGGCGTAGCCGAGGTACTCGTCCACCACCGCGTCCAGGTCGATCGCCTTGCGGTTGTAGACCTTGACCAGCACCTGGTTCTTCTCCCGCAGTGCGATCTCCAGCTTGGCGCGGAAGATGCCGGGGTCCAGCAGGTCCTGCACCCGGATGCCGATCCGGGCGACCTTGTCGCCGTAGGCGGGGCCGATGCCGCGGCCGGTGGTGCCGATCTTGGCCTCGCCCAGGTACCGCTCGGTGACCCGGTCCAGCGCGCGGTGGTGCGGCATGATCAGGTGCGCGTCGGACGAGATCAGCAGCCGGCTGGTGTCCACGCCGCGCTGCTCGAGGCCGGCGAGTTCGTCCAGCAGCACGGCCGGGTCGATCACCACACCGTTGCCGATCACCGGGGTGCAGGCCGGCGACAGGATGCCGGATGGGATCAGGTGCAGCGCGTAGTGCTCACCGGCCGGCGTGACCACCGTGTGACCGGCGTTGTTGCCGCCCTGGTAGCGCACCACGTACTGGACCCGGTCGCCGAGCAGATCGGTCGCCTTGCCCTTGCCCTCGTCACCCCACTGCGCGCCGATGAGCACGATCGCAGGCATGGGCGGACTCCTGTCAGGTTGCTGGTCGGGCCACCGCCGGCCCGAGCGAGCGTAACGAAACCGCTGGCCGCCGCCGAGTTGGCCACGGCCATGCCCGGACGGGCAACCGGCCCGGACCGCGGCGACGTACGCTCGGTGGCATGGCGTCGTTGCCCAGCCCGGCGGATGTGGTGCGGCTCGCGCGAGCGCAGGCCGAGGCGGTGGCCGCCCTACCCGGCGCGGTGCTGTCGCTGACCCGTGCCGTCAGCTCACTCGACAAGACCATGCGCGAGGCCCGGAACGCGGTGGCCCGGCTGCAGCGGATCGGCGAGCGGCTCGAAAGCATCCTGGACGAGGTAGAGCAGCCGGTACGCGACCTGGCGCCGGGGCTGCGCCGGGTCGGCGAGGTGCTGGACGACCCGATGGTCAGCGAGATCCCGGACACCGTCCGCAAGCTGCGCGATGACGTGCTGCCGCTGGTCGCCACGCTGCGCGGCACCTCGGACATGCTGGGCCGGTTCTCCGGCGGCGGCCTGCTCGGCGGTCGCCGCCGCCCGGAGCCACCGCCCGCGCCGATGCCCCCGACGATCCCCGGCGAGGCGACCACCCCGTCCCTCCCCACCGCCGTCCCCGACGAGGG
Source organism: Mycobacteriales bacterium (assembly GCA_039648995.1). Classification (GTDB taxonomy): domain Bacteria; phylum Actinomycetota; class Actinomycetes; order Mycobacteriales; family CADCTP01; genus JBBWZH01. Next base: position 1,758 of record JBBWZH010000207.1, read on the forward strand.
CTGACCGCCGAGCGGCCCCAGGGTCCCCGCGGCGGGTGACCGCCGGCGTCAGCCGGCCGGGGGCTCCAGCGCGGTGATCGCGGCGGGGTCGCAGTCACGCAGGAACGTGGTGCACCGCTCCGCCTCGGCGGTCTCGCCGATCGCGGCCGCCGCCCGGCCCAGCGCGTGCAGCGAGCGCAGGAAGCCACGGTTCGGCTCGTGCGACCACGGCACCGGGCCGGTGCCCCGCCAGCCGCTACGGCGCAGCGCGTCCAGCCCGCGGTGGTAGCCGACCCGGGCGTAGGCGTAGGACTCGATCACCCCTCCGGCGGCGTAGGCGCGGTCGGCCAGGTCGGCCCACGCCGCCGAGTGGGTGGGGTAGCGGGCGGCCACATCGGTCGGGTCGTCGCCGGCGGCCAGTGCGGCCGCGGCGTCCGCCTCGACCGGGAGCAGCGTCGGCGGTGGTCCCGCGAGCAGGTTCTTAGGGCCGGTCATGCGGCTATCTTGCCGAACCCGCCCGACCCGCCGGCCGGCCGGTGCCCCGGCCGCTCACAGCGGCCGGACGTCACCCGTCCACGCCGGCAGGTAGCCGAACGCCGCGGCCGGGAGCTGCACCGGGCGTGCCTGGCTGGCCGTGCCGGAGTGCAGCGGCGCGACCGACCGGCCCCAGCGCCCGCCGTCCGGCACCGACCAGACCGTGAGCCGGGGCGGCCGGTGCACCACCGGCCGCGCCCGCGCCGGCCGCGGCGCCAGGACGACGACCGGATGATGCCGGACCCCGACCCGGACGCGGACCCGGACCGGCGCGGGCCTCGCCACCTTTGGGGCCGCGGCCGGGGCCGGCGCCGCGCGACGGGTGGGCCGCTCGACCACGGTGGCCGCGGTCCGGCCGTACTTCGGGTCCGACCCCAGGCCCAGCCGCCGTGAGCAGGCCGGCCACGGCGACCAGCCGCTGGCTCGGTAGAGCATCTTGGCGCGCAGGTCCTGTTCGGCCGGCGAGGCACTGCTGGGTAGGCCGGCACCGCCGTACGCGTGCCAGGTACCGGCGGTGAACTGGTAGGCGCCGTAGAAGCCGTTGCCGGTGTTGATGCGGTAGTTGTTGCCGGATTCGCAGACCCGCAGCCGGTACCAGGCGTCGGCGCCGGGCTCAGCCGCGGCGGGAGTCGTGCTGCCGAGCAGCGCGGCGGCCGCCAGGCCCAGCAGTGCGGCGAGTTCTCCGCCGCGTCGTGCGCGCCGGCAACGGCCGGCGCGCAGGGCAGGATCGAACACGATCGCTCGTCTCGTACCCCACGCCATGCAGGGCGTGCTGTCGGGTTCGGGCGGGGAGTCGCCCGGCCGGGCGGCGCATCAGCACCCCGGCGACGTCATCCGTGACGTGCGGACCGGGGGCGCGGCGCTCAGCTTCACCCCGCGGCCGGGTCGGCCCGGCCGCCATGTTCACGTGGTTCCCCCGCTCCTGCCCGGCGTCCCTGGTGCGCGGATGCCTGCGACGACCGGCCGGGCAGGACTCGGCATGACCGGCCGCCGCGCCGCATCCGCGCAACCTCCGCGAAGCGGCCGGGCGAACCGTAAACGCCTGGCCGGCCGGAACACAAGCAACGTCGCCGACACTGACCGGCCCGCGCCGCCGCCTCGCCAGGACCGAGGGACGTTTCCCCATCGGCGTTTCCGCCGGCTCTCGCGACCAGCATTACCGTCCACAATGGACAGAGTGACGCGGCCCTGCCATAGAACACGGCTGCGGCGTGGGGATTTCTTGACTCCAGCCGGATCCGGAGCGACCGTCCACTGTGGACGGTCCACAATAGAAGCGGACGCGTCCCAACAGCGGGGCTGGATGCGCTAGGCCGTCCGGCCTACCGGAAAGAGACGCCGTTCGGCAGACACGTGGTCTGGCCCGGATGGCTCAGCCGGAGATCGACCTACCCGCCGAGAGCAGGTCCTGGCAGGCCAGGGTGACCCGCTCGGCCATGCCGACCTCGGCCTTCTTCAGGTAGCCGCGCGGGTCGTACGCCTTCTTGTCGCCGACGTCGCCGTCCACCTTCAGCACGCCGAGGTACTTGGTGAACATGTGGTCGACGATCGGCCGGGTGAACGCGTACTGCGTGTCGGTGTCCACGTTCATCTTCACCACGCCGTAGGAGACCGCTTCCCGGATCTCCTCCAGCGCCGAGCCGGACCCGCCATGGAAGACCAGCGCGAACGGCTTGTCGATGCCGAGCTTGGCGCCGACGGCCTGCTGGATGTCGCGCAGGATCTCAGGCCGCAGCTTGACGTTGCCCGGCTTGTAGACGCCGTGCACGTTGCCGAACGTCGCGGCCAGCAGGTAGCGGCCCTTCTCGCCGGTGCCGAGGAGGTCGGCCACCCGCTGCGCGTCGTCCGGGGTGCTGTAGAGCTTCTCGTTGATCTCGCCGACAACGCCGTCCTCCTCGCCGCCGACCACGCCGATCTCGATCTCCAGCACGACGTTCGCCTTGGCGGCCAGGCCCAGCAGGTCGGCCGCGATCTGCAGGTTCTCCTCAAGACCGACCGCCGAGCCGTCCCACATGTGCGACTGGAACAACGGCGCGCCACCCGCGCTCACCCGCTCCTGGGACAGCGCCAGCAGCGGCCGGACGTAGCTGTCCAGCTTGTCCTTCGGGCAGTGGTCGGTGTGCAGCGCGACGTTCACCGCGTACTTCGCGGCGGCAACGTGGGCGAACTCAGCCAGCGCGACCGCGCCGGTGACCATCTCCTTGACGTGCGTTCCGGCCAGGAACTCGGCGCCACCGGTCGAGACCTGGACGATCCCGTCGCTGCCCGCGTCGGCGAAACCACGCAGCGCCGCGTTCAAGGTCTGGGACGAGGTCACATTGATGGCCGGATAGGCAAACCCGTCCGCCTTCGCCCGGTCGAGCATCTCGATGTACACCTCGGGGCTGGCGATGGGCATGTCATCCTCCGGATCGGGTAGCACGGGCCGCCGCAGTGGTCCTCAGACCGCAGTATCGCGCAGCGGGTCGCCGCGCCGGCAGGCACACCTGCCCGACTCCACTCGATTACGGACTGTTGTGAATGACTACGCTCGGTATATAGTCCCCCCGAAACTGACAACGGGGGAATCACCAGCGTCGAGTTGATTTGTGCGGCCGCAGATCCGGCCGTGCCGACAGGCTTGCGGTGGAGCAGCCGGTGTCCCGGGGTGGCGCCCGGGTTCGGGCGCCGGCCCACCGTCCGGTCGCAGCCAGCGGTCCCGGGTCGGGGTGGCAGGGGGCGGGCTATCCGCTCTCGCGCAACGGGGGCACCACCCGGCTGGGACGCGGGCTCGCGGCAGCGGCGGCGACCAGTGGACCGGCCGGCGGGTTCGTCAGCGACCCGGTCCGGTTCACCGGCCGCCGCCCCGGGCTCGGGTGCCGCCCGTAGCGGGCGTCACCTTGATCGCGGTCACCCGGCTCGGCAGCACGACCGGCTGGCCGCGTTTTGCGGGCGGGCCGCTCACCTCCTTGATCCTGGGGTGGGCGGTCCGCCCCCCGGGCGTCGCCGGGTTTCGCCGGGCGCGGAACCGCTGGATCGGGTCCGGCCGGTTCGGCAGGGTGTCGGCATGCGGCTCCTCGTCCTCGGCGGCACCCGGTTCCTCGGTCGCGGCGTGGTGCGGGCCGCGCTGGACGCCGGCGACAGCGTCACGACGTTCAGCCGCGGCGAGTCCGGCCCGCCGCCGGAGGGGGCGCGGGCGCTGCACGGCGACCGCACCACGCCGGGCGGCCTGGCGGCGCTGGCCACCGGCGAGTGGGACGTGGTGGTGGACACGTCGGGCTACGCGCCACGGGTGGTCGGCCGTTCGGCCGAGCTGCTCGCCGACCGGGTCGGCCACTACGTGTTCGTGTCCAGCATCAACGCCTACCCGGGCTGGCCGACCGAGCCGATCCAGGCCGACTCGCCGACGCATGAGTGCGCGCCGGACGCCGGGCCCGACAACGGCGAGTTCGACCTGGAGAAGTACGGCCAGTACAAGGTCGGCAGCGAGCGCGCGGTCGACCGGTTTTTCGCCGGCCGGTCCACCCACGTGCGGGCCGGCTCGATCGTCGGCCCGCACGACAACACCGGCCGGCTGACCTGGTGGATCCGCCGGATCGCGGCCGGCGGCGAGGTGCTCACCCCGGGCGAGCCCGACCGCACGCTGCGCCTGATCGACGCCCGCGACCTCGGCGCCTGGTGCGTGCACTGCGGCCGGGCCGGCGTCACCGGCGCCTACCCGGCCACCGGCCCGGCCGACCAGATCAGCTACGGCGAGCTGTTCGCCACGTGCCGCACCGCGACCGGCTCGGACGCCACGTTCACCTGGGTCGACGAGAGCTTCCTGGAC
>JBBWZH010000647.1:0-3060 GCA_039648995.1 Mycobacteriales bacterium
GCCGCGGCCAGTTCCGACACGATGCTGGTGCAGCGCGACCTGAACGGGATCGGCTACAACGCCGGCACCGTCGACGGCGTGCAGGGCCCGCAGACGACCGCCGCGGTCAAGGCGTTCCAGCACGACACCGCGATCACCGCCGACGGCGTCGCCGGGGCGACCACGACCAGCGCGCTCAAGGGCAAGGTCGGCCAGGTCCAGCAGGTCGCCGGCAGCTCGCCCGACGGCGACTTCGGCCCCAACACCACCGCCGCCGTCAAGGCCTGGCAGACCGCGCACGGGCTGACCGCGGACGGCATCGCCGCGACCAACACGATGGCTGCCATGCGGATCACCCGGGTGGTCGTCACCGGCGGCACCTCGGCCGCGAAGATCGAGCGGGTCATCGCGGTGGCCAACACCCAGATCGGCAAGGGCATCACGTACGCCTGGGACGGCGGCAACCGGTTCGGCCCGACCTACGGCGTCTGCTGCAGTCCGGCCGGCTTCGACGACCGCGGCCGCTTCGGCTTCGACTGCTCCGGCCTGATGCAGTACATCTTCTGGCAGGGCAACGGTGTGGACGTGGGTGACTGGAGCGGCGCCCAGTACGGCAAGGCCACCAGGGTCCCGGTCGCCGAACGGCAGCGCGGCGACATGCTCTTCTGGGGCGACGGCACCGACACAACGCACGTCGCGCTGTTCCTCGGCGGCGGCCAGATGATCGAGGCCGACTCGCCGCGCAATTCCACCAGCGTGCACCAGACCGCGGTCCGCACCAGCGGCCTGATGCCGTTCGCGGTACGCATCTTCGCCTGATCACGCCTGCCCCATGGCCGGGCCCGCCACAGGTGGTGGGCCCGGCCTTTCGGTACGGCGTCGAGCTGGACACTCTCCGTACGGATTGCGTACGTTGAGTGACGACGCCGCCGGCCACGGGGGCAGCGGGAGTGGGCGATGCGCCGAGCGCGACGGCAGCGGGGTGGCTGGGCGGCCTGGACGCGGTGGGCGCTGTCGCTGAGCCTGGTGAGCGCGCTGATCGCCGGAACGAGCCAGGAAGCGGCCGCCGCTGACCGCCCCGCCGGTCCGCACCCCGCCGACGTCTCCTGGGTCCGGGTGGCGCGGGTGTCGGCGATCAGCGCGGACGGCCGGATCGTGACCTACGCCGTGGACAGCGGCTTCTCGCCGAGCCAACCGGCGTACATCGACTTCGTCACCGACGTGGCCACCGGCAGCACGGTCAGGTTGACCCGGGGCGACCGGCGCGGCAGCTACGGCGCCGGGATGACCGCCGACGGCCGGTTCCTCGTCGTCAACCGGCAGAAGGAGGACAAGACCTGGCAGCTGCTGGTCTGCCACCGGGTCGACCTGGCGTGCACCCGCGCCGACGTCGACTCCGCCGGGCATCCCGGCAACGGCACCAGCGACGGCGAGTGGCTCAGCGGGAACGGCCGCTACCTCGCGTTCGACTCGACCTCCTCGGACCTGGTGCCCGGCGACACCAACCACGATACCGACGTGTTCGTCCGGGATCTGTGGTCCGGCACCACGACGCGGGTCAACCTCGGCCCCGGCGGCCGGCAGGCCAACGGGCAGTCCGGCGGCTCGGTGATCAGCGCCAACGGCCGGTACGTGGCGTTCGAGTCCTGGGCCACCAACCTGGTGCCCGGGGACACGAACCACACCAACGACGTCTTCGTCCGGGACGTGTGGACCGGCACGACCACCCGGGTCAACCTCGGCCCCGGCGGCCGGCAGGCCAACTCCACCGACACCGGCAGCTTCCTGCACCTCAGCGCGGACGGCCGGTACGTGGTCTTCTACTCCTACGCGACCAACCTGGTCGCCGGCGACACCAACCGGATGCCCGACGTGTTCGTCCGGGACCGCCGCTTCGGCACCACTCACCGGGTGAGCGTCGGGCCGGGCGGGCGCCAGGCCAACGGCGGTTCCCTACCGGACGGGGTCAGCGCGGACGGCAGGTACGTCACCTTCAGCTCCGACGCGACGAACCTGGTCGCCGGCGACACGAACGGGATGAACGACGCCTTCGTCCGGGACCTCCGCTACGGCACCACCCGGCGGGTCAGCCTGGGCGCCGGCGGGCGCCAGGCCGACCAGGACTCCGGCGGCGCGGTGATCAGTGCCGACGGCCGGTACGTGGCGTTCGCGTCCTGGGCGACGAACCTGGTCCCCGGGGATACGAACACGGCGTCGGCCGCGTTCGTACGCGACCTGTGGACCCACGCCACCCGCCGGGTCAGCCCCGACCCGACGGCCGGGTGACCGTATCCGCGCGGCCTGCCGGCCGTCGGAGCGACCCGCGCCGGGCCGTGGCGGCGCACCAGAGTGCCGCCCGCTGTCGCGGTGCCGGCCCAGCCCGGGTCGGGCGGCGGGTGTTGCGTCAGAAGTCCATGCCGCCGTTCATCTCACCGGCGGCCGGCGCCCTGTCGGGCTCCGGTCGCTCCGCGATCACCGCCTCGGTGGTGAGGAACAGGGCCGCGATCGACGCCGCGCTCTGCACGGCGGACCGTGTCACCTTGGCCGGGTCGATGATGCCGGCGGCGAACATGTCCACGTACTGGCCGGTGGCGGCGTCCAGGCCGTGGCCCGCGGGCAGGGTCCTGACCTTCTCGACCACCACGCCGCCCTCCAGGCCGGCGTTGACCGCGATCTGCTTGAGCGGCTCCTCGACGGCGCGCTTGACGACCCGCGCCCCGCTCCGCGTCTCCGGCGCCGCCTGGGCCGGGCCCCGCGATCCAGGCCCGTCGGCGAACCGCTCGCCGACGCCATCACCGCGGCGGTGATCGATGTCTTCGCCACCCCCGAACCCGACAGGGCCGGGCTCGCGATGATCATGTCCAGCCCCGAGTTGCAGGGCGAAGCCCTCAAGGCCTTCACGATGGCCGAGGAACCGCTCGCCAGCGCGCTCGCCGAGCGCACCGGCAGCGGTCCACAAGGCAACCTGCCCAGCCAGGTCATGGCCGGCGCCATCGCCGCCACGGTCGGCGTCGCCGGCCGGCACTGGCTCAGCACCACCAACCCGCCACCGTTCGCCGCGGTGCTCCGCGACGCCCTCGG
>JBBWZH010000282.1:0-3354 GCA_039648995.1 Mycobacteriales bacterium
GATCAGCCGCTCCCCGCACGCGGCCGAACTACTCGATGCCAAGCACCGGCTGTCAGCCGACCTGGTCGCGGACGCCGCGAGCCGCTACAAACAGCTGGTCCGAGACGTCCTCACCGAAGCCGCCGCCGCAGGGGAGCTTGACCTGGAGAAGGCCGGCCTCACCGCCGACACCACCGCCGAGCTGCTGATCGCGTCCGCCCGCGGACTGGAATCCAGTGCGGCCTCGCCCACCGCCTACCGGCGCCACCTCGACACGCTGGTCCGGGTCATGATCGCCGGGCTAGCGAGCAGACTCCCCGCCGACCCTGTGTCACCGCCGCTGGCATGAGGCGACGGCGGGCCATCCCAGCGATGCTGATCGCGACCTGCCACGCGCCGACGAGAACGGCACAATCCCTCATCGTTCGGCAGAACAGGTCTCGTCTGACTGCGCTGGCATCGGTGTCCTGGTCCGCGGATGAACGACTACGCTGATGCCTGCTCTGAGGGACTTCCACGACACCGGTATCCACCGCGGGACCTTCCTCGGCGGGCCGCAACCGGCCGGTCGGTGGCGACGCAGGAGTTCGCCGTGTACCGGGTCGCGGCTGGGAAGATCACGCAGGTGTGGGTCACCGCCGACAACCTCGGCCTGCTCGCTCAACTTCGCTGACCGCCACCGGCCGCCCTTCGTCCGCGAGCGACTCCACCGGCCAGCGGCGGCGGCACCCCGACCGCATGCTCCGCTGGCCGGGTTCCTCGATCTCCGCGTGGTCATTCGCGCGGACCCGATCGAGCTCACAATGGCCGGCGGACCCAACCGACCGGTCCAGATCAAACACCGCACTGGTCCCACGATCGGGCGGACGGCGGGCTTCCAGAACGTTCTGCCGCGCCGTCGCCACCGGCGTGCGAATGACATTCACAACTGAAAGTCCCAGACGTTCGGGGCGATACGCGAGCTGGTACACAACCGGTTCGCTGACAAACAGACGACCCGAACAGCACGTTCGCGTCCCGCGGCCCGATAGGTGCCGGAACCGGCCGTAAGAGGCCCGTAAGGACGCCGTGGTTTGTCACTCGGGCCGGACGGGAATCCATGCGGCCGCTTCGGTCGTGGGGCGATGTCGAGGTAGAGGAGCGCGCGATGCGTGATACGGCTGACGGCGAGGACTTCGCCGGTTCCGAGCGTGGCCACTCGGTGCGCATGCCGGATACCGATGCCGACGGGGTGCCGGCGGCGGAGGCCGGGGGAGTGAGCCGTCGCAGGTTCATCCAGGTCGCGTCCGGGGCGACCGCGGGCGCGGTGGTGTTGGGCCCGGCGCTGCGCGGCCAGGCGGCCGCGGCCGGCGAACCGGAGCTCGCCGCGGCGGCCCCCGACGCGGGCACCGCGGCGATCGCCGCGACCGAGCCGGCCGCCGGGCTGCCGCCGGTGGCGTCCGGTGACCGGCTCACGACCAACCAGGGCGTGCGCATCTCCGACGACCGGAACACGCTGCGTGCCGGCGCGCGCGGTCCGTCGCTGCTCGAGGACTTCCACGCCCGCGAGAAGATCACGCATTTCGACCACGAACGCATCCCGGAGCGGGTGGTGCATGCCCGGGGCGCCGGCGCGCACGGGGTCTTCAAGCTCACCCGCTCCCTGCGGGGCTACACCACCGCGTCGGTGCTCACCGACACGAACGCGACGACCGAGGTCTTCGTCAGGTTCTCCACCGTGAACGGCTTCCGCGGCTCGGCGGACACCGCCCGGGACGCCCGCGGGTTCGCGACGAAGTTCTACACCAGCGAAGGCGTATGGGACCTCGTCGGCAACAACATCCCGGTCTTCTTCATCCAGGATGCGATCAAGTTCCCCGACTTGGTGCATGCGTTCAAGCCGGAACCTGACCGGGAGATCCCGCAGGCATCGACGGCGCACGACACGTTCTGGGACTTCATCTCGCTGACCCCTGAGTCGATGCACATGATCATGTGGATCATGTCGGACCGGGCGATACCGCGCAGCTTCCGGATGATGGAGGGCTTCGGCGTCCACACCTTCCGGCTGGTGAACACCCGCGGTCAGTCCACGTTCGTGAAGTTTCACTGGAAGCCGGTGCTCGGCGTCCACTCGCTGGTCTGGAACGAGGCCCAGAAACTCGGCGGGGTCGACCCCGACTACCACCGCCGTGACCTGGCCCGGGCGATCGACGAACGGCAGTTCCCGCAGTACGACCTCGGCGTGCAGCTGCTCGCCGAGAACCAGGTGGGGAAGGTCAAGTTCGACATCCTCGATGCGACGAAGATCTGGCCGGAGGAGGTCGTGCCGGTGCAGCGCATCGGCCGGCTCACGCTCGACCGCAACCCGGACAACTTCTTCGCCGAGACCGAACAGGTCGCCTTCCACACCGGCCACGTCGTGCCGGGCATCGACTTCACCGACGACCCGCTGCTGCAGGGCCGGCTCTTCTCTTATCTGGACACCCAGCTCAACCGCTTCAGCGGGCCGAACTTCCACCAACTGCCGATCAACGCCAGCCGTGCGCCGGTCAACAACTACCAGCAGGATTCGTTCATGCGGTTGGCGAACCGGCCGGGACGGGTCAACTACGAGCCCAACTCGCTCGGGGAGCCGGCCAAGGAGTCGCCGGCCGCCGACGGCGGCTTCGTGTCCTACCCCGAGCAGGTGCGCGGGACGAAGGTACGCCAGCGCAGTGCCACGTTCGGCGACCACTTCAGCCAGGCGACGCTGTTCTTCCAGAGCATGTCCGAGCCCGAGAAGAAGCACCTCATCCAGGCGCTGCAGTTCGAGCTCGGCAAGGTGACGGTGCGCGCGGTGCAGGAGCGGATGCTCACCCGGCTGGCGAACGTCGACCGCCGGCTGGTGGCCGAGGTGGCCGCCGCGCTCGGGCTGCCGGCGCCGGGCGGCCGGGTCAACACCGGCATCGGCCGGTCGGCGGCGCTCAGCCAGGCGAACCAGCCCCGCTCGGCGGCGACCCGCCGGGTGGCGATCCTGGCGGCCGACGGCGTCGACGCCGGGGACGTCTCGGCGGTGCAGGCGCAGGTCACCGCCGCGGGCGCGCACAGCGACGTCATCGCCCCGCATCTCGGCTCGATCACCGCCGGCGGCGGTGGGAAGGTCGCGGTCAAGGCCACCTTCCTGACCGCGGCGTCGGTCCAGTACGACGCGGTCTACCTGCCTGGCGGGCGGGTCAGCGCCGCGGCGCTGCGGCAGAACGGCGACGCGGTGCACTTCGTGGAGGAGGCGTACAAGCACCTCAAGGCGATCGCGGCCGCCGGCGACGGGCGGTCGCTACTGACCACGGCAGTCGGCGACGTGGCCGACCAGCCGGGAATCGTCACCGGCGCCAGCGGCGCCGCGGTCGCGGCGGC
>JBBWZH010000296.1:0-15680 GCA_039648995.1 Mycobacteriales bacterium
CTCACTGGCGACCGTCGGGGACAAACCGCCGGACGTGGCGGTCTCCCACCTGACCCGGATGCGCACGCTGGTGTCCGGCGGCCTGCTGCAGGAGCTGCGGGCCGACGACCTGGCCCGCTTCGGCATCGCGCCGGACAAGTTCAACCGGCAGACCTGGGAGGCCGGCCTGGTCGACGGCAAGGCCTACGCGATCCCGCTGGACACCCACCCGTTCGTGATGTTCTACAACACCGAGGTGTGTCAGAAGGCCGGCCTGATGGACGGCGACACGCTGCGCCCGATCACCGGCGAGGCGGCGTTCGCGGACGCGATGCGCAAGGCGAAGGCGGTCACGGGCGCCTCCGGCGGGGTCGTCGCGATCGTCAACGAGAACGCCACGCCGTGGCGGATCTTCCAGTCGCTGTACGCCCAACTCGGCGGCCAGGTGCTCGCCGACGAAGGGCGGCAGGTGGTGCTGGACGACGCGAAGGCGCTGCGGGCGCTCAACCTCCTGGAAAGCCTCACCCGGGACGGCACGTTCCCGCGGACCGCCGACTACCAGGGCTCGATCGCGGCGTTCGCGAACGGCCAGGCCGGGTTCCTGTTCCAGGGGGAGTGGGAGATCACCACCTTCCAGACCGCGAAGATGCCGTTCTCGATGGCGCCGTTCCCGAACGTGTACGGCGGGAGCAACTACGCCTGCCAGGCCGATTCGCACACGCTGGTGCTGCCGCGCCGGCCGGGCGCCGACCCGGCCCAACTCGACCGCACGCTCGGTTTCGTCCGGTCCATGTTGGACCAGAGCAAGACTTGGGCCGAGGGTGGGCACGTGCCGGCCTGGCTGCCGTTCCGGGACAGCGACGAGTACAGGCAGATGACGCCACAGTCGAAGTACGCCGCCGCCGCGGACGCCGCCGTCTACGACCCGGACGGTTGGTACTCCGGCTCCGGTTCCGGGTTCGAGATTGCCACCGGCGCCGCCATCGGCAGCGTCCTTTCTGGACAGGCGACGCCAGCGACCGCGCTGCGCCAGATCCATACGAAGCTGGGCGATCTCGCCGCCACCGCCACCCCGATCTAGCCGGCACCGTACAGGCGACATCGAAGTAACCGGCACCGGGCCAAGCGGCACCGAGCCCCAGGCTGACGAGTCTCCGGAGGTCGATCGTGTCCACTGAGGCCGTTCCCCGGCCCCGCACCGCCGCAGCCCAGACGGCCGCGCCGAGCCGCGCGGTCAGCGACGAGAGCCGGCCGGCGCTCGCCTTCCTCGCCCCGTTCCTGCTGCTGTACCTGCTTTTCGTGATCGGCCCGGCGTTGTACGGCCTGCTGATGAGCTTCTTCCACACCAGCTTGGTGAAGCCCGGTCTCGGCGGCTTCGCCGGGCTGGCGAACTACACCGAAGCCCTGCGCAGCGGGGATTTCTGGTCCTCGCTCTGGCACACGCTCTGGTTCACGATCTTGACCACACCGCCGCTGGTCGTGCTGGCGCTGGTGTTCGCGCTGCTGGCCAACCGGGTCGGGTTCGGCCGCTGGTTCTTCCGGTTCGCCTTCTTCGCGCCCTACGTGCTGCCGTCCGCGGTGGTGGCGCTGATCTGGCTCTGGCTCTACACGCCGGGCCTGGGTCTGCTCGACACGACGCTCGGCAAGCTCGGCCTGAGCTCGCCGAACTGGCTGGGTAGCGAGAGCTTCGCGATGATCGCGCTGGCGATCACCACGGTCTGGTGGACGCTCGGCTTCAACTTCGTCCTCTACCTCGCCGGCCTGCAGGACATCCCGCGCGAGCTGTACGAGGCGGCCGCGATCGACGGCGCCACGCCGTGGCAGCAGATCCGCACGATCACCATCCCGCTGCTCGGCCGTACCACCACGCTGGTTGCGGTGTTGCAGGTGATCGCGTCGCTGAAGGTGTTCGACCAGATCTACCTGCTGCTCCAGGGGGGCCCGAACTTCAAGACCCGCTCGATCCTGCAGTTGGTCTATGACGAGGGCTTCACGAACTTCCGCACCGGCTACGCGGCGGCGATCTCGATGCTGTTCTTCCTCGTCGTGCTGGTCGTCTCGGCTGCCTGGTTCACGCTGGTCCGCCGGCAGGAGAGGGAGGTCTGACCGTGGCGAGCACTACTCTGGCGCCTGCCCGCACCAGCACGGCCGGCGTCACCGTGGCCCAGCTGAACTGGCGGGCCAGCCTGTTCAACCGGATCTGCGTGGGCGTGCTGATCGCCTGCGCGCTGCTCTGGCTGGTGCCGCTGGCGTGGGCGGCCGACACCTCGCTGAAGCCGAACGCGGACACCACCCGCACCACCTGGCTGATCCACAACCCGACGCTGGGCGCGTTCAGCGACGCGCTGCGCGACACCGACATGCTCAAGTGGTATGGCGCCAGCTTCATCACCTCGGCGCTGGCCGCCGCGTTCACCGTGGTCACTGCGAGCCTGGCCGCGTACGCGCTGTCCCGGATGCGGTTCCGGCACAAGAACCTGGTTTTCTGGTTCGTGCTGGCCGGCATCATGATCCCGGGCCAGGTGCTGATCGTGCCGCAGTTCCGCGAGTACGGCTCGGTGCACCTGCTGAACACGTTCTGGGCGGTGTTCCTGCCGCAGGTGCCGACCGCGGTCGCGGTGTTCGTGTTCAAGCAGTTCTTCGACGGGCTGCCCAAGGACCTGGACGAGGCCGCCCGCATCGACGGCGCCAGCCCGCTGCGGATCTACCGGCAGGTCATCATGCCGCTGAGCCGGCCGGCGGTCGCCGCGGTCACCATCTTCATATTCGTCACCACGTGGAACAACCTGCTCTGGCCGCTGCTGGTGCTGACCAACCCGGACCTGATGACGATCCCGGTTGGGCTGGCCACCGTGCAGGGCGCGTTCGGCATCCGCTACGCCGACACGATGGCCACCGCGATCCTGGGCGCGCTGCCGCTGATCGCGGTGTTCCTGCTGTTCCAGCGGAACATCGTGGAGGGCATCGCCGGCACCGGGCTGAAGGGCTGAGGCGACCGTGCCGTCAGCCAACCTCACCGTCGACCCCGCGTTCCGCGTCGGCCGGGTCGACCCGCGCCTGTACGGGTCCTTTGTGGAGCACCTGGGCCGGTGTGTCTACACGGGACTGTACGAGCCCGACCACGAGACCGCCGACAAGGACGGCTTCCGGCAGGACGTGGCCGACCTGGTCCGCGACCTCGGCGTGCCGATCATCCGCTACCCGGGCGGGAACTTCGTCTCCGGCTACAACTGGGAGGACGGCGTCGGGCCGGCCGGGCAGCGCCCGACCAGGCTGGAGCTGGCCTGGCACTCGATCGAGACCAACCGGGTCGGCACCGACGAGTTCGTCCGGTGGGCCGGCGGCGTCGGCGCCGAGCCGCTGCTGGCGATCAACCTCGGCACCCGCGGCATCGAGGCGGCGCGCAACCTGGTCGAGTACTGCAACCACCCCGGCGGCACCTACTGGTCGGACCTGCGCCGCGCCAACGGCAGCCCGCAACCGTACGGCGTCAAGGTCTGGTGCCTCGGCAACGAGATGGACGGGTCGTGGCAGATCGGCCGGCAGACCGCGGCCGAGTACGGCCGGCTGGCCGGCGAGACCGCCCGGGTGATGCGGCTGGTCGACCCGGGCATCGAGCTGGTCGCCTGCGGCAGCTCGCACCACCAGATGCCGACGTTCGGCAGCTGGGAGGCCACCGTGCTGGCCGAGACGTACGACACGGTCGACCACGTCTCCATGCACGCCTACTACCAGCAGCACGGCGCCGACCGGGGCAGCTTCCTGGCCAGCGCGGTGGACATGGACCGGGCGATCGACGAGGTGGTCGCCACGGCCGACCACGTCCGGGCGGTGGGCCGGCACCGCAAGCGGCTGGGCATCTCGTTCGACGAGTGGAACGTCTGGTACCTGAGCCGGTTCCAGACGCCGGAGCAGGCCGAGCGGGGCTGGGCGGTCGCGCCGCGGCTGCTGGAGGACGTCTACTCGGTCACCGACGCGGTGGTGGTCGGCAACCTGCTGATCACGCTGCTCCGGCACGCCGACCGGGTGCGGATCGCCTGCCTGGCCCAGCTGGTCAACGTGATCGCGCCGATCATGACCGAGCCCGGCGGCGCGGTGTGGCGGCAGGCCAGCTACCACCCGTTCGCGCTCACCTCCCGGTACGGCCGCGGCACCGTGCTGCGGCTGGAACCGGCCGGCGACCGGTACGAGACCGCCGAGTACGGCGACGCCCCGCTGCTGGACGCGGTCGCGGTGCTCGCGGACGAACCCGACGCGCCCGAGCTGCGGATCTTCGCGGTGAACCGGCACCAGCGGGAGCCGCTCACGCTGGACGTCGACCTCCGCGGGCTGCCCGGGCTGGCCGTCGCCAGCCACCTGGCCATCGCCGACGACGACCCGGACGCGGTCAACACGGCGGCCGAGCCGGACCGGGTCAGCCCCCGCCGGCTGGCCGACCGCGCGGTCGACGGCGGCCGGCTGCGCACCGTGCTGCCGCCGCTGTCGTGGAACCTGATCCGGCTCGGCGCACCCGGCTGAGTCCGCCCGGCTGGGGCCTTCCGGGCTGAGTCCCGGCCGAGCCCTGCCCGGCCGGGCGCCGGCTGAGCCCGCGCGGCCGAGCCCGTCCGGCCGGGCCGGTCATGGCCCGTCCGGTCAGGGCCAGCGGGTGCGGACCGGGAGCTGGAGGAAGGCCGCGTACGGCTCGAACGCGGCGTCCACCCGCTTCCGGTCGGTGGCGCGCAGCGTGACCAGCGGGCGGATGTCGATGGTGACCTGCTTCGGGGTCGCGGTCCGCCTCCAGGTGCCGATCACCCGGCCGGCCCGGACCAGCGTGGGCTGGAAAACCCCGTTGCCGCCCGGGATGATCGCCTGCTTGTGCTCGTCGTCCACCATCATCGACCGGTCCTTGTAGCCGAGCAGGTACTCGTCGAAGCCCGGCAGCGCCCGGATGCCGTCCGCGTCGTGCACGATGCCAGGCGCCGGGCCGCCGCCGTCCAGCAGCGCCGGGTCCAGGAACATCTCCTGTCCGTCGACGGTGACCGCGGTCAGCGCGTCGCCGGCGACCGCGAGGCCGCGCTTGGCGTCGGTGGCGCCGAGCCCGGTCCAGCCGGCGAAGTCCTTGCGTGTGGTCGGGCCGTGGCTGCGGAAGTAGCGCAGCACGATCGTGCCGAGCGCCTCGTCCCGGTCGGGCCGGTGCGCGTCGGGCGCCCACTCGTCCAGCAGCGCGAACGTCTGCTCGGTGCCCTGGTTCGGCGCGATGCAGGTGACCCCGCGCTGGCTGGCGTACCAGAGCAGGTGGTAGCCGAGCTGGCCGGCCGTGTCGACGCCGGCTTCGGTCAGCGTCGCCAGGCACTGCGCCCGGGTCATCCGGCCGCCGCCGGCCAGTGCCGCCCCGAGCACCTCCACGGCCCGGTCGGCCACCTTCTCGGTCAGGCCCAGATGGCCGCGCCGGGCGGTGGCGCCGGCCAGCGCCTTCTCGCCCATCACCTCGAGCATCCAGTGCGCGTCCTGGGGCGGGATGAGGTGCACGGTGCCGCGCATCGGCCAGGTGCGCAGCGCCTCCCGGCGTTCCAGCGCGGCCCGCACATCGGGCAGCGTGAGCTCGGGCAGCCGCGCGCCGAGCGACCACAGCACGCTGCCCAGGTCCTGTGCCTGCATCGCGCCGAACCAGGTCACCACGCCGGCCACGTCCTTCGGCCGGCTCGCGCCGCCCCGCTCGGCCAGCAGCAGGCTGGCCATCCGTAGCCGCAGCGCGTCCGCCGCCGTCAACTCCACCGCCCGCACCCCCTGAGCTGCCACTTCCCGGCAGCCACCGTACCCGGCCGGCCGCGCGTCGCAGGTCGACCGGGCAGCTAGGCCGGCATCTCGACGACCAGCTCGCCGGTGCCGTCGACCGTCACCGGGTAGACGGGCACCGGCGGCTGGCCGGTCCGCGAGCAGCCGGTGGCCAGCTCGAACACGTGCTGGTGCAGCGGGCAGACCAGCACGCCGCCGTCGATCTGGCCGTCGGCGAGCGGGCCGCCGGCGTGCGGGCAGACGGCGCCGAGGGCGTGCAGCCGGCCGTCCCGCAGCCGGAACACCGCGACCTGCGTACCGGCCACCGCGTACGCCCGCCCCTCGCCGGGCGGGATCGCCGCCGCCGGCCCGAGCCGGTGTGCCCCGGCCGGGCGGGCCCCGGTGCGGCCCTCGGGGCGGGTCGCGGGCTGGGCGGTCACCGGGCCGGGACCAGCGGGAGGTCGATCAGCGGCAGGGACGGGCGGAACTGGCCGTCGGTGGCCGGGCGGCCGCCCTCCAGCCACGGGTCGCGGTAGGCGGCCACCGACTCGGCCACCGCGGCGTCCAGCCGGGCGGCCATGCCGTCGCTGTCGTCCACCAGCACCGCGCGCAGCCGCTCGATGCCCAACCGTGGCACGAACGCGTACGTGCGCTCCAGCCAGTTCGCGTTCTCCCGGTAGAACTGCAGGAACCGGCCGGTCAGCGTGAGCACCGCGTCGGGACTGTCCACAGTGGCCAGCAGGTCGCCCTGGCGGACGTGCGCGCCGGCCGCGCCGCCGACGTAGATCTCCCACCGGCCGCCGTCCACCGCGACCACGCCGACGTCCTTGACGTAGGACTCGGCGCAGTTGCGCGGGCAGCCGCTGACCGCCAGCTTCATCTTCGCCGGCCCTTCCAGGCCCTGGAACCGGGACTCGATCGCGATGCCCAGCGCGGTCGAGTCGCCCACGCCGTACCGGCAGAAGTCGGCGCCGACGCAGGTCTTCACGGTGCGGAAGCTCTTCGCGTACGCGTGCCCGGACGGCAGGCCGAGGTCGGCCCAGACCCCCGGCAGGTCCTCCTTGCGGACGCCGAGCAGGTCGATCCGCTGCCCGCCGGTCAGCTTCACCAGCGGCACCTGGTACTTCTCCGCGACGTCGGCGATCCGGCGCAGCTCGGCCGGCGTGGTGCAGCCGCCCTTCAGCTGCGGCACCACCGAGAACGTGCCGTCCCGCTGGATGTTCGCGTGCACCCGGTCGTTGATGAACCGGGCGTCCCGCTCGTCCACATAGTCGTTCGGCCACATCATCCGCAGCAGTGAGGCCAGGCCCATCTTGCTCTTGGCGTCCTCGGCGCCGTCGGGCGCCAGCGCGGCGAACACCGCCGACACCGAGGTCAGCCGGCGTTCCCGGATCGCGGCCATCAGCTCCGGCTTGGCCAGCGGGATGCCCGGGACGTACCAGCTGTCGGACGGGTCGACGGTCGCCGCGCCGCCGGCGGCCCAGCCGACGATCTCGCCGACCAGCGACTTGCACGAGCCGCAGCCCTTGCCGGCCCGGGTCCGCTCCATCACCGCGGTGACCGTGTTCGCGCCGTCGCCGACGGCCTGCGCGAGCGTGCCCTTGCTGACGCCGTTGCAGTTGCAGATCTGCGCGTCGTCGGCCAGTTGGGCCGGGTCGAGGGCGGCGCCGCCACCGTCGCCCCGGTCGAAGAACAGGTCGATCCGGTCGGCCGGCAGCGGCACGTCCCGGTCGAACGCCTGCACCAGGAACGCGGACCGGGTCACGTCGCCGACCAGCGTCGCGCCGACCAGCCGGCCGGCCCGGATCACCGCGCTCTTGTAGACGCCCCGGCCCGGCTCGGCGTAGACGACGAACTCGTCGTCGCCCGCCGGCGCGACCACGCCCATCGAGGACACGTCCACGCCGGCCACCTTGAGCTTGGTGGCGACCCGGGAGCCGGTGTAGGCGGCGGCCGGGTCGGCGCCGGTGATGTGGTCGGCCAGCACCCGGGCCTGCTCCCACAGCGGCGCGACCACGCCGTAGACCCGGCCGCGGTGCTCGGCGCACTCGCCGACCGCGTAGACGTCGGCGGCCGCCCGCAGTTGGTCGTCCACCAGGACGCCGCAGCCGACCGGGAGGCCGCTGGCCGCGGCGAGCTCCACGTCCGGCCGGACACCGGCCGCGATCACCACCATGTCGCACGGCAGGTCCCGGCCGCCGGTGAGCCGGACCCCGGTGACCGCGTCGGTGCCGAGGATCGCGGCGGTGCGCGCGTTCAGCTCGACCGCGATGCCCAGTTGCTCGACGCTGCGCCGCAGGATGCCGCCGGCCTGCGCGTCCAGCTGCTGGTTCATCAGGTGGCCGGCGGCGTGCAGCACGGTGACGCGCAGCCCGTGCGCCTGCAGCCCCCGGGCCGCCTCCAGCCCGAGCAGGCCGCCGCCGACCACCGCCACGTGCTCGTGGTCGCGGGCGTAGCGGACCATCCGCCGGGTGTCGTCGATCGTGCGGAAGCAGAACACGCCCTGATGGAACCCGCGCCTGGGTTCCCGGGCGCCGGCGATGTCGGGCACGAACGGCCGGCTGCCGGTGGCGATGATCAGCTTGTCGTAGCCGGTGGCCGAGCCGTCGGCCGCGCGCACCTGCCGGGCGGCCCGGTCGATCGAGGTGACCCGGATGCCGGCCCGCAGCGTGACGCCGTTCTCGGCGTACCAGGGCAGGCCGTTCAGGAAGATGCCGGCCTCGTCCTCGGCGCCGGCCAGCACGCCCGACAGCAGGATGCGGTTGTAGTTGCCGTACGGTTCTGCGCCGAACACCGTGGTCTCGAACTGCTCGGCCCCGCCCCGGCGCAGGATCTCCTCGACCGTACGGGCCCCGGCCATCCCGTTGCCCACCACCACCAGCCGTTGCCGCACGCTCGTCACCGCTCCTCGCTCGGGTCGGGT
Source organism: Mycobacteriales bacterium (assembly GCA_039648995.1). GTDB lineage: Bacteria > Actinomycetota > Actinomycetes > Mycobacteriales > CADCTP01 > JBBWZH01. The sequence continues at coordinate 8,657 of JBBWZH010000296.1, forward strand.
TCATCTGTCCTAATAGGACTGTCCACTTCATCCGTCCGAAGTCGACGGACAGCGACCGCGCAGGCCTTGAACGCCGGCATTCCCGACTTCGGGTCCAGCGCCGGGCTGGTCAGCGCGTTCACGCTGGCCTGGCCGCCCCAGTGGAACGGGGCGAAGATCGTGTCCGGCCGGACCGTGTCGGTCACCGCGGCCCGGAAGCGCGCGGTGCCGCGCCGGGTGCGCAGCTCGATCAGGTCGCCGCCGCCGATGCCGTGCCGCCGCGCCAGGTCCGGGTGCAGCTCGGCGGTCGGTTCGGTGCCCTCGGTCAGCGCGGGGACCCGCCGCGTCTGGGTGCCGCTCTGGTACTGCCGCAGCACCCGGCCGGTGGTCAGCACGTGCGGGTACTCGCCGTCCGGCGGCTCCGCCGGCTCCCGGTGCTCGACCGGGACGAACCTGGCCCGCCCGTCCGGGGTCCCGAACGCCTCGGTGAACAGCCGCGGCGTGCCCGGGTGGCCGGGGCCCGGGCACGGCCAGAACACGCCGCGCTCGGCCTCGATCCGCGGGTAGCTGATGCCGGCGTAGTCGGCCGGGCCGCCCGCGCTGGCCCGGCACAGCTCGTCGAAGACCTGCTCCGGGTCGGCGCAGAAGTACTTCCCCCGGCCGAGCCGGTCGGCCAGCGCGGTCAGCAGCGTCAGGTCGTCCCAGACCCCGTCCGGCGGCCGCAGCGCCCGGCGGCGGCGCAGCACGCGGCCCTCCAGGTTGGTCATCGTGCCGTCCTCCTCGGCCCACTGCGCGGTCGGGAAGACCACGTCCGCCTCGGCCGCTGTCTCGGACCGGAAGATGTCCGAGACGGCGAGGAAGTCCAGCCCGCGGAGCCGCCGCAGCACGTGCCGCGCGTTCGGGGCGGAGACCACCGGGTTGGAGCCGATCACCAGCAGCACCCGCACCCCGCCCGGGGTGCCGAGGCGGTCGAGCAGCTCGTACGCGGACGGGCCGGGCGCCGGCAGCTCAGCCGGGTCGATGCCCCAGACCGCGGCCACGTGCGCCCGGGCCACCGGGTCGGCCAGCTTCCGGTAGCCGGGCAGCTGGTCGGCCTTCTGCCCGTGTTCCCGGCCGCCCTGCCCGTTGCCCTGTCCGGTGATCGTCCCGTACCCGGACGCCGGCCGGCCGGGCAGCCCGAGCGCCAGCGCCAGGTTGATGTACCCGTGCGCGGTGTCGGTGCCGTTGCTGTGCTGCTCGGCGCCGCGGGCGGTCAGGATCAGCGCGGAGCCGGCGGTGCCGAGGATGCCGATGGCCTGCCGCAGCGCGGTCTCCGGGACGCCGGTGATCCGCTCCACCCGGTCCGGCCAGTAGCTGTTGGCGACGGCGCGGACCGCCTCGAACCCGGTGGTGCGGGCCGCGATGTAGCCGGCGTCCAGGTAGCCGTGACGGATCGCCAGGTGCAGCAGGCCGTTGGCGAGCGCCAGGTCGGTGCCCGGTGTGGGTTGCAGGTGCAGCGTGGCGGCCCGGGCGGTCGGTGTGGCCCGCGGGTCGACCACCACGTGCCGGGCGCCCGCGGCGAGGCCGTCGGTGAAGAAGCGCATCGCCGGCGGCAGCGTCTCGGCCGGGTTGCCGCCGACGACCAGCACCGCCTCGGCCCGCGCCACGTCGGCCAGCGGGAACGGCAGCCCCCGGTCGATGCCGAACGCGCGGTTCGCCGCGGTCGCCGCCGAGGACATGCAGAACCGGCCGTTGTAGTCGATCGCCGACGTCCGCAGCGCCACCCGGGCGAACTTGCCGAGCAGGTACGCCTTCTCGTTGGTCAGCCCGCCGCCCCCGAAGCAGCCGACGCTGTCGCGGCCGTGCGCGTCCTGGCTGCCGGTGATCGCGGCGGCGACCCGGCCCAGCGCCTCGGCCCAACTCGCCGGCCGCAGCGGGCTGCGCCGGTCGCCCGGGTCCGCGCGGACCAGCGGGGTGCGCAGTCGGTCCGGGTGGTCGAGCAGGTCGGCCGCGGTCCACCCCTTCGCGCACAGGCCGCCGAGGTTGGTGGGGAAGTCGGGCTGCGCGTCCACGGTGGGGCGGTGGGCGCCGACGTCGACTGTGATCCCGCACTGCAGCGAGCAGTACGGGCAGTGCGTCGGGGTGCTCCGGGCCACGTGACCAGCATGGGCACGTGCCGTTTCCGCGGGTTGCCGCCGACGTAACACCATCCGCACATCGGCCGCCCGGGCGTTGTGCGTTCTCACCGGCCGGACCCGGGGTCGGTGCGGCAGATGTTTCGCGGCCGACCCGGGCGTCGTACGGCCGGGTAACGGGCCGGCCCTAGCGTCGGGCGGGTCGCTGAGCCCCAGGAGGTGCCGCCGTGCCGGTAGCCGCTGCAAACCCGTCCACTGTAGACAGTTTTGCGTCCGGGCCGCCACGGCGGCGCTGGATCGAGGACTGGCGGCCCGACGAACCAGCGTTCTGGGCCGGCGGCGGCGCCGCGGTGGCCCGCCGGAACCTGGCGTTCTCCATCTTCGCCGAGCACGTGGGCTTCTCCGTCTGGAGCCTGTGGTCGGTGTTCGTGCTGTTCCTCGGGCCGGAGTACCACATCGACCCGGCCGGCCGGTTCCTGCTCACCACGCTGCCGACCGCGGTCGGCGCGGCCATGCGGCTGCCGTACACGCTGGCCGTCCGCCGCTTCGGCGGTCGCAATTGGACAGTGGTGAGCGCGGCGCTGCTGCTGGTGCCGTGCGTGGCCGCGGCGGTCGTGCTGCACCCCGGCGTCTCGTACGGCACGCTGCTGCTGGCGGCCGCGCTGGCCGGCGTCGGCGGCGGGAACTTCGCCTCGTCCATGGCCAACATCGACGCGTTCTACCCGGACCGGCGCAAGGGCTGGGCGCTCGGCCTGAACGCCGGCGGCGGCAACATCGGGGTGGCCACGGTGCAGTTGGTCGGGCTCGCCGTGCTGGCCGGTGCCGGCCGCGCGCACCCCCGGCTGGTGCTGGCGGTCTACCTGCCGCTGGTCGTGCTCGCCGCGCTCGGCGCCTGGCTGTTCATGGACAACCTGGCCGGCGTCCGCAACGAGCGCCGGGCACTGCGCGACGTCAGCCGCGACCCGCACACCTGGGTGATGTCGGCGCTCTACATCGGCACGTTCGGCTCGTTCATCGGCTTCGGGTTCGCGTTCGGCCAGGTGCTGCAGGTGCAGTTCCGGGCCGACTTCGACACCCCGCTCAAGGCCGCGTACCTGACCTTCCTCGGGCCGCTGATCGGCTCGCTGGTGCGGCCGGTCGGTGGCCGGCTGGCGGACCGGTTCGGCGGCGCGGTGGTCACGTTCTGGAACTTCGTCGCGATGGCCGGGGCGGCCGGGCTGGTGCTGACCGCCTCGGTGCAGCGGTCGCTGCCGCTGTTCCTCGCCGGGTTCATCGCGCTGTTCGGGTTCAGCGGTATCGGCAACGGCTCGACGTACAAGATGATCCCGGCGATCTTCCGGGCCAGGGCGGCGCTCGCGGTGGCCGCCGGGGCCGAGCCGGGCACAGCCAGCCGCGACGCCCGCCGGTTGTCCGCGGCGCTGATCGGCGTCGCTGGGGCGGTCGGCGCGTTCGGCGGCGTGTTGGTGAACCTGGCCTTCCGGCAGTCGTTCCTGACATATCACAACGGCAACGCCGCGTACGGCGCTTTCATCGCCGGCTACGCCCTCTGCTTCGGCCTGACCTGGTTTGTCTACATGCGACGGTCGGCGGGCCGGCTCGTCGGTGTCTGAACTGGGCCGGTCGGCGGCCCGGTGGGTACGCCGACCGGCCGGCGGGCAGTGCCAATTTGCACGCCGGTAACGGCCGGGCGCATCGGATGAAACCCGCACCGCACAAGATCCGGGGTGTGACCGGAGGCGAGGCGCTGCCGCTGGCCGGCTTCAGCGTCGCCGTGACGGCGGCCCGGCGGCACGAGGAGCTGGCCGGGCTGCTGTCCCGGCGCGGCGCCCGGGTGGTGTCGGCGCCGGCGATCCGGATCATCCCGCTGGCCGACGACGCCGAGCTGCTGCGGGCCACCCGGGCGTGCCTGGCCGCTCCGCTGGACGCGGTCGTCGCCACCACCGGGATCGGCTTCCGCGGCTGGCTGGAGGTCGCGGACGGGTGGGGGCTGGGCGAGCGGCTGGTCGCGCACCTGCGCGGCGCCCGGCTGCTGGCGCGGGGGCCGAAGGCGCGCGGCGCGGTCCGCGCGGCCGGCCTGGTGGACGCCTGGTCGCCGCCGTCCGAGTCGACCTCGGAGGTGCTCGAGCACCTGCTCAGCCAGGACCTCGCCGGCCACCGGATCGCCGTCCAACTGCATGGCGAACCGCTGCCGGACTTCGTCGAGACGCTGCGCGCCGCCGACGCGGACGTGGTCGAGGTACCGGTCTACCGGTGGGCGCCGCCGGAGGACCTGGCCCCGCTGCACCGGCTGGTCGACCAGGCCGCCGACCGGCAACTGGACGCGGTCACGTTCACCAGCGCGCCGGCCGTGGCCAGCCTGCTGCGGGCGGCTCGGGACCGGGACCGCGAGGCCGACCTGCTGCGCGCGTTCCGGGACGAGGTGCTGCCGGCGTGCGTCGGCCCGGTGACCGCCGGACCGTTGGAGCGGGCCGGCGTCCGCACCCTGCAACCGGACCGGGCCAGGCTCGGCGGCCTGGCCCGTGCGGTGGTGGAGGCGCTGCCGGCGCGCACCCGGGCACTACCGGTGGCCGGGCATCGGCTGCAGGTGCGGGGCCACGCCGTCCTGCTGGACGGCGAGGTGCTGCCGCTGCCCCGGATGCCGATGGCCGTGCTGCGGGAGCTGAGCCGGGAACCCGGCCGGGTGCTGTCCCGGTCCGCGCTGCTGGCGGCGCTGCCCGGGGAGGCGGACGAGCACGCGGTGGAGATGGCCGTGACCCGGCTGCGCGGTGCGCTGGGCGACCCCCGGCTGATCCAGACCGTGGTGAAGCGCGGCTACCGTCTTGCCTTCGACCCCGAACAGCCGGACGACTGCGCCGACCGCACCGCCGACTGACAGCCCGCCGCCCCGTCCCGGCTGTCGGTCCGCCGTGACCGGCTGCCTCGTCCCGGCCGGTCCTGGCGGTCCGTTCGGCCTGGGCCGGCCGTTCGGTCCGGCCGTTCGGTCCGGCCGTTCGGGCCGGCCGTTCGGTCCGGCCGTGCGGGCCGGCCGTGCGGGCCGGCCGTGCGGGGTCAGGACCAGGAGGCCGAGGCCCAGCTGTGGTCGACCCAGCTGCGGCTGGCCCAACTGCTGTCCACCCAGCTGCGGCTGTCCCAGCTGCTGCCGACCCAGGTGCGGCTCACCCAGCTGCGGCTGCTCCAGGTGCCGCTGGACCAGTCCGTGGTCCAGGTCACCGCCGCCCAACTGGTGGACGTGGCCCAGCCGGTGCCGGTGTAGCCGTACCCGTTGAATGTGCCGCCCGTCCAGGCCGTGTTCGCCGCGACAGCGGCCGACCACGTCGTGGCCTTCCACGCCCGGCCGAAGATGTCCATCTCACCGGTGAGCAGGACGCCGTTGTTGGTCAGGTGGCTGCTGCCGCGGGCGCCTTCGAGCGTGCCCCAGCCTGTCGCCGCCGGATAGGACTGCACCGGGGCACCGGTGATCGAGACCCCCAGCGCGCTGCCCGCGTCCACGGTGCCGAGGCCCTGCCAGAGGTCCTTGGCCGCTTCGGTCTTCGAGGCACCGGCGGTCAGCAGGTACTTGAGCTGGTCCGGCGTCGCCGTCGGGTATCGCTGCGCGAGGAGCGCCGTCACGCCGGAGACCACTGCGGTCGCCTGCGAGGTGCCGCTGCCGCGCATGAACCGGGTGCCGACGCGGCCGGCCGGGTTGTTCTGGTCCACGTAGCTGTTCGGCACGCGCAGGCCGAGGATGTGCACACCAGGCGCGATCACGTCCACGTGCCGGGTGCTGGTGCCGCGCTGCGCGAACGTCGGCACGGTGTCGTCCTTGGTGCCGGTGCTGCTCACCGGGTCGCTGGCCCCGACCGCCACGACGTACGGGTTGATCGCCGGGTCGGCCAGTTCGGCCCGGGTGGTGCCGTCGTTGCCGGCCGCCACCACGACCACGATGCCGCGCCGCCAGGCCTGCTCGACCGCATAGGACAGCGGGTCCAGCGCGGCGGACTGCACGCTGTCGGTGCCGTAGGAGAGGTTCAGCACCCGGATGTTCAGCCCGTCGGTGTGCGCATGCTGGCTGACCCAGTCGATTGCCGCGATCACCTGGGAGACGTCCGCGCCACCGTCGGACGCGGCCACCTTGAGGCTGATGATGCGGGCGTCCGGGGCGATGCCGGTGAACGAGCCGGCGGTCGCGTACGAGGCCGGGGTGCCGGCGGTGTCCCGGCCGGCGATGATCGACGCCATGTGGGTGCCGTGGCCGAACGTGTCCAGGTAGCGCACGTCGGCGTGCTGCGACTCCAGCGACAGGTCCGGCCCGTTGATCACATTGCCGCTGGTCAGGCCATTGACCTGGGCCACTCCGGAATCGATCAGCGCGACATCGACGCCCTTGCCGGTGTAGCCCTTGGCCCACGCCGCCCGGGCGTTGACCACGTCGCTCACGAACGACAGCGCACCCTCGTCGGCCTTCTCGTCATAGCCGAGCGTCGGGTTCACCGACAGCAGGTGCCCGCTCGCGTTCGGCGTCACCGAGCGGACGCCGGCGGTCCGGGCCAGTGCCGGCAGCGCGGCCGCCGGGACCTCCGCGGCGAACCCGTACACCAGCGGCAGCTCCCGGCCGACGCTGCCGCCCGCGGTCCGCACCACCCGCTCGGCCGCGCCGGTGTCGCCGCCGGTGGTGACGATCACCCGCGCGGTGGATGTGGCCATCGCGGCCGGCGGCGCGACCGCCTGCAGGGCAACCGCCGGCAGTGCGGCGGTGGTGAGCATGGCGACCGCGCCGGCGAGGGTTCGCCGGCGCGGTACGAGGTGGTGGATGCGGCGCACTGAGAGCCTCCTGAGCAATGACCGGGTCCGGGATCTGCCGGCAGCTGACCTATCGGTACCGGCCAGGGCGCTGGCAGCGCCGATGCGCCGCACTCTCACTGCGCCGGACGGCCCAGCGGCCGCCGCCAGGC
>JBBWZH010000298.1:0-10612 GCA_039648995.1 Mycobacteriales bacterium
CGCGCCGGTCCGCAGGTTCCGCACCCACACGTCGTAGTTGCCCATCGGGAACGGCGACGGGCCGGGGGTGGGCAGCGAGTAGCCGACGAACCGGCCGTCCGCGGACAGCACCGGCAACTGGAATCCGACCGTATCGAGCATCGTCGGGGTGCCGTCGGGAAGATCGCGCACGACCATCCGGCCGGTGACAGGGGATGTCCCGGGCGTTATCAGCGTGGTGAACAGCGCCCGCCGACCGCCTCCCGACAGCCGGGTACTGAAACCGGTCGCCGCCGGGTCGGCGTCGATCTGGGTCACCGACAGCGGCCGGTCCCACCTGGCCAGCTGCCCCGCCGAGCGGCTGGCCGGCTGGCTGGCCGAGGGGCTCGCCGGCCGGCTGGCCGGCGCGTGGGCGCCCGGCCCCGCGGCGGGTGGCGCCTGGGCGGCGGCCGGTTCCGCGCCGGCGAGCAGCACCAGCGCGACCAGCCCAGCGATCCTGATGGCGACATTGCCTCGTGACATGGCCCCCCCTTGTGGTGCGCGGCCCTGCGCCGCGCCAACCACGGCAGCATCATCGCTGCGACGCCCTTTGGCCAAGTCGGGAAACTGGCCAGATTCACCCGGTCGCCGGCCCTTTTACATCCATCACACGCGGGCGGTGACGAGCAGCGTCGCAACTGGCTGGCGGCGCCCATACCCGGACGTGCACCTTCCTTCCAGGGCAGGTCCGGCACCGCCGGTGGCCGTCGACGGTCGCGTGGCCGGCCGGTCGGCGGCGGGAATGCGACAGGCGTGATATGGCTGAACGTCGTCAAAGCGGAACGCAGACGCAATCGGGTCGTCACAATCCGTTGCTGTACTTACCCGGACTCACCAAGGGTGAGGCGCGTCTAGGGTTCCGTCGCTCGCACCGGGCGGGTCTGGTCCGAGAGACGCAGGCGGCTCCGAGCGGCGGTCGGGGTCGTTCCACGGCGGGACAAAAGCCCGGGAGACAGTCGGTGACGGCTGCCTCCCGGCGGGCGTCGTTGGAGGTCAGGATGCCCGACCCGCCGCACGACAACTACGGTCCGGAAGCGCGGTACGCGGTCGCCCGCGAGGCGGAGCTGCCGACCAGTGCCTGGGAACGCGAGGTGGCCCGCGGGCTGGAGCTGGGCCTGCCCGGGGCCGACTCGATCGTCGACCGGCGCATCCCCACGTTCTCCCGGGGCGAGCTGCCGCACTTCGCCGGCATCAACACTTTCCTCAAGGCGCCGTACCTGGAGGACGTGCGCCGCTGCGGTGAATACGACGTAGCGGTGCTCGGCGCGCCGTTCGACGGCGGCACCACGTACCGGTCCGGCACCCGGTTCGGGCCGCAGGGCATCCGCAAGATCTCCGCGCTGTACGGGCCGTACAGCTTCGAGCTCGGCGTGGACCTGCGGGAGTCGATCACGATCGCCGACCTCGGTGACGTGTTCACCATCCCGGCCAACATCGAGAAGACATTCGACCAGATCAGCAAGGCGGTCGCGCATGTCTACGCGAGCGGCGCGCTGCCGGTGGTGCTCGGCGGTGACCACTCGATCGGCTACCCGACCGTGCGCGGCGTGGCCGGGCACCTCGCCGGCAACCTGGGGATCATCCACTTCGACCGGCACGTGGACACCCAGGAGACCGACCTCGACGAGCGCATGCACACCACACCCTGGTTCCATGCGACCGACATCCCGAATGTGCCGCCGCGCAACCTGGTCCAGATCGGGATCGGCGGCTGGCAGGCGCCGCGGCCGGGGGTGAAGGTCGGCCGGGAGCGCGGCACCACGATCATGACCGTCACCGACTGCGTGGAGATGGGCATCGAGGCCGCCGCCGAGCGGGCCCTCGACGTGGCCTGGGACGGCGCCGAAGCGGTCTGGCTCTCGTTCGACGTGGACTGCCTGGACGCCGCGTTCGTGCCCGGCACCGGATGGCCGGAGCCGGGTGGCTTCCTGCCCCGCGAGGTACTCAAGTTCATCCAGCTCATCGCCGAGCGCCCGCTTGCCGGGATCGAGGTGGTCGAGTGCTCGCCGCCGTACGACAACGCCGAGATCACCGCACTGCTCGCGACCCGGGTCGTCTGCGACACCCTCGGCTGCCTGGTGCGGGCCGGTCACCTGCCCCGTCCGCCCGGCGCCACCCCGGCACCCGAGCCCGCCGACGCGCCCGCCAGCGAAAGGGATCCCTCGTCATGAGCCGTCGCCCCGCCGCCACCGCACGCCGGGTACTCGTCGCCGCGCTGCTGTTGCTCGCCGCCCTGGCCGGCTGTTCATCCAATTCGGACAGCGGAACGACCGACACCGCCGTGACGCTGGGCTTCAGCGCGTGGCCCGGCTGGTTCCCCTGGCAGGTTGCGGCCGACGAGGGCCTGTTCGCGAAGAACAGTGTGAAGGTCAACCTGAAGTACTTCGACAGCTACACCGACAGCCTGAACGCGCTGGCCAGCGGCAGCATCGACGCGAACAGCCAGACGCTCAACGACACGCTGTCCTCGGTGGCCGGTGGCGCCAAGGAGTCGATCGTGCTGGTCAACGACAACTCCACCGGCAACGACCAGATCATCGCCAAGGCCGGTATCAACAGCATCGCCGACCTGCGCGGCAAGACGGTGGCGGCCGAGCAGGGCACGGTCGATCACTACCTGCTGCTGCTCGCGCTGGCCCGGGCCGGGCTGTCCGAAAAGGACGTCACGTTCAAGCCGCTGCTCACCGACGCGGCGGCGGCCGCGTTCGTGGCCGGCAAGGTCGACGCGGTCGGCGTTTTCGCCCCGTTCACCGGCACAGCGCTCGGCCGGGTCGGCAGCAAGGCGATAGCCACCTCCAAAGACTTTCCGGGCGCCATTCCGGACCACCTGGTCACCACGAGGTCGCTTGTGGACAAGCGGCCGGACGCGGTGCAGGCGCTGGTGCGTACCTGGTTCGACGCGTTGGCCTGGATCAAGGCCAACCCGGCCAAGGCGAACGAGATCATGGCCAAGCGGGCCGGGGTGTCCACCAGTGAGTACGCCGGTTACGACGCCGGCACCACCATCTTCACGCTGCGGCAGAACCTGGACGCGTTCAACCCCGGCAGCACCGACGCGCACCTCGACTTCCAGACCAAGAAGATCTCCGACTTCCTGGTCGGCACCGGCCTGGTCGACGCGGCCCCGAAGACCGATGGGCTGTTCGAGCCGCGGTTCGTGCAGCAGATGACGAAGTGACGTCTCCACAGTGGACAGATCAGGGAACGGCCCGGCGGTCGGCGTGGCGGCGGTCGCCCCGACCGCCGGGGCAGCGGCCGCCGGCCCCGCGGTCGCCGGCGTCGTAGCGGCGACGACCCCGGTGCGGCTGGCCGGGGCGGCCGGCGGTCGGGAGAGTTGGCCGGCGTTGCCGCGGCGGCGGCGCCGGCCGGCCCGGGCACCCCGGCTGCTGGCGATCGGCGCGCCGATCCCGGCGGGCATCCGGTGGGCGCTGCGGCTGCTCTCGCTGGCCACCCCGCTGGCCATCTGGTACGCGCTGAGCGCCAGCCACGCGGTCGACGCGACGTTCCTGCCGTCCCCGTCGGCGGTCTGGTCGGCCGGCGTCGACATGCTGCGGTCCGGCGTGCTGCTGCACGACACGGCGGCGAGCGTCCGCCGGATCCTGCTCGGCTTCGGCCTGGGGGTCGCCATCTCGGTGCCGCTGGGTTTCGCGATGGGCACGTTCCGGGCCGCGCAGGCGGTGTTCGAGCCGCTCGTCGGGCTGCTCCGGTACCTGCCGGCCAGCGCGTTCATCCCGCTGCTCATCATCTGGCTCGGGCTCGGCGAGCCTCCGAAGGTCACGCTCCTCGTCATCGGCGTGGTCTTCTTCAACACGCTGATGACCGCGGACGCGGTCCGGCTGGTGCCGCGGGAACTGCTGGACGTGTCCTACACGCTCGGCGCGACCCGCACCGAGGTGATCCGCAAGGTCGTGCTGCCGCACTCGCTGCCGGGCATCATCGACGCGATGCGGGTGAACGTCGCCGCTGCCTGGAACTTCGTCGTCGTCGCCGAGCTGATCGCCGCCACCTCCGGCCTCGGCTACCGGATCACCCGGGCGCAGCGCTTCCTGCAGACCGACCGGATCTTCGCCGTACTGGTGGTGATCGGGTTGATCGGGCTGACCCTGGACGTGCTGCTCCGGCTGCTGCGCGAGTGGGTCGGCCGGTGGGCGGCGTGACCGACCGGGCCGCCGCCGGCCCGGTGCTGCGGCTGCACGGCGTGGTGATGGACTTCGGCGCCGGTGGGCGGGCCGTCCGGGTGCTGGACAGCGTCGACCTGGCGTTGGACCGCGGCGAATTCGTCTGCCTGGTCGGCGCCAGCGGCTCCGGCAAGTCGACCCTGCTCAGCCTGATCGCCGGCCTGCAACGGCCGACCGCCGGCCAGATCGTCCTCAATGGACAGCCGATCGCCGGCCCCGGGCCGGACCGCGGCCTGGTCTTCCAGACCGGCTCGCTGTTCCCGTGGCGGACGGTGGCCGCGAACGTCGCGTTCGGGCTGGAGCTGCTGCCGATACCGCGGGCCGAGCGGAACCGCCGGGTGCAGTGGTACCTGGCCGAGACCGGCCTGGCGGAGCTGGCCGGCTCGCTGCCCAAGCAGCTGTCCGGCGGCCAGCGGCAGCGGGTGGCGATCGCCCGGGCGCTGGCCGGCGAGCCCGAGGTGCTGCTGCTGGACGAGCCGTTCGGCGCGCTGGACGTGCAGACCAAGGAGGACATGCAGGTGTTCATCCGTGATGTCTGGCGGGACACCGGCACCACCGTGCTGATGGTCACCCACGACGTGGAGGAGGCCGTGCTGCTCGGCCAGCGGGTGGTGGTGCTGTCATGCGACCCGGGCCGGATCGCCACCGAGATGCCGGTCCCGCTGCCCGCCGACCGCACCCTCGACCTGCGCCGCACACCGGAGTTCCTGGCCATCCGCCAGACCGTCGAGGATCTTGTCCGGGCACAGCACCGCAAGCACCTGGCGGGCTGGCCGGCCGCGGTGACGGGCGCCGGCTGACCGCCGTGCCTTTACCGATGGCAGGCATTTGGATACCTTTCATGACAGACGGCGGGCATGCGGCAGGCCGCCGGCGACGGAACTCACGTCCGTCAGCTGGATCTGCCGCACCGGGGGAGTGGCTTGGTCTGGCGTGGCGGCCAGCCGAAAGGACAACTCCGGATGCGTCCTCTCCTGCCTTCTCCCGGCCTGCGAACCCACCGACGCCGGTGGCGGTTCGCGGCGCCGGCCGCGCTGCTGGTCGCCGGCGCGCTGGTGCCGCTGCTGTCGACCACCGACGCCGGCGCGGCCCCCGCGACCGTCAGCGTGAACGCCGGGCAGAGCCTCGGCACGATCCCGGCCGGCGGCCAGGGCGTCAACTTCGCCGTCTACGACGGGCACATGAACGACTCGGCGATCTCCGGCCTGCTGTCGAACGCGGGCGTCAACGCGGTGCGCTACCCGGGCGGCTCGTTCGCCGACATCTACCACTGGCAGACGAACACGGCGGACGGCGGCTTCGTCGCGCCCAACACGAACTTCGACACGTTCATGACAACCGTGCGGGCGGCCGGCGCGCAGCCGGTGGTCATCGCCAACTACGGCTCGGGTACCGCCCAGGAGGCCGCCGACTGGGTCCGCTACGCCAACATCACCAAGGGCTACGGCGCCCGGCTGTGGGAGATCGGCAACGAGGTCTACGGCAACGGCCACTACGGCGCGCAGTGGGAGCAGGACAACCACGCCGACAAGAGCCCGCGCGCGTACGCGAACGGCGTCGTGCAGTACATCAGCGCGATGAAGGCGGTGGACCCGTCGATCAAGGTCGGCGTGGTGCTGACCACACCCGGCGGCTGGCCGGACAGCGTCGTCGGCTCCGGCGACTCCGCCGACTGGAACCACACGGTGATGTCCATCGTGGGCAACCGGGCGGATTTCGCGATCGTGCACTGGTACCCGGGCGCGACATCGGCCGCCGACAGCCTGACCAAGCCCGCGACGATCGCCTCGCTGGTGGGCACCGTCCGCTCGGTGCTGAACCAGTTCGGCGCCACCAACACCGCGATCACGGTGACCGAGACCAACCCGAGCTTCCAGCTCACCACCGCCACCGCCGCGCTGTTCGCCACCGACAGCTACCTGACCTGGTGGGAGAACGGTGTGTCCAATGTGGACTGGTGGAACACGCACAACGGCGCCGGCGGCGCACCCAGCACCGGTGACGACGGCACGCTCAACTACAACGACGAGGGTGTGCTGTCCAGCGGCAGCGCGAACGAGCCGCCGGTGAACACGCCGTTCCCGCCGTACTACGGCATCGCGATGCTCAAGCAGGTCGGCGCGGCCGGCGACACGCTGGTCCGGTCCACGTCCAGCAACAGCGCGGTGATCAGCCACGCCGTGCGCACCCGGGACGGCGGTCTGAACGTGGTGCTGATCAACAAGGACCTGTCCGCGTCCGCCGACGTGACGCTCTCGTACACGGGCTTCACCCCGGCGGCCGGCCCGACGGTGTCCAGCTGGGTGAAGGGCGCCACCTCGATCACCACCCGGGCGCAGGGCACCGCGACCACGCAGACGCTGCCGCCGTACTCGATCACCTCGGTGCACCTGCGCCCGGCCGGTAGCACCCCGCCCACGACTACGCCGCCGACCAGCACCCCGCCGACCAGCCCGCCGCCGACCAGCCCGGCGGCCGGCGGCTGCGCGGTCGCCTACCGGGTCAGCAACTCCTGGGCCGGCGGGTTCACCGCCGACGTGACGATCACCAACCGCGCCAGCACCGCGGTCACCGGCTGGACGCTCGGCTTCGGCTTCGGCAACGGCCAGCAGATCACCGGTCTGTGGAACGGCAGCTATACGCAGACCGGGGCCGCGGTCAGCGTCCACGACGCCGGCTACAACGCCGGCGTCGCCCCGGGCGGGTCGACCGCCTTCGGCTTCCAGGCCAACGTCACCGGCACCAACACCAACCCGTCCGCCTTCACCCTCAACGGAACCACCTGCACGACCAGCTGACCTGCGCCGTGCCGCCCCGCCCCGCACCGCGGCGGATCGGGGTGGAGCGGCACGCGGAAGTGGGTCGGGCGGTCGGGGGCGTCCCCGGCCGCCCGCCCCGCACGAATAGGACCGGAGTGGAGCATTTACCGCCGGAGTGCATTTCGGTACGGTCTGCTCACAAGGCGGGTGCGCGGCGAGCCCCGACCGACGGAACGCGTGTCCGTCAGGTGGAATCGCCGCATCGGGGAACTGAGCGCTGATCTGGCCTGGCGGCCGGTCGAGAGGACTCCTCGATGCGCTTGGTCCGCACTCTTCACGCACGACAACTTCGGCGCGGCGCGCTGGGCGCCGCGGTCACCCTCGCCGCCGCCGGCCTGGTCACCGCCAGCGGCCCGGCCGCGCAGGCGGCCGGGGCGGCCACCGTCACGGTGAACGCCCGGGCCGGGCTGGCGACCGTCCCGAGTACCGGGCTCGGGGTCAACGACGCGGTCTGGGACCCCGCTCTGGCCAGCAATGCCACCTCGAGCCTGCTCGGCGCGGCCGGGGTGCAGATGATGCGCTACCCGGGCGGCTCGTACGCGGACATCTACCACTGGCAGGACAACACCGCGCCCGGCGGCTCCGTCGCGCCCGGCACCGACTTCGATGCGTTCATGGGCTCGGTGCGGCGGGTCGGCGCGCAGCCGATCATCATCGCCAACTACGGCACCGGCAGCCCGGCCGAGGCAGCGGCCTGGGTCCGCTACGCCAACGTCACCAAGGGGTACGGCGCGAAGTACTGGGAGATCGGCAACGAGATCTACGGCAACGGCCACTACGGCGCCAACTGGGAGGCCGACAGCCACCCCGCCAAGACCCCGGTGGAGTACGCGGACAACGTCGTCGCCTACGCCGATGCGATGAAGGCGGTCGACCCGTCCGTCAAGATCGGCGCGGTGCTCACCACGCCGGCGAACTGGCCGGATGCCGTGGTCTCCGATGGCGACCAGAGCAACTGGAACCAGACCGTGCTGTCGATCGCCGGATCGAAGATCGACTTCGTGGTGCTGCACTGGTACCCGCCGCAGAGCGGTCCCGATGACGTGCTCACCAAGCCGAACCTGACGGCGGACACGGTCTACCTGATCCGCCAGCAACTCGCCCGGTACGCCGGCCCGAACGCGGCCCGCGTGGGCATCGCGGTCACCGAGACGAGCAGCGGGGTGGCGACGGACACCCAGCCCGGCGCGCTCTTCCTGGCGGAGCAGTACAGCAACCTGCTGGAGAACGGCGTGTTCACTGTGGACTGGTGGAACGTCCACAATGGAGCCGGCACTGTGTCCACTGTTGCCGGCCATACCGACTACGGCGACTGGGGCATGCTGTCGTCGGAGACCTGCTCGACCGGCGGCTGCGAACCGGCGTTGAACACGCCGTTCGCGCCGTACTACGCGCTCGGCATGATGTCGACGTTCGCCCGCCCCGGTGACCAGTTCGTCCGGGCCAGCAGCGACCAGCCGCTGGTCAGCGCGCACGCGGTCCGCCGCGCCAACGGCGACCTGGCCGTGTTGCTGGTGAACAAGGACCCGGCCAGCGCGCGCCAGGTCACCCTCGACTACGCCGGCTTCACACCGGCCGCGGCGGCGCCGAAGGTCTACTCGTTCACCACCGGCGCGACGTCGATCAGCAGCACCGAGGCCGGCACGGCGACCAGCCAGACGCTGCCGCCGTACTCGCTGACCACCGTGCTGCTGCACCCGGGCACGCCCGCCGGTGCGCTGCCGGCCGCGCCCGGGCAGCCGACCGCGAGCGCCGTGACCGACCGGTCCGCGACCCTCAGCTGGCCGGCCGGGGCGGCCGGAACCAGCTACGCCGTCTACCGGCAGACCGGCACGGGCAGCGAGCTGCTGGCGCGGACACCGGGCAGTTCGGCCACGATCCGCGACCTGAGCCCCGGCACGCGCTACGTGTTCAACGTCGTCGCGCGTGACGCGGCCGGCGCCGAGTCCTGGGCGTCGCCGCCGGCGGAGGTGACCACCGGCACCCCGCCGAAGAGCTCGTGCGCGGTGCACCTCACCGACGTCACCGACTGGGGCAGCGGCTTCGTCGGCAGCATCGATATCACCAACAAGGGCACCGCGCCGGTCAGCGCCTGGACGCTGACCTTCACCTGGGCCAGCAGCCTGCAGCAGATGGCCGGTGGCTGGAACGGCACCTGGGCGCAGGACGGCAACACGGTCACCGTCAGCAACCCCGATTCCACGCTCGCGGCCGGCGACACCGCCAACGTCGGCTTCGTCGGGAACTACGGGGGGCCGAACGTGTTGCCGCTGGTCTTCAACCTGAACGGCACGACCTGCACCGCCACCGGATAGTCAGTCCCGGCGCAGGGTGCGGGTGACGCCGGTCGCGATCGTCGTCGCCAGCACCCAGCCCGCCGCGATGAGGAGGTAGGCCAACCAGCGCTGCCAGCCGTCCGGCTGGAACGCGTCACCCTGCCCGAAGTCCACGATCGGCAGCAGCATGTCGAGGCTGTAGACGAACGGGTTGAACGCGGGCGGGCGATCGGTTCCAGCCGGCGGCTGGTGCAGTCCGAATGCGACGGTGCCGAGCATGAGCAGCACGAGCAGCCAGCCGGCGGCGCGCAGCGGGCGGTAGCCGTAGCCGACGGTGATGTCCTGCAGCCGGCCCCAGGCGCGGGCCGGCCAGGCCTGGGCGGCGTGATCCCGGCGCTGCCCGGCCAGCAGCACCGTGCGGGCGGCGGCCTCGTTCCCGCCGCGCCGGTAGGTGGCGGCCAGTTGCTGGTACGCGCTCGGCAGGTAGCTGTCCCGGGCCAGCCAGCCGAGCCGGCGCTCGGCGGTCAGCGGCGGGTCCAGCGCGGCGTACTGCAGCCCGTCCAGCCGCAGCCGCGCCGGCCAGGTAGCGGGGTCGTCGTGGATCACGTCGAACCGGGCGTACCGCAGGTCGGCGACGCCGCCGATCTCGGCGCCGTCGCGCAGGTCCAGCTCGCGGGCCTGCAGGTGGCGGGCGTCGAGCGCGAGCTCGCCGGGGCCGCCGGCGTCGCCGGGCGTGCCGTCGCCGGGGCTGCCGGGCGTGCCGTCGCCATGGCCGCCGGGCGTGCCGGGGTTGCCGGGCGTGCCGGAGGCCCTGAGCGTCGCGCCACGCAGGCAGAGCGGGCCGGTCACCCGGACGCCGGCCAGCCGCACGACGCCGTCGGCGTGGAAGCCGTCGCAGAGGTCGAGCACGCCGCCGACGGTCATGCCCATCGCGGCCAGTGCGTCGCCACCCGGGTTGTGCAGCCGGCTGCCGGCCAGGTCGACCGCGCCGGCGATCGTCGCGTCGACCAGCGTCAGCTCGCCGTCGACGGTGAAGCCGCGCCCGGCCCGCAGGTTCGCGCCGACACGCAGGCTGAACCCGGTGAGCGCGCGCCGGCCGGGGTGATCGAGCCGGGCGCCACCGAGGCCGATCATGCCGCCGATCTGCGCGCCGGCCAGCCGCAGCTCGCCGGTCACGGTCGCCTCGTTGAGCAGCAGGTCGTCGCCCACGGCCAGCCGGTTGGCCAGCACCGCCGTGCCACCGGGCACCGCCAGCCGCGCGGACGTGAGCAGCACCGCGCCGCCGACGTGCGCGCCGGTCAGCTTGAGCAGCCCGGTGCAG
>JBBWZH010000372.1:0-7016 GCA_039648995.1 Mycobacteriales bacterium
ACCGCCGCCTCCAGCATCTCGCCGGACGCCCGCGGATCACGCCCGACGACCGCGACCGGCCGGTGCGGCGCGCCCTCCAGGCGGGCGGCGAGCACGTGCACGGCAGCCACCGAGAGCCCGAGCGCCAACTCAGGAGTGAGGTCGTCGTTCGCGCGCCCGCGTACCCCGTCCGTCCCAAAAAGGCGCCCCATCAGCCCATCCCCCTAAACCCCGCCAGCCAAAGTGACACGTTCACAGGACCACCTTGCCAGCGAGAGCGACCCGCACTGAGCTGGTCCGGTTCACCGGACCACCCTGCCAGCGAGAGCGACCCGCACCGTGGGGGTTCCGGGGGGCTCGGCCCCCCGGGCCAGCATTAACGCGGGGCCTGACGGCGGAGCGTAGCGGAGCAGGCAGGCCCGCCCCGCGTTACCGCTTCGAGTACTGCGGCGCCTTGCGGGCCTTCTTCAGGCCGTACTTCTTCCGCTCCGTCACCCGCGGGTCACGGGTCAGGAAGCCGGCCTTCTTCAGCGCGGGCCGGTCGTCGGGGGCGACCTCGATCAGCGCCCGGGCGATACCCAGCCGCAGCGCGCCGGCCTGGCCGCTGACGCCGCCCCCGCGAAGGGTGCCGAAGACGTCGTACGAGTCGGTCTTCTCCAGCATGACCAGCGGCTCCTTGATCAGCTGCTGGTGCACCTTGTTCGGGAAGTAGTGCTCCAACGTCCGCCCGTTCAGGGTGAACTTGCCGGTGCCGGGCACCAGGCGCACCCGGACCACGGCCTCCTTGCGGCGGCCGACCGTCTGGATGGGCTTGTCAAGGGCGGGGATGGTCACGCTGTATCTCTCTCCGTCGTTCCGGGCGCTACTGCGCGACCTGGATGATCTCGTACGGGACTGGCTTCTGCGCCGAGTGCGGGTGATCCGGGCCGGCGTAGACCTTGAGCTTGGTGAGCATCTTCCGGCCGAGCGTGTTCTTCGGCAGCATGCCCTTCACCGCGCGCTCGATGATCCGCTCCGGCCGGGAGTCGAGCAGCTCGCCGTACGACCGCTTGGTCAGGCCGCCCGGGTAGCCCGAGTGCCGGTAGAGGTACTTGTCCTCGCGCTTGTTCCCGGTCAGCGCGATCTTGCCGGCGTTGATCACGACAACGAAGTCGCCCGTGTCGAGGTGCGGGGCGAACTGCGGCTTGTGCTTGCCCCGGAGCAGGATCGCCGTCTGGCTGGCGAGGCGGCCGAGGACAATATCGGTCGCGTCGATCACGTGCCACTGCCGCGTGACCTCGCCGGGCTTGGGGCTGTACGTGCGCACGAAGCTGCCTTCTGTCTGTCGGTTCGGATGCGTCGAAACGGGCGCCCGACAGGTGTGCCAACGGCTATCGACGCGCCAGCGGTCGAGGATACCGGCGCCGCCCCGACCCGGTCAAAACGCCGGGGCGACGCCGGTCCGCGGTCCGCCCGCCGGGCGCGGGCTCAGACCGACCGCTGGTAGGCCCGGAAGGCGCGGGTGGACAGCCACCCGCAGGCCAGCGCGAGCAGCAGCAGCCCACCGGCGTGGCTGAGCACCAACCCCCAGTCGACGTCCGCGTGCAGCGACTCGCGACCGGCGGTGACCGCCCAGTTCACCGGGTTGAGCCTGGCCACGTCACGCATCCAGGCGGGCAGCAGGTCCGCCGGCATCAGCGTGGACGACAGGAACGTCAGCGGCAGCACCAGCAGTTGGGCGACCGCGATCACCGACTCCTGGTTGCGTAGCAGCAGCGCCAGCGCGTTCGAGAACGACGCGAACGCCGCGGCCAGCAGCATCGCGCACACCACCATCGCCAGCACCGGCCCCGGGCCGCCGGGGAACCGCGCGCCGGCGGCCAACCCGAGCCCGAGGATGATCGCCGACTGGACGATCGTCGTGACGCCCTGGTAGCCGAGGTTTCCGGCGATCAGCGCGCCGCGCGGCGCCGGCGTGGCCAGGAACCGGTTCAGCACGCCGCGCTCCATGTCGATGATGAAGCCCATCCCGGCCCAGCCGCTGGCGAACAGCGCGGTCATCACCACGATGCCCGGGGTGAGGAACGCGATGTACGACGCGGTGGCGAACCCCGGGATGTCGGCCACCCGCTTGAACAGCTGGCCGAACAGCAGCAGCCAGATGATCGGCTGGAACAGCGTGATGACCAGGAAATAAGGCTGCCGCAGCAGCGCCCGGACCTGCCGGCCGGTGAAGTAGGTGCCGTCGGCGACCAGCGCGGTCATGAGGCGGCCTTCCGGGTGAGCATCGCTGGTGCCGGCTGGGCCGAGGAGCGGAGGAAGCCGCCGGGGTGCCGGGTCATCGCGCCTCCTCCGTGTTCGCGGCGCTGAACGCCCGGCCGGCGTAGCGCAGGTAGACGTCGTCCAGCGACGGGCGGCCCACGGTGGCGGACGCGACCGGGATACCGCCCGCGTCCAGGGCGGCCAGCACCGCCGGCACCGCGCTGGCCCCGCTGTCCACCCGGGCACGCAGCGTCCGGCCGTCCAGGGTGAGTTCGCGCAGCGTGCCGTTGAGCCGGGCCAGCGTGCCGCGCACCTCGCCGTCCGGCGTGGCGCCGGCGAGTTCGACCACGATCGCGTCCCCGCGCAGCTCGCGCTTCAGCTCCTCGGGCGTGCCCTCGGCGACGATGCCGCCGCGGTCGACGATGGCCAGCCGGTCGGCCAGCCGGTCCGCCTCGTCCAGGTAGTGCGTGGTGAGCAGGACGGTCAGCCCCTCCTGCGCGGACAGCCGGCCGATCTCGGCCCACATCTCCGCCCGTGCCTCCGGGTCGAGCCCGGTCGTCGGCTCGTCCAGGAACAGCACCCGCGGCCGGTGCACCAGGCCCATCGCGACGTCCAGCTTGCGCTGCATGCCGCCGGAGTAGGTGCGGGTGACGCGGTCGGCGGCCTCGGCCAGCCCGAACCGGCCGAGCAGTTCGTCCACCCGGGCCCGCAGATCACCGCCGCGCATGCCGTACAGCTGGCCCTGCAGGGCGAGGTTCTCCCGGCCGGTGGCCTCCAGGTCGACCGCGGCCTTCTGGAACACGCAGCCGATGGCCCGGCGGACCCGGTTCGGCTGCTTGCCGACATCGATCCCGGCGACGGTCGCGGCGCCCGAGTCGGCCCTGGTGAGCGTGGTGAGGATCTTGACGGTGGTCGACTTGCCGGCCCCGTTCGGGCCGAGCAGGCCGAACACGGTGCCGGACGGGACGGTGAAGCTGACGCCGGCGAGCGCGCGGACGTCGCCGGGATAGGTCTTGACGAGGTCACTCGCCTCGATGGCCAGCTCGGATCGCCCTGCAGCGGGCATGGTTGCGCTCCTCAGCTGTGGCGGGGTGCGGAGTCGGTCCGGCTCGGCGCGCCTGGCCTATCGTGGTGCCTGCGCCTTTGGGTGCCAGGTGCCGCTTCGTGCGGGGCCGACTCGAAGGAACTGCGGCCTCGGCCCGGGTGTTACCGCACCCTGGCCGGGGCCGCTGGCTGCTACTTGTCCGGCTCGATCGACCTCCCCTGCTCGGCCCGTTCGGCGATCATCGCCTGCATCCTGGCCGCGGCGCCGACGAGGCCTTCCTCGTCGCCCGCGGCCATCATCGACTGGTAGGCCTCCCACTGCTCGAGGCCGTCCAGCGTGCGTTCGCGGATGCGGCGGGCCAGATCCTCCACGTAGGCCATCTCGGCCTTGCGCATCGCGATCCGGTACTCCAACTCGACCAGGAACAGCTCCGGCAGCCCCTGCTCCAGGCAGACCCGGTAGGTCGACTCGCCCGCGCTGATCTCGATGTGGAGCAGGCTCCGCCGCTGCTCGAACAGGGCGAGGACCTCCCGCGGTGACAGGCCGCCCATCAGCGACAGGGCCGCCTCGAACTGGGTGAACTCCATGGCCGGCCGGCTGAGCATCTCGCCCAGCCAGTCCTCGTGCTCGTGCCGGCCGGCGTCGGTGATCGCGTAGACGGTCCGCTCCGGCCGCCGCCCCTCCCGGACGGTCTCCCGCTCGGCGATCAGGCCGCGCCGCAGCAGCGACTCGACGACCGTGTACAGCGAACCGTAGTTGATCTTGATGCTGGCGTCCTTGCCCTGCTCGCGCAGGGTGGCGGCGATCTCGTACGGGTGCATCGGCCGCTGGTTGAGGCAGGACAGCACGGCCAGAGCCAGCGGGTTGGACCGTCCCCTGCTCGCCATGCCGGATACCCCCTTCCGATTACTCGGTTCCGAGTATCAGTCCGGGGGTATCCGGTGTCAAGCAGTCCGTCGGGTGCGGGCTGCTCATGTCCCGGTGTCGACGAACACCGCGGTGCTGCGGGCCGGGACGGTGAGCGTGCCGGCGCTCGCGGTGGCCGCCTTGACCACCGGGTCGGCGCCGGCCGCCTGGATCGGGCTCAGTCGCAGCGTCCGGCCGGCGAGTTCCGGCACGGTCAGCGCCCGCGCCCGCGGCGTCGCGTTGAACACCACCACGATGCCGGAGTACCGCGGGTCGACGTCGGGGCCGACCGTGTCGTCCAGCCGCATCACGATCACGCCGGGGGTGGCCGCGACCGACGCCGGGAACGACAGCTTCCGCCGGATCGCGTCCGCGTCGCCGAGCCGGAACAGCCGCGAGCCGGCGCGCAACTTCAGCCAGTCCCGGAAGACCGCGCCGGACATGGTGATGTCCGATGTGGACGGTCGCAGGGCCGGGTCGGCCAACCGCGGCCCGATGTAGGGCCACTTCGACTCGTTCTGCACCTGCGGCGGCAACCCGGCGCCGAAGTTGTTCGACCGGTACGACCAGTCCAGCTTGTTGAACCAGTCGCCGGAGTTGAACGAGTCCCGGTCCAGCGACTTGGACCGCAGGATGTCCGTGCCGGCCTGCAGGAACGGGACACCCTGCCCGAGGAACACTGTGGACAGTGAGAGTTGCTGCATCCGTACCCGGTCGGCCATTGACGTGGTCTGCGGCAGCTTGTAGGCCAGCGCGTCGTAGAGCGTCTCGTTGTCGTGCGCGTCCACGTAGGTGATCGCGTCGTCCGGGCGGGCGGTGTAGCCGGCCGGCGAGCCGTTGTAGTCCACATCGGACCCACGGACGGTGGCGCCGGCCGAGTCGACGAACGTGTAGTCGGCCAGGTTGCCGGTCAGCCCGACCCGGATCAGGTCCTGGTCGTGCAGCAGGGTGGCCTGCTGTTCGGCCGGGCTGCCGTTGGTCGCGGCGCCGTTGGGGTCGGTGAACAGGCCCGAGCCGAAGCCCTGCTTGCGCGGGTCGTCGTCGAACGGGCCGCCGCCACGGACCGCGTCCCGGAGCCGGTCGTTGAACGTGCCGACGCCGGTACCGGCCATGTTCGCCTGGGTGGCCTGCGGGAAGCGGGCATTGTCGGCCACCTCACCGAAGTTCCAACCCTCGCCGTACAGGTAGATGGACCGGCCGTCCACACCGTCGTGGGCGACGGTGAGGCGGTCGAGCGCCGCCCGCACGTCCAGGATGTTCTGCTTCGGGTGGTGGCCCATCAGGTCGAACCGGAAACCGTTCACCTTGTAGTTCTTGGCCCAGCTGACCACCGAATCGACCACCAGCTTGCCCATCATCGCGTGCTCCGGCGCGGTGTTGGCGCAGCACGTGGAGGTGGTCAGGTCGCCCTTCTCGTCCAGCCGCTGGTAGTAGCCGGGCACCACCCGGTCGAGCACCGACTTCGGATCCTGGCCGGCCGCGTCGGTGTGGTTGTAGACGACGTCCATCACCACGCGCAGCCCGGCCTTGTTCAGCCCGGCGACCATCTGCCGGAACTCCTTGGTCCGTTGTGGACCGTCCGGATCAGACGCGTACGAGCCTTCCGGGGTGCTGTAGTGGAACGGGTCGTAGCCCCAGTTGAAGCCGTCGGTTCCGGCGACTGCGCCGACGCAGGCCTGCTGCGCCGACGAGTCCGGCGGGTAGTCGGCCAGGTTGCAGCCCGGTGTGCTCTGGTGGTCCCTGCGCTCCTCGATCGTTGCGATATCGAAAGCCGGTAGCAGGTGGACATCGGTGAGCCCGGCCCGGGCGAGCGCGGTGAGGTGCTTCATGCCGGCCGAACCGGCATCGGTGAAGGCGAGGTAGCCGCCGCGGTGCGCGGCCGGCACCGTGCTGTCGCCGATGGAGAAGTCGCGGACATGCAGTTCGTAGACGCTGTTGTCGACCGGTTGGGCCGGCCGCGGGGCGCGGACGAAGCGCCAGCCGGCCGGCTGCAGCCGGCCGTCGCCGGCCAGGTCGGCGACGACCGACCGCTGCGAGTTCACCGTCAGCGCGATCGAGTACGGGTCGGTCACGTCGTTGGTCTCGATGTGGCCGGTGGTCGGTGCGAACACGCGGAGCCGGAACAGGTAGCTGGCGTCCCGCCAGCCGGTCCCACCGACCGTCCATACGCCACTCGCGTCCGAGCGGGTCATCGGCAGCACATCGTCGGTGCTGGTGCCGGGGCGGCGCAGCAACAGGGCGGCCGACTGCGCCGTCGGCGCCCACAGCCGGATCGTGGTCCGCGTGCCGGCGATCGTCGGGCCGAGTACGAGCGGTCGCGCCGCGGCCGCGTAGAGATCGTCCAGCACGCCGGGCAGCTGCACGCCGGTGGCGCCGCGCAGGGCGCCGTCGCCGGCCCGGTCCACCGCGACCACCTGGCCACGGACCGCGTCCGGTACCCGGGGCAGGTCGCTCGGCCGCACCCGGAACGCGGGGTAGGTGGCCAACTGCGGCCACTTCGCCTTCTCCGCATCGGTCAGCCCGGCCGGGTCGTATGCCAGCCGGATCGTCAGTCCGTTGTGGACGGCACCATCGGCCACGGTGATGTCGGCGGCGGCGGAATAGCGCAGCGAGTAGGCGTGTCCGGCGGACGGTTCGAGCTTCCAGACGACGGTGTCCTTCGAGATCCACTGTGCCCGCGCCTTGGTCAGGTCGGCGTCCACACCGGCACCCCCGACCACCGGCAGCAGGTAGCTGACCTTGCCGGTGGAATCGACCGCGCCGGACAGGAAGTACGCGTCGTAGCCGACGTTGGCCACGTCCAACATCTGGTCGCCGCCGGGATCCTTGGTGTCTCCATTGTGGA
>JBBWZH010000384.1:0-7857 GCA_039648995.1 Mycobacteriales bacterium
CCGGACGCTCCCCCACCACCGGCGCGGCCAACGCGTCCACCGTGCACTCGGTCGGACCGTAGTAGTTGAACCCCGCCGTATCCGGCGCCGCGGCCAACTCCCGCCACAACGCCGCACCGACCGCCTCACCACCCAGCATCAGCATGGCCGGACGGTGCCGGGCATTGGAGAGCAGGCCCGCCGCCACCAGCTGCCCGGCGTACGCCGGAGTCAGGTCGAGGAAGTCGATCCGGTGCTCGGCGACGTAGTCGACCAGCCCGGCCGGGTCCAACCGCAGCTCATCGTCGATCAGGTGCAGCTCGGCCCCCGCCGCCATCAGCAGCGGCCCCTCCCAGGACGTGTCGAACGAGAACACCGCCGTCAACGCGGCGCGCAGCCGCCGACCCGGATCGGTAGCGTCCATTGTGGACAGCAGCGTGGCACGGTGCGCGAAGAACAGGCCGGCCAGGTTGCGGTGCTCGACCACCACGCCCTTGGGCCGGCCGGTCGACCCGGACGTGTAGATCACGTACGCGCCACTGGCCGGGCGGAGCGGCCCCCGCCGGTCGGCGTCGGTCAGGTCGGCCGCCGGCTGCTCGCCCGGCTCCGGGGTGACGTCGTCGATGGCCAGCACCGCCTGCCCGGCCGGGAGTCCGGCCAACGGCGCCGCGGCCTGGGTGAGCACCAGCCGGGGTCGCGCGTCCGCGAGGACGAACCCGACGCGATCGGCCGGGAGCTGCGGGTCCAGCGGCAGGTACACGCCACCGGCCTTGAGCACGGCGAGGATGCCGACGACGGTCGGCACCGACCTCGGCGCGACGACGGCGACCACCTGCTCGGGGCCGACCCCGAGGCGGACCATCCGGCGTGCGAGCCGGTTCGCCCGCTCGTTCAGCTCGGCGAAGGTGACCGACCCGGTACGAAGCACCACCGCGGTCGCGTCCGGCGTGCGCCGCGCCTGAGCCTCGAAGATGCCCGGGAACGTCAGGTCGGGCACCGGCAGCGCGGTGTCGTTCCACTCGACCAGCACCCGGTGTTCCTCGGCCGCGGGCAGCATCAGGAGGTCGGCCACCGGACGGTCCGGGTTGGCGACGATCTCGGCGAGCAGGCCCTGCAGGTGCGCCGCGAACCGGCGCATCGTCGCCGCGTCGAACAGGTCGGTGTTGTACGTCAGCAGGCAGTCCAGCCGGTCGCCGGCCTCGGCCACGTCGAGCGTGAGGTCGAAGCCGACCGCGGTGTCCGGCAGCGGCAGCTCGTCCAGCCGCAGGTCGGCGAACCCGGTCGACGCCGACGGGATGTTCTGCAGCGTGAGCATGGTCTGGAACAGCGCGCCGCGGCTGGTGTCCCGGGTCGGTCGCAGTTCGTCGACGAGCCGTTCGAACGGGACGTCCGAGTTCGCGAAGGCGTCCAGGACCGACATGCGCACCTCGGCGAGCAGCTCGGTGAAGGTCCTCCCGTAGTCCACTGTGGACCGGAGCACGAGCGTGTTGACGAAGAAGCCGATCAGGTTCTCCAGCTCGGCGCGGTCCCGGCCGGAGTGCACGGTGCCGATCGCGACGTCGTCCTGGCCGGACCACCGGCTCAGCAGCAGTTGGTAGGCCGCGACGAGGGTCATGAACAGGGTGCCGTCGTGCCGCTGGCCGAGCCGCTTGAGGCCGCCGGCGACCTCGGCCGGGATCGCGAGATCGACCGTGGCGCCGTTCTTCGTCTGGACCGCCGGCCGCGGGCGGTCGGTGGGCAGCTCCAGCGCGGGGGTGTCCGCGAGCTGCCCACGCCAGTACGCCAACTGCTCGTCCAGCGCCGCTCCGGACAGCCGCTCGCGCTGCCAGACCGCGTAGTCGGCGTACTGCACGGGCAGCGGCGGCAGTTCCGCCGGGACGCCGCCGCGTTCGGCCGCGTACAGCGCGCTCAGGTCGGCGAGCAGCAGGCCCGTGGACCACCCGTCGGTGACGATGTGGTGCATGATCAGCAGGAGCGCGTGCTCGTCCGGGCCGAGCTCGGCCAGCAGCGGCCGGAACAGCGGGCCCTGCTGGAGGTCGAACGGCTGGCTGCTCTCCTCCGCGACGACCGTGCCGAGCACCCGCTCCCGGTCGGCCGGGGCCAGCCCGGTCAGGTCCAGCACCGGCAGCTGGACCGGGACGGCCGGGTGCACCCGCTGGCTGGCGTGCCCGTCCGTCGAGTCGAACGTGGTCCGCATCGACTCGTGCCGGGCGACCAACGCGGTCAGTGCCGCCCGCAGCGCCGGCACGTCCAGCTCGCCGTGCAGGGTCACCGCGATCGGAGTGACGTACTCGTCGGTGTCCGGGTCGAACTCGTGCAGGAACCACAGCCGCTGCTGGGCGAACGACAGCGGCAGCGCGCGGTCCCGGGGCACGGTCGGGATCTCCGGCAGCGCCGCCGCGGCGGCGACCGCGTCGGCCGGCAGGCCGGCCGCGAGCCCGGCGACGGTGGGGGTGGTGAACAGTGCCCGCGGGGACAGCGCGACGCCGAGCGTCGCGCGGACCCGGGATACCACCTGGATGCTGAGGATGGAGTCGCCGCCGAGCTCGAAGAAGTTGTCGCCGGCGCCGACCCGCGGCACCCGCAGTACCTCGGCCCAGATCCGGGCCAGCTCGCGTTCGACCGGCGTGCCCGGGGCGACGTGGTCCGCGCCGGCGGCCGGGTCGAGCTCCGGCGCGGGAAGTGCCCGGCGGTCCAGCTTCCCGCTGGAGGTCAGCGGCAGCGCCGGCACCGGCACGAACACGGCCGGCACCATGTACTCCGGCAGCGTGCGCGCCAGCCAGGACCGCAGCTCGGCGGCGGCGGGCTGGATGCGGCCCGCGGCCGGCACCAGGTAGGCCGCCAGCCGCTGGTGGCCCGAGCCGCTGTCGACGGCCACCACGGCGGCCGCGACCAGGTCCGGATGCCCGAGCAGGGCGGTCTCGATCTCGCCGGGCTCGATCCGGAACCCGCGGATCTTCACCTGCTCGTCGGCGCGGCCGAGGTAGTCGACCGTGCCGTCGGCGGTCCAGCGCACCCGGTCGCCGGTGCGGTACATCCGCGAGCCGGGCGGACCGTACGGGTTGGCCACGAACCGCTCGGCGGTCAGGCCGGGCCGGTTGAGGTAGCCGCGGGCCAACTGCACCCCGGCCAGGTAGAGCTCACCGGGCGCCCCCACCGGCACCGGCCGCAGCCGGCCGTCGAGCACGTACGCCCGCACGTTGGGCAGCGGCCGGCCCACCAGCGGCCGGTCGCCGGCGACGGGCCCGGCCAGCGCGTCGACCGTGCACTCGGTCGGGCCGTAGTAGTTGAACCCCGCCGTGTCCGGCGCCGCGGCCAACTCCCGCCACAGCGCCTCGCCGACCGCCTCACCGCCGAGCATCAGCACCGGCGGGCGGTGCCGGCCGCTGGAGAGCAGGCCGGCCGCGACCAGCTGCGTCGCGTAGGAGGGGGTGAAGTCGAGCAGGTCGATGCGGTTCTCGGCGACGTAGTCGACCAGCGCGGCCGGGTCGAGCCGCAGCTCGTCGTCGATCAGGTGCAGTTCGCTGCCGGCCGCCATCACCAGCAGCCCTTCCCACGACGTGTCGAACGAGAACGCCGCCGTCAGCGCCATCCGCATCCGGCCGGCGACCACGCCGGCCAGCGGGCCGTCCCGGTGCGCGTAGAACAGGTTCGTGAGGCCGGCGTGGGACAGCACCACGCCCTTGGGGCGCCCGGTCGATCCGGACGTGTAGATCACGTACGCCGCGCTGTCCGGCCGTACCGGCCCGACCCGCTCCACATCGGACAGGTCCGCAGCGGGGCAGCTGTCCACCGCCGCCCGCAGGGCTGGATCGTCCAGTAGCAGCGGGGCGACCGTCGCGGTCCGTCCTATGTGGACATTCGTGCTGCCGCGGGTGGTGATCACCAGGCTCGGCGCGGCGTCCGCGAGCAGGAACCGGATGCGGTCGGCGGGCAGGTCGCGGTCCACCGGCAGGTACACAGCGCCGGCCTTCAGCACCGCGAGGATCGCGACGATCATGTCCGCCGAACGCGGCAGCGCCAGCGCCACCAGCCGTTCCGGGCGTACTCCCAACGCGATGAGGTAGCGGGCCAGCCGGTTGGCCCGGGCGTTGAGGTCCGCGTAGGTCAGCCGCTCGCCGCCGCAGACCAGCGCGACCGCGTCCGGCGTCCGCGCCACCTGGGCCTCGAACTCCGCCGGGAACGTCCGGCCCGGGGTGCTGGCGTCGGTGTCGTTCCAGTCCAGCAGCAGCCGCCGCCGGTCGTCGGCGGACAGCAGCGGCACCGCGCCGACCGTCCGGCCGGGATCCGCGGCGAACTCCCGGAGCAGGGCGAGCAGGTGGCCGACCATGCGCTCGACCGTGCTGGTATCGAACATGCTCGGGTCGAAGGCGAGGTCGAAGCAGAGCCGGTCGTCGAGGTGCGCGCTGAGGCTGAGCGGGAAGTTCGTCGTCTCGGCGCCCTGGACGCCGAGAACCCGCGGCACTCCGGCGGTCGAGCCGCCGCTGATCGGGTAGTTCTCGAAGACCACCATGCTGTCGAACAGCGATGCCCCGGCCGGCAGGTCGCTGCACGACTGCAGCTGGGGGAGCGAGACGAAGTCGAACCGGCGCGACTCGGTCTGGGCCGCCTGCAGCTCGCGCAGCCAGCCGGCGACGTCCGCGCCCTCGTCGACGCGGACCCGGGTCGGCACGGTGTTGATGAACATGCCGACCATCGACTCGACGCCGGGCAGCTCCGCCGGGCGGCCGGAGACCGTGGTGCCGAAGACCACCTCCGGCACGGCGCCGTAGCGGGACAGCAGCAGCGCCCAGGCGCCCTGGACGAGCGTGTTCAGCGTGAGCCGGCTCCGCTTGGCCATCCGGCGGACCCGGTCCGAGTCGTCGGACGCCAGCTCGACCCGTACCGAGCGGCTGGACGCGGACCGGTGCGCCTCGACCGGTGGCCGGTCGAACGGCAGCGGGGTCGTCTCGGTCACCCCGGCCAGGACGCCGGTCCAGTGCTCGGCCGCGGCCGCCTGATCCTGGCTCGCCAGCCACTGCAGGTAGTCCCGGAACGGCCGCCGGTTGGCGGCGTCGAACTGCCCGCCGGCCACGATCGCCGCGGACTGCTCGAGCGCCTCCACGAACACCTGCCCCAGGCTCCAGCCGTCCAGCAGGACGTGATGGCAGCTGCAGACCAGCAGCACCTCATCCTCGTCCAGCCGGGCGATCGTGAGCCGCAGCAGCGGCGCCGCGGCGAGGTCCATCCCGGCCGCGCGATCCTCGGCCAGAACGCGGCGCAGTTCCCGACCCCGCTCCGCCTCGGTCAGCGCCCGCCAGTCGTGCTGGGCGACCGGCAGCGTGACCCGCCGCTGCACCACCTGCAGCGGCGTGTCCACGCCGTCCCAGACCAGCCGGCTGCGCAGCACCGGTGTCCGGTCCAGCACACGCTGCCAGGCCGCGGCCAGCGCCCGCGGGTCCGGTACGCCGGCCAGCCGGACCTGCAGCTGGTCGAAGTACGCCGCGGTGTCGCCGTCGTCGACGAGGCTGTGGAAGAGCATCCCGGCCTGCAGCGGGGTCAGCGGGTAGACGTCCTCGACGTCGCGCCCGTCGCCGACCAGCCGGTCCACCTGCGCCTGGTCGAGCCCGGCCAGCGGGAAGTCCGACGGGGTACGGCCACCGGCGTCCGGGCCGGCGCAATGCTCGACGATGCCCCGCAGGGCCGCGATGACCTCGTCAGCGACCCGCCGTACGGTCGACTCGTCATGGACGGCGGCCGAGTAGGTCCAGGTCAGCTTCAGCTCGCCGCCGGAGACCACGCCGTTGATCTCGACCAGGTAGCTGCGGTCGCTGTCCGGTGCCGCGTCCGGGCCGAGCGGCTCGCACCAGCGCCGGTAGAGGCCCTGCCCGTCCCCGGCCGCGTCCCACTGGCCGTGGTAGTTGACGCTGATCTCGGGCTGCGGATCGGCCCGCAGCACCGCGCCGGGCCCGTCCGGTGCGCCCAGGTACCGCAGCGCCCCGTAGCTGGCGCCGCGCCGCGGCACCGCCCGGACCTGCTCCTTCACCGACTTGAGCACCTCACCCCAGCCGCGCCCGGCGGGGACGGTCAGCGCGATCGGGAACTCGGCGGTGAACCAGCCGACCGTACGGGACAGGTCGACGCCGTCGAGGATCTCCTCCCGGCCGTGCCCCTCCAGCGCCAGCCGGACGCGGTCGGTTCCGGTCCAGGCCGACAGCGCCGACCCGACCGCGCTGAGCAGCACGTCGTTCACCTGCGTCCGGTACACGCCCGGCACCTGGTGCAGCAGGGCGTCCGTCTCGGCCCGGCCGAGCCCGACGGTGACCGTCCGGGCGGAGCCGGCCGTGTTCGGGCCGGTCCGGTCGACCGGCAGCGCCGCCCCGGCGGCGGCGCCGGCCCAGTACGCGATGCCGTCATCGAGCCGGCCCGCGCGCACGTGCTCGGTCAGCCGCCGCGCCCACTGCCGGTGCGGGGTGGTCGGCGGGTCGAGCTGGACGGCGTCGCCCGACCGCAGCTGCCGGTAGGCGGTGTCGATGTCGTCGAAGAGGATCCGCCAGGAGACGCCGTCCACGACGAGGTGGTGGATGGTCAGGAACAGCTGCGGCGGCGCGCCGGCGCCGAAGTCGAACAGCCTGCCGGCGACCAGTGGCCCGGCGGAGATGTTCAGGCTGCCGCGCGCCGCGGTGGCGGCCGCGAGCATCGCCGACCGCCGGCTGTCGCCGCTCGGCTCGGTCACCTCCACCCGGCGCACGACACCGGTGACCGGCCCGGGGTCGACGTCCTGCGTCCAGCCGGCACCGGCCCGGCGGAACCGCAGCCGGAGCGCGTCATGGTGGGCGACGACCGCGTCCACCGCCGCCAGCAGCGCGTCCTGGTCCGTGCCGGGCGCGAGCTCGACCAGCGTCGACATGGTGAAGCGGTCGGCCGTGCCGGTCCCGGCCCCGGTCGCGGCCCCGGCCTCGGCCTCGGTCTCCAGGAACCACTGCTGGATCGGGCCGAGTGGCGCCGGGCCGGCCGGCATGTCCCGGTCCACCGCGGTGGACGCCGGTTCGGCGGTGGCCACCGCGGCCAGCTCGGCGATGGTCTGGTGCAGGAACATGTCCTTCGTGGTCAGGCGGAGGCCGGCCTGGCGGGCCCGGGCCACCACCTGGATGCTGAGGATCGAGTCGCCGCCGAGCTCGAAGAAATTCTCGTTGACGCCGACCCGCTCGGCACCGACCACCGAAGCCCAGATCCGGGCCAGCTGCTGTTCCACCTCGGTACGCGGAGCGACGTACGCCGCGGACCGCGCCTCGACGACCGGTGCCGGCAGCGCCCGCCGGTCCAGCTTGCCGGTGGAGGTCAGCGGCAGCGCCGGGAGACTCACGTACGCGGCGGGCACGAGGTAGGCGGGCAGGCCGCGCTTCAACCACTCCCGGAGGTCGGCCGCCGCCGGCGCGGCCGCGCCCGGGGCGGGCACGAGGTAGGCGACCAGTTGCCGGTGGCCGGCATCGTTGTCGCGGGCGAGCACGGCCGCCTCGGCGAGGTCGGGGTGGGTGAGCAGGGCCGCCTCGATCTCGCCGGGTTCGATCCGGAACCCACGGATCTTGATCTGATCATCGGCCCGACCCAGGTACGCCAGTTCACCCGCCCCGGACCAGCGCACCACGTCGCCGGTCCGGTACATCCGCTCCCCCGGCCCGTCATACGGGTTGGCCACGAAGCGTTGCGCGGTCAGACCCGGCCGGTTCAGGTAGCCGCGGGCCACCTGCACCCCGGCCAGGTACAGCTCGCCGGGCACCCCCACCGGCACCGGCCGCAACCGCCCATCCAACACATACGCCCGCAGGTTCGGCAACGGCCGACCCACCACCGGACGCTCCCCCACCACCGGCGCGGCCAACGCGTCCACCGTGCACT
>JBBWZH010000399.1:0-15142 GCA_039648995.1 Mycobacteriales bacterium
TGGGGTGGTCGTGGGTGGCCTTTGCCATCGCGCGGTCCGCCGGTCGGTCGGGAGAAGTGGGAGTGGCAGGCTGTTGATGCGGGGTCGTACCCGCCGTTGCGGCCGGGTGCGAGGGCCCCCCTTGGACAACCGGACCCGCGTCAGCACGAGGGAAGACTAATCTGCCGTACCAGTCGCAGGGACGGGAGCCGGTGGGTGGAATTCGACGTAACGATCGAAATCCCGAAGGGTCAGCGGAACAAGTACGAGTACGACCATCAACTCGGCCGGATCAGATTGGATCGCACGCTGTTCACAGCGACCCAGTACCCGGCCGACTACGGCTTCATCGAGGGCACGCTCGGCGAGGACGGTGATCCGCTGGACGCGCTCGTCCTGCTGCAGGAGCCGACGTTCCCGGGCTGCCTGATCCGGTGCCGCGCGATCGGCATGTACCGGATGCGGGACGAGAAGGGCGGCGATGACAAGGTGCTGTGCGTGCCGGCCGCCGACCCGCGGATGGAACACCTGCGCGACATCCACCACCTGCCCGAGTACGAGCGGCTGGAGATCCAGCACTTCTTCGGGGTCTACAAGGAGCTGGAACCCGGCAAGTCGGTGGAGGGGGCCACCTGGGCCGGCCGGGTCGCCGCCGAGGCCGAGATCGTCGAGTCGGTCCGGCGGGCCGAGGACGAGGCCGCGCACGAGGCCGCGCACGAGGCCGAGGCGGCGCCGCAGGCGCCCCGGGCGGCCGCGCCCGGGGTCGAGATCCACGGCCACGGCGGTTCCGCCGGCTGATCGCGGGGTAAGCCGGTCGGCATGGCTCGCTTGCTGGAGGCCCCGATGACCGTGCCAACCGACGTCATCCCGCCGGTCGACCCCGAGCCGCCGACGCCCCGGCCGGACCCGACGCCACCGGGCCCGATACCTGACCCGGTCCCGCCGGCCCCGGCGCCTGACCCGGTGCCACCGGCGCCCGCACCCGACCCGGTCCCGCCGGCGCCGACGCCCGACCCGATGCCGCCGGCACCCAGCCCCGACCCGGCGCCCGGGCCAGGTCCCAACCCGATCGGCCCCGGGCCACTACCGGCCACCTGACCCGTCCCCGAGCGGACCCGAGCGGGCCCGACCGAGCGAGCGCGGTTGACCGAGCCGGCACCGCCGGCACCCAACCTGGTCGGCCCCTTTCCGCTCGCCAGCTGACCGTCCCGGCCAGGCCCGGGTCGGCGGCCCCAACCGGGTCG
The DNA here is from genome assembly GCA_039648995.1 of Mycobacteriales bacterium. Lineage (GTDB taxonomy): Bacteria > Actinomycetota > Actinomycetes > Mycobacteriales > CADCTP01 > JBBWZH01. Next base: position 1,224 of record JBBWZH010000399.1, read on the forward strand.
GCCCACCACCGCCCGCCGTCCCCGCCTAGCGTGCCGGGTGGCCGAGCGGGTCGCCCCAACCGGGCGGACTGCCCGCCATCTGACCGTCCCGCCGGGGAGCCTGGCGCGCCACCGCGGCAGGCCCGGCCGGCGGCGGTCGGGTCGGTCCGGCCGATCTGCCGGCGGCAGGCGTTAGCGTCTGGGGCGAGGGCAGGTGGGAGCGGACGTGAAGGTGCTGGTGGTCGAGGACGAGCCGCAACTGCTACGGGCGATGCGGATCACCCTGCATGCCCGCGGCTACGAGGTGTCCACGGCGGCGACCGGGCAGCGGGCGCTGGCCGAGGCGGCGGCCGCGCATCCGGACATCGTCGTGCTCGACCTCGGCCTGCCTGATCTGGACGGGGTGACCGTCATCAAGGGGCTGCGCGGCTGGACCAGCGTCCCGATCATCGTGCTGTCCGGCCGGACCTCCGGCGGGGACAAGGTGGCGGCGCTGGACGCGGGCGCGGACGACTACGTGACCAAGCCGTTCGGGGTGGACGAGCTGCTGGCCCGGATCCGGGCGGTGACCCGGCGCAGCGCCGCCGCGGAAGGTGGATCGGTGATCGCCGACATCGGCGCCTACCGGGTCGACCTGGCCGCGAAGCGGGTCGCACCGGTCGCGACCACCGCGCCGGACGGCGCCAGCCCGGCGGACCTGCACCTGACGCCGACCGAATGGCGGCTGCTGGCCGCGCTGGTCCGGCACCCCGGCAAGCTGATCAGCCAGCGCCAGCTGATCACCGACGTGTGGGGCCCGGCGTACGCCGATGACACGTCCTCGCTGCGGCTCTACGTCAACAGGCTGCGCCGCAAGCTGGAACCGGACCCCACCCGCCCGCGGCATCTGCTCACCGAACCGGGCATGGGCTACCGCTTCCAGCCCTGACCGTCCACTGTGTCCGTCCACTGCGGGAGAAGATTCACGTACGGGTCAACCCCACCAGAAGGCGGCCGAGATCGCGCCGTAGAGGCCGATCAGCGCGACGCCTTCCAACCAGTCGGACTGGCCGTCCACGATCGCGATCGTCACGGTGAGCACGGCGAGGAAGACCGCGACGACCAGCAGCGGTGAGAACACCAGCGTCAGCACCGCGCCGCCGACGACGTGGCTGAGCAGCACCAGCGCCGGCGCGAGCACCAGGGCGACCTGCAGCGGGCTGTTCACGATGACCGACATCGCGTACTCGGCCTGGTTGCGGGCGGCGAGCTGGATGCCGACCACGTTCTCGATCGCGTTGCCGGCAATCGCCACGATCACCAGGCCGGCGAAGGCGGGGCTGATGTGCAGCACCTCGATGGCCGGCTGCAGCGCGGTGACGAACCAGTCGGAGACGAGCGCGGCCAGCGCGCTGGCGGCCGCGAGCAGGCCGACCGCCAGCCCCAGCGGCCAGCGCGGCGGCTCCGGCGTGGCGCCCTCGCCGCTCCCGCCGCCGGTCTGCCGGATCGATGCCGGCACCGAGAGCGCGAAGACCACCAGCAGCACCACCGAGACGATCGTGGACAGCTCGCCCTCGTGTGCCGCGGCCGGCGTGTGGACGTACTGCGCCAGGCTCGGGATGATCATCGCCGAGACCGCGAGCACCAGCAGCACGCAGATCGACCGGGCCCGGGCCGAGTCGAACCGCTGCTCGCCGTTGCGCAGGCCGCCGACCAGGAACGCCAGCCCGAGCACCAGCAGCGCGTTGCTGAGGATCGACCCGATGATCGCCGCCTGGACGACGCCGATGAGCCCGGCCCGCAGCGCGAAGATGCCGATGAACAGCTCGGGCAGGTTACCCAGCGCGCTCTGCAGCACCCCGGTCGCGCCCGGGCCGAACCGGTCGCCAAGCTGTTCCACGCTGCGCGCGACCAGCGCGGCCAGCGCCGCCACCGCGACGGCGGAGCAGACGAACGCGGTGACCGAGCCGAGGTCGATGTACCGGGTCAGGCCGGCCAGCAGCACGGCGACCGCGCCTCCGGCGAGCACGATCCGGTCGGACCGGTTGAATGGTCCGGTGTGGACGGACGCGGGCTGAGGGCTGGTCGTGGTCTCCGGCACGGGGCAGATCGTGCCCGATCCGGTCCCGGATAGGCATCTCGGCACGCGCGCCCCGCGACGACCCGCCCGATCGGGCGCCACCAGGGCCTGGCCGGCGATCCGACCGCCGGTCGGGCGCGTCGTGCTGACCCGAACACTGACACCACCTAGCGTAGTGATCTGCTACGGAGGGTAAGGGTGGGGTGGAGTGCCGGCATGCTCGCCGGCGGATACGGGGGTCAGGTATGGCACGGGTCAGTTGGCGCCGCTTGGCGCTGTTCGCGTTGCCGCTCGCCGGGTTGATCGCCGCCGGGATACCCGCCGGCTCGATGCTGGTCGGGCACCCCAGTGTCCACACTGGACCGAAGAGTGGGGTCGCGGGCGCGGAGGCGCGGTACCCCGCACAGACCTCGTCGACGAACGCCGACGGCACGGTCGTGACCTTCTCCGAGAACGTCAGCGGGCAGGACGGCGGCGCCCCGTTCTATGTGGTGTTCGCCCGTGACCTGGCGCGCGGCATCACCCAGCGGGTCAGCCGCGGGATGTCCACCGGTGGTGGCGCCGCCGTCCCGGGCAGCGGTGTACTCCCGTACAGCGTGGTCAGCGGCAACGGCCGGTACGTCGCGTTCGCCCAGTACGTGGACGTGCCGCAGTTCGAGGTGCTGGTGTACGACCTGTCCACGCACACCAGCCGGCAGGTCAGCGTGGGCCGGCACGGGGCCATGCCGGACAGCCACTCGTTCCACCCGGCGCTGAGCAGCGACGGCTCGGTGGTCGCGTTCGAGTCGGCCGCGACGAACCTGGTCACCGGCGACACCAACGACGACTCCGACATCTTCGTCAGCAGCGGCGGCGGCATCCGGCGGGTCAGCGTCGGCGCCTCCGGCCAGGGCAACGGCAACTCGCACCTGCCGGCGATCAGCGCCGACGGCCGCTACGTCGTCTTCACCTCGGACGCCGACAACCTCGTGCCCGGCGACACCAACGGCGAGCAGGACGTGTTCGTCCGCGACCTGACCTACGGCATCACCAACCGGGTCAGCATCTCGACGGCCGCGCGGCAGGCGGACGGCGCCTCGTTCGACCCGGCGATCAGCGCGGACGGCCGGTACGTGGCCTACGACTCGGTGGCCAGCAACCTGGTCGCCGGCGACACCAACGGCACCGCCGACGTGTTCGTCCGCGACCTGCGCTACGGCACCACCAACCGGATCAGCCGCAGCGGCACCGGCGGCCAGGGCAACAGCTACTCGTCCGGCCCGGCGCTGAGCGCGGACGGCCGGTACGTCGCGTTCACCTCGGCCGCGTCCAACCTGGTCGCCGGCGACAGCAACGCCCGCAGCGACGTGTTCGTGCGGGACGTCCGGATCGGCGCGACCTACCGGGTCAGCCTCGGCACCGCCGACGCCCAGCCCGACGGCAACTCCACGGCGGCCTCGATCAGCGCGGACGGCCAGTTCGTGGCGTTCACCTCGGCCGGGACGAACCTGGTCGCCGGCGACGCGAACGGGGTGGCGGACGGCTTCGTCCGGGACCGCTGGAGCCGGACGACGGTCCGCGCCAGCGTGGACGCCGACCCGTTCTGACCCCGCCGGCCGGCGCGGCCGGCGCGGCTCCCGGCCGGGACGGGTGGGGCTGCCCGCAGCGTCCCGATGCCGTTGCGGGCAGGATGGGGTGTTGTGAGCCTGCTGGAACGGCTGCCCGCCGCCGCTGAGCCGGATGCCCTGTTCGACGCGTTCGCCGGCTGGGCGGCCGACCGCGGCCTGCCGCTGTACCCGGCGCAGGAGGACGCGCTCATCGAGATCGTCTCCGGCTCGAACGTCATCCTCAGCACACCGACCGGGTCGGGCAAGAGCCTGGTGGCGGCCGGCGCGCACTTCGCCGCGCTGGCCGCGGGGCAGCGCACGTTCTACACCGCGCCGATCAAGGCGCTGGTGTCGGAGAAGTTCTTCGACCTGTGCGACACGTTCGGCCGGGCCAACGTGGGCATGATGACCGGCGACGCGAGCGTCAACGCCGCCGCGCCGATCATCTGCTGCACGGCCGAGGTACTGGCCAACATCGCGCTGCGGGACGGCGCCGCGGCCGAGGTCGACCAGGTGGTGATGGACGAGTTCCACTTCTACGCCGACCCGGACCGCGGCTGGGCCTGGCAGGTGCCGCTGCTGGAACTGCCCCGGGCGCAGTTCCTGCTGATGTCGGCCACCCTCGGCGACGTCTCGTTCTTCGAGAAGGACCTGACCCGGCGCACCGGCCGGCCCACGACCACCGTCCACTCCGCGGTGCGGCCGGTGCCGCTGTACTACTCGTTCCGGCTCACGCCGATGCACGAGACGCTGGAGGAACTGCTGTCCACGGGGCAGGCGCCGGTGTACGTGGTGCACTTCACCCAGGCGGCGGCGGTGGAGCGGGCCGGCTCGCTGATGAGCATCAACGTGTGCAGCCGGTCGGAGAAGGACGCGATCGCCGACCTGATCGGCGGCTTCCGGTTCAGCACCAGCTTCGGCCGCAGCCTGAGCCGGTTCGTCCGGCACGGGATCGGCGTGCACCACGCGGGGATGCTGCCGAAGTACCGCCGGCTGGTCGAGCGGCTGGCCCAGGCCGGCCTGCTCAAGGTCGTCTGCGGCACCGACACGCTGGGTGTCGGGGTGAACGTGCCGATCCGGACCGTGCTGCTCACCGCACTGTCCAAATACGACGGTGTGCGGGCCAGACTGCTGTCCGCCCGCGAGTTCCACCAGATCGCCGGCCGCGCCGGGCGGGCCGGCTACGACACCGCCGGCTACGTCGTCGTGCAGGCTCCGGAGCACGTGGTCGAGAACCACAAGGCGCTGGCCAAGGCCGGGGACGACCCGAAGCAGCGGCGCAAGGTGGTCCGCCGCAAGCCGCCCGAGGGCATGGTCTCCTGGGGTGAGCCGACGTACGAGCGGCTGGTGGCGGCCGAGCCGGAGCCGCTGACCTCCAGCTTCACGGTCACCCACGCGATGCTGCTGAACGTCATCGGCCGGCCCGGCAACGCCTGGGACGCGATGCGACACCTGCTCACCGACAACCACGAGAGCCGGCCGGCGCAGCGCAGGCATATCCGGCAGGCGATCGCGATCTACCGGTCCCTGCTCGCCGCCGGCGTGGTCGAGCGACTGTCCACACCGGACGAGACCGGCCGCGTCGTCCGGCTGACCGTCGACCTGCAGGCCGACTTCGCGCTCAACCAGCCACTGTCGACATTCGCGCTGGCCGCGCTGGACCTGCTCGACCCGCTCGACCCGGGCTACCCGCTGGACGCGCTGTCGGTGATCGAGGCCACCCTGGACCGGCCACGCCAGATCCTGGCCGCGCAGCAGCACAAGGCGCGCGGCGAGGCGGTCGCCGCGATGAAGGCCGAGGGCATCGAATACGAGGAGCGGATGGTCCTGCTGGAGTCGGTAACCTACCCGAAGCCGCTCGAGGAGCTGCTCGGGGTGGCTTACGAGGCCTACCGGCGCGGGCACCCGTGGGTGGCCGACTACGAACTGGCGCCCAGATCGATCGCGCGCGACCTGTACGAGCGGGCCATGACGTTCAACGACTACGTCAACTTCTACGGGCTGGCCCGGTCCGAGGGCCTGGTGCTGCGCTACCTGGCCAGCGGGTACAAGGCGGTACACCAGACCGTCCCGGCGGAGGCGAAGACCGAGGAGCTGTACGACCTGATCGAGTGGTTGGGCGAGCTGGTCCGCCAGGTCGACTCCAGCCTGCTGGACGAGTGGGAGGCGCTGCAGCACCCGTCCGATGTGGACACCGTGAAGCCGTCCGAACTGGACGAACGGGTGGCGCCGGTGACCGCCAACCGGCGGGCGTTCCGGGTGCTGGTGCGCAACGCGTTGTTCCGCCGGGTGGAGCTGGCCGCCCGCCGCCGCTACGACGAGCTGGGCGAGCTCGACGCCGACACCGGCTGGGACGCCGCCCGCTGGGCCGACGCGCTCGGCTCCTACTTCGCCGAGCACGCCGAGCTGCTGACCGGCGCCGACGCCCGCGGCCCGGCACTGCTGCTGATCGAGGAGGGCCCGCAGCGCTGGCAGGTGCGGCAGATCCTGGACGACCCGGCCGGCGACCACGACTGGGGCATCAGCGCCGACGTCGACCTGGCCGAGTCGGACCGGACCGGCAGCGCCGCCGTCCGGGTGACCGCGGTCGACCGGTTCTGACCCGGCCCGCGACGGCGGTCAGTCGGCCGGTTGGTCGGGATGCAACTGCTTGACGACCGCCAACGCCTCGCCGACGTGCTGGTCGACGTGCGTCAGCGAGGCGAACACGTGCCGGACCACGCCGTCGCGGCCGATCACGTACGTCACCCGGCCGGGGATGAGCCCGAACGACCTGGGCACGCCGTACAGCTTGCGGACCGTGCCGCCCGCATCGCTGAGCAGCGTGAACGGCAGCTTGTGCTTGCCTGCGAACTTGTCGTGCGAGTCGACCGAGTCGGAGCTGACCCCGAGCACGGCGGCGCCGGCCTCGGCGAAGACCTCGTGGCTGTCGCGGAACGCGCAGGCCTCGGCGGTGCAGCCGGAGGTGTTGTCCTTCGGGTAGAAGTAAAGGACGACGACCTGCTTGCCGCGGAAGTCGGCCAGGCTGACCGGATCGCCGGCCTGGTTCGGCAGAGTGAACTCCGGCGCCTGCTCGCCGACCTGAGCACCCTTGGTCGCTGCCTTCATCCGCGTCTCCCGATTTCGCCGGCTGTGCCCGGAGACGACAGTAGTGCGCGGAATCCGGCCGAGGCATGTCGATCTTCCCGATCACCCGGACAGGTATCCGCACTGTGAGTGCATCTTGACCCGGTGACGGAACGACGGTAGGACGGTGACCTCGGGGGTGTCCGAACGCTCACTCATCGAGGAGTGCCGCATGCGTTCCAGCCGCGCCGCCCGGATCGCCGTCGTGCTCGCCGCCGCGTCCGCCACAGTCGTCTCCAGCGCCGGTGCGTCAGCGACACCGACCCCGCCCGGCACCGCCGCGCCGGCACCGCTCGGCGTCGCGTCGGCGCCGGCGCCGGCCAGCAGCGTGGTGCTGACCGACCACGGCGCGGTGCGTGGCACGGTCGGCCCGGACACCCGGCTGTTCCAGGGCATCCCGTACGCGGCGCCGCCGGTGGGCGCGCTGCGCTGGCGGGCGCCGCAACCGGCCGGCGCCTGGCCCGGCGTCCGGGACGCCACCAGGCCGGCCAGCCCGTGCCCGCAGACCCCGTTGGCCGTGCTGCCCGGGGCGTCCAACCGCACCGGCAGCACGAACGAGGACTGCCTCTACCTGAACGTGTGGACACCGCCGGGCGCCGGCGCGCGCGGGCTGCCGGTGTTCGTCTGGCTGCACGGCGGCAGCAACATCTACGGCGCCGGCACCGACTACGACGCGACCGGGTTCGTCCGCCGGGGCGTGGTCGTGGTCACGATCAACTACCGGCTCGGCGCGCTCGGCTTCCTGGCCCACCCGTCGCTGTCCGCCGAGGCCGCCGACCAGACCTCGGGCGACTACGGGCTGGCCGACCAGCAGGCCGCGCTGCGCTGGGTGCGGCGCAACATCCGCGCGTTCGGCGGCGACCCGCGCCGGGTCGCGCTCGGTGGCGAGTCGGCCGGCGCCACCGACACCTGCGCGCACCTCGCCTCGCCGACCGCGGCCGGGCTGTTCGTCCGGGCCGTCATGGAGAGTGGGTCGTGCGTCTCCGGCGGGTCGAGCTCGCCCCCGACGCTGGCCGCCGCGTCCACCGCCGGGCAGGCGTTCGCCGCCGCCGCCGGGTGCCCCGGCACCGCCACGGCCGCCTGCCTGCGGGCGCTGCCGGTGCCGGCCCTGCTGGCCGCCGAGGGGGCCAGCGGCTGGGGCCCGACGCTCGGCCCCGCCGTGCTGCCGATCTCACCGGCCGCGGCGTGGGCCACCGGGCGGGCGCACCAGGTGCCGGTGCTCAACGGCAGCAACCACGACGAGTACCGGTTCTTCACCTCGGTGCTGATCGACTTCGTCTCCGGGCCGCTGACGGCCGCGTCGTACGCCGCCCGGATCCAGGCCGAGTTCGCCGGCATCGCCGCGCAGGTGCTCGCCGAGTACCCGGCCACCGCGTACCCGACGCCGAACATCGCCTACGCCACCGTCCGGACCGACCAGCTGTTCTCCTGCCGGGCCCGCGCCGACGACCTGCTGTACGGCAACCACGAGCCGGTCTACGCGTACGAGTTCAACGACCCGGCCGCGCCGCCGTTCATCACCGACCCGGCGCTGCCGCAGGCCGCGTTCCACGCCGCGGAGCTGGCGTACCTGTTCGGCGGAGCGTCGCTGACCCCGGCGCAGCAGCGGCTGGCCGGTGCCATGAGCGGCTACTGGAGCCGGTTCATCGCCACCGGCAACCCGAACGGGCCGCGGCTGCCGGCCTGGCCCAGGTATGTTCCGGCCGGCGCACCCGGCGGGCCGGTCGACCGGATCCAGCAGCTCGCCCCTACCGCGATCGGGCCGATCGGCACGTTCGCCGCCGACCACCGGTGCCAGTTCTGGCAGCGGGTGACCGGCCTGCCGGCCTGACCGCGGCCGCCTGGCGGGGTGACCGCGACCGCCTCGACCGGGAGGGTTCCGATGGTCGATCCGTCCACAATAGAGCGTCCACAATCGACAGTTGACGAGCCGCGGACGCTGTCCCGGCAGTGGGCCGACACGCACGAGCGGATCGGCAACCACCCCGCGCTCCGCTTCGACGAGCAGGTGTACGGCTCGGACGAGCTGTTCGACCGGGCCACCCGGGTGGCGGCCGGGCTGGCCGGGCTCGGCGTCCGCCCGGGCGACCGGGTCGCGGTGCTGATGGCGAACTGCCCCGAGGTCAGCATCACCTACCACGCGGTCTGGCGGGCGGGCGCCGCCGTCACGCCGGTGATCTTCCTGGTCACCGCGGTCGAACTGGGCCACCTGCTGCGGGCGTCGGCCGCCACGGCCCTGGTGACCACCGCCGACCTGCTACCCAAGGCGCTCGCGGCCGCGGATGGGCTGGCGATCCCGCTGATCGTGCTCGGCCACACAGAGCAGCGGGACGCCCGGCTCGTCGACTACGCGTCGCTGGAGGCGGCCGCGCCCGGCGGGATCGTCGACCGCTCGCCGGACGACCTGGCCGCGCTGCTGTTCACCGGCGGCACCACCGGGCGGAGCAAGGGCGTCCCGCTCAGCCACGCGAACCTCTGGTACGCGGGCTGGTCGTCCCGGCAGCACAGCCACCTGCCGGGCATCGTCCGCGGGATCACCGCGCTGCCGCTGTCGCACTCGTACGGCATCCTGGTGACGGTCGGCGGCCTGCACATGACCGAGCCGACGTTCGCCGTGCTGCAGCGCTGGTTCGACCCGGCCCGCTGGGTGGCGCTGGTCGCCGAGCACCGACTGCAGGTGGCCGCGGTGGTCCCGTCGATGCTGGCGGCGCTGCTGGAGCAGCCGCTGGACCAGCACGACCTCGGCACGCTGCGGCACGTGTTCTCCGGCGCCGCGCCGCTGGCCCCGGCGCTGGTCGCCGCGTTCGAGCGGCGGGTGCCGTCCGCGCAGGTGTTCGAGGGGTACGGGCTGACCGAGTCCGGCGGGATCGTCAGCAGCACCCCGCCCGGGCGGCGGCGCGCCGGCACCGTGGGGCTGCCAGTGCCGGGCGTGGACGTCCGGATCGCCGACGACATCGGCACCGACGTCCCGGCCGGCGCCGACGGCGAGATCCTGGTCCGCGGCCGCAACGTGATGGCCGGCTACTGGCCCGACACCGAGCCCGCCGGCGGCGGGGCGGCCGACGGCGTCGACGGGGGTTGGCTGCACACCGGCGACATCGGCCATCTCGACGCCGACGGCTACCTCACCGTGGTCGACCGGAAGAAGGACCTGATCATCCGCGGCGGTCACAACGTCTACCCCCGCGACGTCGAGGACGTCCTGCTGCAGCACCCCGCGATCACCGGCGCCGCCGTCATCGGCCGCCCGCACCCCCGCCTCGGCGAAGAAGTCGTCGCCTTCGTCACCACCACCGACCCCGCCCCCACCCCGGACGCGGTCATCGCCTTCACCCGTGCCCACCTCGCCGCGCACAAGTACCCCCGCGAGATCCACATCATCGACACGATCCCGCTCACCCCGGTCGGCAAACTCGACCGCAAACACCTCCGCCACCGCCTCCCCGACTCCCCACCCCCCTAGCCGCCGCGGGGCCCGCTAGCGGGTAGGGAGGGCGCGGAGGACGAGGACGGCCATGTCGTCGCGGGGTGGCTGGGGGGCGTAGTCGATGACCGCGCGTTGGACGGCGGCGGCGATGGCGCCGGCGGACATTGCGGCGCAGCGGACCAGGAGGGGGTGCAGGTCGGTCTCGCCGAAGATGCGGCCGTTGCGGCGGCGTTCGATCACGCCGTCGGTGAGGCAGAGCAGGGCCTCGCCGGGGGCGAGCAGGATCGTGTCGGTGCGGTACGGGACGTGCTCGAGCACGCCGAGCAGGGTCTGCGGGGTGCCGACCGCGTCGGCGTGACCGGGGCGGAGCAGGTACGGCGGGGGGTGGCCGGCGATGACGAGGTCGATCTGCAGGCCGCCGGCCGGGCGCAGCGTGATCTCGCCGTGCACGAGGGTGAGGAAGCGGGTGCCGTCGCGCTGGTCCAGGATCGCGCGGTTCAGCTGGCTCACCGCCTCGGCCGGCGGGCACAGCTGCCGGCCCAGCAGGCGCAGCGTGTGCCGCGCCAGGCCGGTGTCGCCGGCGGCCTCGGGGCCGTTGCCGGCGACGTCGCCCACGGCGAACCGCCACCGGTCGTTGCCGAGCGCGAACAGGTCGTAGAAGTCGCCGCCGACCACCAGGCCCTCGCCGGCGGCCTGGTAGGCGACGCCGACGTCCATGCCGGGCACCTCCGGCAGCGCCGCCGGCAGCAGGCTGCGCTGCAGCGCCTGGCTGGTGGCCCGGTGCATCTGGTAGAGCAGCGCGTTGTCCAGGGCCAGCGCGGCACGCCGGGCCAGCTCCTCGGCGAAGCCGAGGGTGTCCGGCTCGAACGGGTCGGCGGCCGGCCGGCCGAGCACGACGACGCCGAGCCGCCGGCCACGGGCCCGCAGCACCAGCGTGACCGCGACGTCGCCGCGCAGCTCCGCCGGCACCGCCCCGGCCGAGTCGAGCAGCCCGCCGACCGGACCCACGCCGGTCGTGGCCGGCTCGGCCGGGGCGGCCTCCAGCAGCTCGCGGACCGCGTCGATCGCGGCCTCGTCGGCGTGCCAGGCGTAGTCCAGCCCGGTCGGGCCGCGCTCGTCGTACGACCTGATCGCGCACCAGGTGGCCAGCCAGGGCACCACCAGCTGGGCCAGCATCGCGATCGTCATCTGCGGTTCGAGCGTGCCGGTGAGCAGGTCGCTGGCCTCGGCCAGGAAGCCGATCCAGTCGCGGTGCCGGCGGGTCGACTCGGCCAGCCGGCGGGCGGCGACGGTGAGCGCCAGCCGGTCCACGCCGCGCTGCAGCCGCTCCGCCTCGTCCACACCGAAGGCACCCGGCCGGGCCGCCGCGACGCACAGCTGGCCGATCGGCCGGCCCTCGGCGAGCAGCTGGGCCACCATCGCGGACCGCATCCCGGTGCCGGTGAGCAGCGGCAGCACGGTCGGGTCCAGCTCGGTGTACGCGACCGGCAGCACGGTGGACGCCGGCTGGTCGGCCAGCCCCAGCCCACGCACCGGCGCTGCCGGCGGCGGCAGCCCGCTGGTCGCCAACCGGGTGTCCAGCCCGTCCCCGCCGGCCAGCAGCAGGTACGCCGCGTCGCCGCGGAACGTGTCACACGCCTGGCGTGCGGCCCGGTCCAACATGTCGTCGAACCGCAGCCGGACCAGGTCGGCCTCGCTGAACGACGCCCAGGCCATGTCCTCCGCCGGCCCCGGCTGGCCGCCGGTACCCCCGCCCGCCCCCGGCCCGGCCACCCCGCCGGCCCCGGACGGACCGGCCCCGGACGGGCCATCCCCGGACGGGCCACCGCCGGACGGACCAGTCCCAGACGGGCCGGCACCGGACGGACCAGTCCCAGACGGGCCGGCGCCCGACGGACCAGTCCCGGACGGGCCGCCGCCAGACGGGCCAGCCCCGGGCGGGCCACTGCCGGACTCCGACGAGTCACCACCAGCAGCCGGCGGAGCCCCGGCACCGTCCCCCGTGGCACCAGCGGACCCGACGGCAGCACCCGCATCGCCCGGCTCGATGACACCAGCGGACGAACCGCCACCCGGCCCACCCGGGCGATCGGGCCCGGTGGCCGGAGCGGTGCTGCTGGGGACGATGAGGCCCAGCGCGGCAGCACCGCCCGGAATGCCGTCCCGGGCGGTGGCGGGCGACGGCGGCCAGCTGGCGGCGTGGTCGGCACCGGGCCGGGGCCGCACGTCGAGGCGGCACCAGACGGTCTTCGCGGTCGGCGTGTACTCGACGCCCCAGGCGGAGGAGAGGGCGGCGCACAGGAGCAGGCCGCGTCCCGACGGCCTGCTCGGGTCCGGCGCGGGCAGCACGGCCGGCAGCCCCCGGCCCGGGTAGCCGTCACGGACCTCGAGCCGGATCGAATCACCCAGGTGGGTGCAATTGACCTCGAACGCGGTGCCGGCGTGCATCACCGCGTTCGTGGCCAGCTCGCTGATCAGCACCAACGCGTCGTCCACCAGGTCGTCCCCGACGCGCCAGGCCTGCAGCTGCCGCCGGACATGCCGGCGGGCGGACGCGATCGCCCGCGGGTCGGCCTCGAACCGGGCCGGCATCGCGGTATCCGGCGCGGTGGGCGGATCGGTGGCTAGAGTCACGGGCTCTGGTTTGTCTCGTTGTGTAATCGCAGGACGGTTTCCGACAGCCCTGGCACGACAGCAATGCCAGACTGGCAGTGACGCGCCTTGGCCAGCGGAACTTGGGGGAGGCGATCCGATGAGCGAGGCGGTACCCAAGCGCGCTCAGCGTACGGCGAATGGCCGGTCGGCCGCAGCAGCGGACCCGACCACGGCCGTCGACCCCGCGCTGCGCAGGCTGCTCGACGCGCTGACGGCCGTCCGGGACGGCGACTTCCGGGTCGGGTTGGACGCCGGCGCGGACGGCCTGCTGGGCGAGATCGCGGCGGTCTTCAACGACGTCGTGGAGCGCAACCGGCACCTGAGCAACGAGCTCAGCCGGGTCTCCCGGGTGGTGGGCCGGGAGGGCCGGCTGGACGAACGGCTGCAGCAGGGCGGTGGCACGGGCGCCTGGGCGGCCGCGATCGACGCGGCGAACGACCTGGTGGACGACCTGGCCCGGCCGACGATCGAGGTGGGTCAGGTGCTGGCCGCGGTCGCGGACGGGAACCTGTCCCGGCGGATCGAGCCGCGGTCGGCCGGCCGGCCGCTGCGCGGCGAGTTCCTGCGGGTGGCGAAGACCGCGAACGGGCTGGTCGACCAGTTGGCCCAGTTCTCCTCCGAGGTGACCCGGGTGGCCCGCGAGGTCGGCACCGAGGGCAAGCTCGGCGGCCAGGCACAGGTTCCGGGGGTGGCCGGCACCTGGAAGGACCTGACGGACAACGTCAACTCCATGGCCGGCAACCTCACCGCACAGGTGCGCAACATCGCCGAGGTCGCCACCGCCGTGGCGCAAGGCGACCTTTCGCGCAAGATCACGGTCGACGCGCGGGCCGAGATTCTGCAGCTGAAAGAGACCATCAACACCATGGTCGATCAGCTCAACGCCTTCGCGGCCGAGGTGACGCGGGTGGCGCGCGAAGTCGGTACCGAGGGCAAGCTCGGCGGCCAGGCGCAGGTCCCAGGCGTCGCCGGCACCTGGAAGGACCTCACCGACACTGTCAACTTCATGGCCGCCAATCTGACCGAACAGGTGCGCGGCATCGTCAAGGTGGTGACCGCGGTGGCCGACGGCGACCTGAAGCAGAAC
>JBBWZH010000404.1:0-10069 GCA_039648995.1 Mycobacteriales bacterium
CCCGGCACCGCGGTCAACATCACCATCGGCACGAAGCCCAGGATCTGCCCGTAGTCCGCATCCGGTCCGGCGGTCCGGCAGGTCAGCCACGGCGGGCGCCGGCGGTCACGGCGCCTGCGGTGCACGAGTCGGTGGGCGGAACGCACCGAGGTGGCCGGCGGTGTGCTGGTTTGACCGTTCCGGACCTGGGAAGGCCCTGAAGAACGCGCTGCCAGGGAACGGCCGCGGACCGCGATCGACCGGGAGGGGCCCGGCCGGCACTGTTACGTGTCCCCGAATGGCCGCAGCCATTTGCGTGTCAAGCTAATCCATTTAGCTCTTTGCTTGCACACCCATTCGCCACATGCGAGGCTCGGTGGCGTCACGCGGTGGTCGCCACCCCGGTCCCCGGCCGGCTCACCCGGCCGGGGGGGCGGCGGCCGTGCTCGCGCGGTGTCGGTCGCGCAGCACCGGTCCGGTCGTCGGCGCGTTGGCGCCTGACGACATCCAGTCGCAGCAATGCGCTCCGGCGCGCCACGTGACTTTGGCGCGCCCGACTCGACGAGGAGTTCGCACGTGCCAAGACATCTGTCCCGCCTGCCCGTCGCGCTGGCCGCGGTAGCCGCGATCAGCCTGCTCACCGCGGGCACCCAGACTTTGATCGCGGCGCCGGCCAGCGCCGCACCACATGTCGACAACCCGTACGCGGGCGCCACCGGCTACGTGAACCCGGAATGGTCGGCGAACGCGGCCAGCGAGCCGGGTGGCAGCGCGGTCGCCAACCAGCCGACCGCGGTGTGGTTGGACCGCATCGCCGCCATCGAGGGCACCGGCACCAGCATGGGCCTGCGGGACCACCTGGACGCGGCGCTCGCGCAGGGCGCCGGCTACATCCAGCTCGTGATCTACGACCTGCCCGGCCGTGACTGCGCCGCACTGGCGTCGAACGGCGAGCTGGGTCCGACCGAGATCAGCCGGTACCAGTCCGAGTACATCGACCCGATCGCCGCGATCCTGGCCGACCCGCGGTACGAGAACCTGCGGATCATCACGGTGATCGAGATCGACTCGCTGCCGAACATCGTCACCAACGTCGACCCGCGGCCCACCGCGACGCCCGCGTGCAACACGATGAAGACCAACGGCAACTACGTCGCCGGCGTCCGGTACGCGCTGAACAAGCTGCACGCGGTCTCGAACGTCTACACCTACATCGATGCGGCGCACCACGGCTGGATCGGCTGGGACGACAACTTCGGGGCATCGGCGACGCTGTTCGCCGACACCGTGCGCGGCACCACTGCCGGGTTCGCCAGTGTTGACGGCTTCATCACGAACACCGCCAACTACTCGGCACTGCGCGAGCCGTTCATCACGGTCACCGAGCAGAACCGGCCCACCCACTGGATCGACTTCAACCGGTACGTCGACGAGCTGACGTTCGCGACGGCATTCCGCAACCAGTTGGTCTCCGCCGGGTTCAGCCCGAGCATCGGCATGCTCATCGACACCTCCCGCAACGGCTGGGGCGGCCCGAACCGGCCGACCGCGCCGAGCGCGTCGACCGACCCGAACACCTTCGTGGACCAGTCCCGCGTCGACCGCCGGATCCACGTCGGCAACTGGTGCAACCAGTCCGGGGCGGGCCTGGGCGAGCGGCCGACGGCGAGCCCGCAGGCCGGCATCGACGCCTACGTCTGGGTCAAGCCGCCGGGTGAGTCGGACGGCGCCAGCCAGCAGATCCCGAACGACGAGGGCAAGGGTTTCGACCAGATGTGCGACCCGACCTACCACGGCAACGCCCGCAACGGGAACAACCTCAGCGGCGCGCTGCCGAACGCCCCGCTGTCCGGTCACTGGTTCTCGGCCCAGTTCCAGCAGCTGCTGGCGAACGCCTTCCCGCCCCTGTAAGTCCACTCTGGACTGTCCACAGTGAACACCGAGGGCAGTGGGTGAACGGCGGCCACCGGGCAGATCCCCGGTGGCCGCCAGGCTCACCACCGTCCGTGCGGCCCTGGTGGCCCACCCGCCGGAGCACCCCGTTGTCGAGCACCGGCCGGTCGGCGGCGGCGACGGGCGTCGGGCCCGCGATCGCCGGGCGGCTCAGCTCAGCTCCTGGATGCGGACCATGTTGCCGGCCGGGTCGCGGAAGGCGCAGTCGCGGACGCCGTACGGCTGCTCGGTCGGCTCCTGGACGACCTCGGCGTCGCTGGCCTGCAGCTTCTCGAAGGTGCCGTCGAGGTCGGGGGTGGCCAGCAGGATCCAGCCGTAGGTGCCCTTGGCCATCATCTCGACGATGGTGCGGCGCTCGCTGTCGGTGATCCCAGGGTCGGCGGCCGGCGGCGCCAGCAGGATGGACGTGCCGGGCTGGTCGGCGGGGCCGACCGTGATCCAGCGCATCTTGCCCGTCCCGACGTCGCTGCGGACCTCGAAGCCGAGGGCGTCCCGATAGAAGGCCAGGGAGGCGTCCGGGTCGTCATGCGGGAGGACGCTCGTGTGAATCGTGATGTCCATGGCGGTCACGCTAGGTGCGGCTCGGGGCCGGCGCTTCTCGAATCCTGATCGGTCTGGCCCCGGTCAGGCGCCCACGTACGCCGCGAGGTGCTCGCCGGTGAGGGTGGAGCGGGCCGCGACGAGGTCGGCGGGGGTGCCCTCGAAGACGATCCGGCCGCCGTCGTGGCCGGCGCCCGGGCCGAGGTCGATGATCCAGTCGGCGTGCGCCATGACCGCCTGGTGGTGCTCGATGACGATGACCGACGTGCCGGCGTCGACGAGCCGGTCGAGCAGGCCGAGCAGCTGCTCGACGTCGGCGAGGTGCAGGCCGGAGGTCGGCTCGTCCAGGACGTAGACGCCGCCCTTCTCGGCCATCCGGGTGGCCAGCTTGAGCCGCTGCCGCTCGCCGCCGGACAGTGTCGTGAGCGGCTGGCCGAGGCTGAGGTAGCCGAGCCCGACGGCGGCGAGCCGGTCGAGGATGGCGTGCGCGGCCGGGGTGCGCGCCTCGCCGGCGCCGAAGAACTCCGCGGCCTCGGTCACCGACATCGCGAGCACCTCGCTGATGTCGCGCCCGCCGAAGTGGTAGTCCAGTACCGCTGCCTGGAACCGCTTCCCCTCGCACTCCTCGCAGGTGGTCGCGACGCCGGCCATCATCGCCAGGTCGGTGTAGATGACGCCGGCGCCGTTGCAGGTGGGGCAGGCGCCCTCGGAGTTGGCGCTGAACAGCGCCGGCTTCACGCCGTTGGCCTTCGCGAACGCCTTGCGGATCGGGTCGAGCAGGCCGGTGTACGTCGCCGGGTTGCTCCGGCGCGAGCCGCGGATCGCGGCCTGGTCGATCGACACGACCCCGTCCCGCCCGGACACCGAGCCGTTGATCAGCGAGCTCTTGCCCGAGCCCGCCACCCCGGTGATGACGACCAGCACGCCGAGCGGGATGTCGACGTCGACATCGCGCAGGTTGTGCGTCGACGCGCCGCGGATCTCCAGCGTGCCGGACGGGGAACGCACCGACTCCTTGAGGGCGGCCCGGTCGTCGAAGTGGCGGCCGGTGATGGTGCCGCTGGCCCGCAGCCCCTCGACGGTGCCCTCGAAGCAGACGGTGCCGCCCGCCGCACCCGCTCCCGGGCCGAGGTCGACGACGTGGTCGGCGATCGCGATCGCCTCCGGCTTGTGTTCCACGACGAGCACCGTGTTGCCCTTGTCCCGCAGCCGCAGCAGCAGGTCGTTCATCCGCTGGATGTCGTGCGGGTGCAGGCCGATGGTCGGCTCGTCGAAGACATAGGTGACGTCGGTGAGCGAGGAGCCGAGGTGGCGGATCATCTTGGTGCGCTGCGCCTCGCCGCCCGACAGCGTGCCCGACGGCCGGTCCAGCGAGAGGTAGCCCAGTCCGATCTCCGCGAACGAGTCGAGGAGCTGACGCAGCCCGGTGAGCAGCGGCACCACCGACGGCTCGTCGAGGCCACGGAGCCAGTCACCCAGGTCGCTGATCTGCAGCGCGCAGACCTCGGCGATGTTCATCCCGTTGATCTTCGACGACCGGGCCTCCGTGCTCAGCCGGGTGCCGTCGCACTCGGGACAGGTCGTGAACGTCACCGCCCGCTCCACGAAGGCGCGGATGTGCGGCTGCAGCGCGTCGACGTCCTTGGACAGGAACGACTTCTGGATCTTCGGGATCAGCCCCTCGTAGGTCAGGTTGATCCCGTCGACCTTGATCTTCGTCGGCTCCTTGTAGAGCAGGTCCTGCAGTTCCTTCTTGGTGTACTTGCGGATCGGCTTGTCCGGGTCGAAGTAGCCGCAGCCGCCGAAGATGCGGCCGTACCAGCCGTCCATGCTGTAGCCGGGGACCGTGAGCGCACCCTCGTTGAGCGACAGGCTGTCGTCGTACAGCGCGGCCAGGTCGAAGTCGGTGACCGAGCCCATGCCCTCGCAGCGCGGACACATGCCGCCGAGGCGGGTGAAGGTCGCCTTCTCGGTCTTCGTCCTGCCGGCGCCGCGCTCGACGGTGATCGCGCCGGTGGCCCGCACCGAGGGGACGTTGAACGAGTACGCGTTGGGGGAGCCGATGTGCGGCTGCCCGAGCCGGCTGAAGACGATCCTCAGCATCGCGTTGGCGTCGGTGGCGGTGCCGACGGTGGAGCGGACGTTGGCGCCCATCCGCTCCTGGTCGACGATGATCGCGGTCGTGAGGCCGTCGAGTACGTCGACCTCGGGCCGCGCCAGTGTCGGCATGAAACCCTGCAGGAAGGCGCTGTAGGTCTCGTTGATCAGCCGCTGCGACTCCGCGGCGATCGTGCCGAACACCAGCGAGCTCTTGCCCGAGCCGGAGACACCGGTGAACACCGTCAGCCGGCGCTTCGGGATCTCGACGCTGACGTCTTTGAGGTTGTTCACCCGCGCCCCGTGTACGCGGATCAGGTCGTGGCTGTCCGGAACCCGCGGCGCGGGCGGCCGCGTATCCGTCCTCGTGGCCATGCTCATCGTCTCTCCCTCCGCCAAGCGGCCCGCCCCGACGTCGTTGTCGTGGGTGGCTCGGTGCTCGGCGCCGCGACGACGCTGAGCGCGGGAACCGGGGCGGCGCTCACTTGTCCTGGATCAGCCCGAGCACGTTGCCGTCGGGGTCGGCGAAGGTGGCCACCAGGCGGCCGCCACCGACGTCGTGCGGGGGCTCCGCCACGGTGGCACCCGCGGCGGTCACCTCGGCCAGCTTCGCCTCGATGTCCGCCACATGCCAGTAGGCCACCGGCGAGGTCATGCTCTGCTGCCCACCGGCCGGCACCAGCCCGATGTGCTGGCCTTCGGCGTCGAAGCCGACGTAGTAGGGCCCGTCGTGCTGCGGCTGGATGCCGAGCAGGGCGGCGTACACCGCCTTGGCCGCCGCCAGGTCGGACACGGGGTGCAGCACGGTCTTGATTCCCTCGGTGGACGAGCCGGTCATGGTCACTCCTAGAGTCGTGGTGGTGATGTCCTTGGCCGTCACGCTAGGTGCGGCTCGCGGGCCGGCGCTTCTCGATTCCTGATCGGTTTGGTCACCTGTTTGGCCACGCAGGACGGCATCCCCGCCGTCGCGCGCGCCGCCTGGCGCCGGTAGGTGCTGGGCGGCATACCGACCAGGTCGGTGAAGCGGGTGCTGAAGGTGCCCAGCGACGAACATCCGACCGCGAAACAGACTTCGGTGACGCTGAGGTCGCCACGACGCAGCAGTGCCATGGCGCGCTCGATGCGCCGCGTCATCAGGTAGCCGTACGGCGACTCGCCGTAGGCGAGCCGGAACTCGCGGCTGAGGTGCCCGGCCGACATGTTCACGCCGCGGGCGAGCGCCTCGACGTCCAGCGGCTGCGCGTAGTCCCGGTCGATCCGGTCGCGAACCCGGCGCATCCGCGCGAGGTCGCGCAGGTGCTGCGCCGCGGCGGGTCTGCTGGTCACCCGCGAGATCGTGCCACGTCGCGCCGGAGTCCGCCGTCGGCGCGGTCGCCGACCTGGCCCGGGCGTGGTTGCCTGCCACCGGAACCCCACAGCCCGCATCCGCTCCGGAAGGTGTCGCCGATGCCCCGCTACGGTGTCAACCTGCAGTGGCTCTTCAGCAAGCGGGCGGCACCCCGGGGTCCGGACGAGCGGGTGCTCGACGCCCTGGCCGCCTGGGGGTTCGACTTCGTCCGGCTGCCCACCGACTACCGGCTCTGGAGCGTCGACGGCGACCCGTACCGGCCGGACGAGCGCGTCCTGGCGCTCATCGACCAGACGCTGGCCGCCTGCCGGGCGCGCGGCAGGCGGTCATCCGCCGCACGGTGGCCGCCATCCGCACCCGTACGCCGCACCGTCCATTGGTGATCGACGGCCTGGACGGGGGCACGCTGGCGATGCCCGAGCTGGCCGATCTCGGCGTGACGCACAGCGTGCGGGGCTACCAGCCGATGAACGTCTCGCACTACCAGGCGCCCTGGTGGCCGGGGCATGTCGGGCTGCCACAGCCGACCTATCCGTGCCGGTACGACGGGTTCCGCTGGGACCGCGACGGCCTGCGGGACCTCTACCGCCCGTGGCGGTCGGTGGAGGCGATGGGGGTGCCCGTGCACGTCGGGGAGTTCGGCTGCTACGACAAGATGCCGGACGACGTGGCCAGGGCCTGGTTCGCCGATCTGTTCGCGGTCTTCGCGGAGTTCGGCTGGGGCTACGCGCTGTGGGAGTTCGAGGGCCCGTTCGGCCTGGTCGGTCATGCCCGGCCCGGAGCCGTCTTCGAGCAGCTGGACGGTTTCCGCGTCGACCGCAACCTGCTCGACCTGATGCGGTCCAGCAGGGCGTGACACCGAACGCACCACACCGCGAACCGGCGGCGCGCCGTGGGGTCCGGGGGCACTTCGGGTGAGGGCGCCGGCCGGCGGTTGAGGGGCGGCGGGCGAGCGGGCTCAGCGGGGGCGGGGCTCAGCGGGCGGCGGGCTGCTCGGCGGCCCACGCGCAGATCGCGGCCAGCGGCTCCTGCAGGGTCTTGCCCAGCGCGGTGAGGGCGTACTCGACGTGTTGCGGCGCGGCCTGCTTGAGCACCCGCCGTTCGACCAGGCCGTCCTCCTCCATGCCGCGCAGGGTCTCGGTGAGCATCTTCTGGGTGACGTCGGGCAGCCGCCGGCGCAGCTCGGCGTGCCGCTGCGGGCCGGCCAGCAGGGCGTAGACCACCAGCACCCGCCACTTCGCCGCGAGCCGCTCGAGGGCCTGCCGGGTGGTGCATGTCGGCTCCAGCACATCGGGGATCACCAGGGTCATCGGACCTCCCGTCGGGTCGACCGGCCGGGGTGGGCACCGGAAAGTGCCTTCTGGCGGGGACAGGTGGCCCTGCTTACGGTCGCGGGGCAACGGTAACCGAAGGGACAGCTCACCCATGACCGACCTGAGGATCCACACATACACGGCCGCCGAGTCCGGCATCCTCGTCAACAGCTACCTGCTGGAGACCGACGACGGCGTCGTGCTCGTCGACGCCAGCCTGCTCGTGTCGGACGCCCGGGCGCTGGCCGCGCGGCTGGCCGCGCTGCGCAAGCCGCTGCTCGCGGCGTTCGTCACCCACGCCCACCCGGACCACGTCAACGGTCTGCCGTACGTCGTCGGCGATGACGTGCCGGTCTACGCGGCAGCGGCGGTGGCCCGCACGGTGGCCGAGATCGCCGAGCCGAAGCGGGCGCAGTGGCAGCCGGTGTACGGCGAGGAGTGGCCGGACCGACAGCGCGTGCCCGACCATCCGCTGGCCACCGGCGCGCGGGTCGACGTCGGCGGCCTGTCCGTCGAGGTGCATGACCTTGGTGCCGCCGAGAGCCACGCCGACTCGTACCTGCTCGTGCACGCCGGCGCCCGGCGGCTGGCGTTCATCGGCGACCTGGCGTTCGCCGGCGTGCACTCCTACACCGCCGACGGGCACACCACCGGCTGGCTGGCCGCGCTGGACCGGGTGGAGGCCGAGCTGGCCGGCGTCCGCCTCTACCCGGGCCACGGCCTGCCCGGCGGGGCGGAACTGCTCGACGACCAGCGCCGGTACCTGCTCATGTACCGGGAGGCGGTACGCCGGCTGGCCGCGGGCGCGCCGGAGCTGACCGAGCCGCGGCGGCAGGAGCTCACCGCGCTGATGACCCGGTTCCTGCCCGGCGCTCCGCTGTCCTGGCTGGTCGGCCTCGGGGCCGACGCCGTGGCGGCGGAGCTGGCCGCCGACATGGCGGCCGAGCCGGTGGGCGCGTGAGCGGCCAGGTGGTGGAGGAGCAGGTCGGCTTCACCGCGGACGGGGTCGACCTGGCCGGCACGCTGCGGCTACCGGCGGCCGCGGCCGGTGCCGGGCCGCTGCCGGCGGTCGCGCTCACCGGGCCGTTCACCGGCGTCCGCGACCAGGTCACCGGCGGGTACGCCGCGCGGCTGGCCCGGGCCGGGCTGGTCACGCTCGCGTTCGACCACCGCGGCTTCGGCGGCAGCGGCGGGCGGCGCGGGCACGAGGACAGCCAGGGCAAGCTGGCCGACCTGCGGGCGGCGGTCGGGGTGCTGGCCGCCCGGCCGGAGGTCGACCCACAGCGGATCGGGCTGGTCGGGGTGTGCCTCGGGGGCGGCTACGCGGTGCGCGCCGCCGCCGCCGACCCGCGGGTGCGCGCGGTGGTGGGTATCGCCGGGGGGTACAACAGCCCGGCCTGGTTCGCCGAGCGGATGGGCATCGGGGCGTACCGGTCCACGCTGCGCGGCCTCCTGGACCGTTACGACCAGTACCTGCCCGCGGTCGCGCCCGGTGGGGGAGAGGCGGCCATGGGCGGCCAGGAGCCGTACGAGTACTACGGCACGCCCCGGTCGGCGGCGACGCGGTGGGAGAACCGGGTCACCCGGGGGTCGCTGTACGCGTTGATGACGTTCGACGCGCTCGGCGCGGCCCCGCTGCTCGCCGCTACTCCGCTGCTGGTCGTACACGGCCGCGCGGACGACTACTGCGCCCCGGAGCTGGCTTCCCTGCTGCATGCACAGGCGGCCGGCCAGAAAGAGATCCGCTGGCTGGACTGCGCGCGGCACATCGACCTCTACGACGTCGAGCCCTACGTCCGCCAGGCCGCCGAGGCCACCGCCGCGTTCCTGCGCCGCCACCTCTAGACGTCGTTGTGCGATCCGTGCCCCGGCCGGGGCCGGGGCGGGCTGGCGTGTCAGTGGGCGGCGGCGGGTGGGATGTTCGCCGGGTTCTGCCAAGGGTCGGGGTCGGGGTGGTGGCCGGCGGCGGTGTGGGTGAGCCGGCCCAGGAAGTGGCTCCAGCCGGCGGCGTGGACCGGGGTCTGGGTGTCGGGCAGGTTGCGGTGTTCCAGTCGCAGCCGGGTGCCGGTGGGGGTCGGGGTGAGGGTGAACTCGACTTCGGTGGTGCCGGGGGGCAGCTCGGCGCTGCCGGCGACGCCCCAGGTGACGACGACGCGGTGGGGTGGGTCAACGGTGCGGTAGTGGCCGCGGACGGGGACGCCGTTGATGTCGAGGTGGAACGCGCCGCCGGGGGTGGGGTCCAGGACGGCGTGCTGGCCCATCCAGCCGACCATGGCGGCGGGGTCGACCAGGTGGCGGAACACGTCCTCGACCGGCGCGTCGATGTCGACCTCGGTGACGTACGGCTCAGCCATCGCGGCGTGTCCGCTTCGGCCGCCCGGCCAGCGGCCCGGGCGCCTCCACAGTGGACCCGGAGGGTTCCACAGTGGACTTGAGCTGACCGAGCTGGCGGGTGTGGACGGGAATCCTCGGACAGCATGCGCCCGCGGCTGGGCACCGAGGGTCGAGGGCCGAGCAATGACGAGACGCCGTGGCGTACGACGCCCACCTGGCCGAGCGGCTGCGCGACCTGCCGGCCGCCGAGCGGACGGCGGTCATCGAAGAGACGATGGTCCAGGCCGAATGACAGGTCGCTCATCGTCTCCCGCCCTCTGCCGCACCGGTACGGCACCGTCCAGATCGGACAGCCCGGTACCGTCCGGGTCGGACGAACCGGGCCGGTGCCGGGTCAGCGGTGTTCGGGGTTGTCGAAGTCGAAGCGGCAGCCGGCGTCCCATTCGGACCGCTGGTTGCCGTAGGCGGGGATGCCGCCGGCGGCCTTGAGCATCTTGGCCAGGTG
>JBBWZH010000099.1:0-3011 GCA_039648995.1 Mycobacteriales bacterium
CTGGTGGTGGCGGGTGTTGGATTCGAACCAACGTAGGCTGTGCCGGCGGTTTTACAGACCGCTCCCTTTGGCCGCTCGGGCAACCCGCCATGTGCCGGAGGGTGAGGCCGGCGACGGTGGATGAGGATACAGGGCGTGGGGGTCTGGGCTCCACCGGGTACGGTCGGGCGCGGGTAGCCCGGAGAGCTGAGGAGAGAGCGGCACCATGCCAGATCCGTCCTTCGACGTTGTGAGCAAGGTCGACCGGCAAGAGGTGGACAACGCGCTGAACCAGGCGGCCAAGGAGTTGGCGCAGCGGTTCGACTTCCGTGGGACCGGGGCGTCGATCGCCTGGTCGGGCGAGGAGGGGGTGCTGCTGCAGGCCGGGACCGAGGAGCGGGCCAAGGCGGCGCTGGAGGTCTTCAAGGAGAAGCTGATCAAGCGCGGGATCTCGTTGAAGGCGCTGGACGCGGGGGATCCACAGCCGTCCGGGAAGAACTACCGGATCAGCGCGACGATCCTGCAAGGCATCGCGACCGAGAAGGCGCGGACGATCGCGAAGAAGATCCGGGACGAGGGGCCGAAGGGCGTGCAGGCGCAGATCCAGGGCGACCAGCTGCGGGTGACCGGCAAGAAGAAGGACGACCTGCAGACGGCGATCGCGCTGTTGAAGCAGGAGGACTTCGGGATCGCTCTGCAGTTCACCAACTACCGGTAGGCGTAGACCTGTGCTGACGACGAAGGGCCCCACGTGCCAACGATGAAGGGCATTGTGCTCGCCGGGGGCAGCGGCACCCGGCTGCATCCGATCACCCAGGCGGTGTCGAAGCAGCTGCTGCCTGTGTACGACAAGCCGATGATCTACTACCCGCTGTCGGTGCTGATGCTGGCCGGCATCCAGGACATCCTGATCATCTCGACGCCGACCGATCTGCCGCTGTTCCGGCGGCTGCTCGGTGACGGCGGCGATCTGGGGGTGAGCCTGTCGTACGCGGAGCAGGCGCAGCCGAACGGGCTGGCCGAGGCGTTCATCATCGGGCGCTCGCACGTGGGCGGCGACAACGTGGCGCTCGTGCTCGGCGACAACATCTTCCACGGCGACGGGCTGGCCGGGCTGCTGCAGCGGGAGGCGTCCACAGTGGACGGTTGCACGCTGTTCGGCTACCGGGTGCGCGATCCCGAGCGGTACGGCGTGGCCGAGGCGGACGGGCAGGGCCGGCTGCTGTCCATCGAGGAGAAGCCGGCGCGGCCGCGGTCGTCGACCGCGGTGACCGGCCTCTACTTCTACGACAACGACGTCTTGGACATCGCCGCGGCGCTGACCCCGTCGCCGCGCGGCGAGCTCGAGATCACCGACGTCAACCGGTCCTATTTGGACAAGAGCAACGCCCGGCTGGTGGATCTCGGCCGGGGCATGGCCTGGCTGGACACCGGCACGCACGACAGCCTGCTGGAGGCCGGCCAGTTCGTGCAGGTGCTGGAGCACCGGCAGGGCGTCCGCATCGCCTGCCTGGAGGAGATCGCGCTGCTGATGGGCTTCATCGACGCCGCACAGGCCTACCGGCTGGGCGAGGCGCTAGGCAAGTCCGGCTACGGGCAGTACATCATGGCGGTCGCCCGCAACGCGGGGGCTGCGACGGGGTAACGGCGGCAGCGGGTCAGCGCCGGCCGGCCATCTCCTCCAGCCGGCGCACCCGCTCCTCCATCGGTGGGTGGGTGGAGAACAGCCGGGCCAACCCTGCCGGCCGGAACGGGTTGGCGATCATGAGGTGGCTGGCCGCGACGAGCTGGTCCTCCTGCGGCAGCGGCAGGGCCTGCGTGCCGGCCTGCAGCTTGCGCAGTGCGCTGGCCAGCGCGAGCGGGTCGTTGGTGAGCTGGGCGCCGGAGGCGTCCGCCTGGAACTCGCGGCTGCGGCTGATCGCGAGCTGGATCACGGTGGCCGCGATCGGGCCCAGCAGCATCAGCAGCAGGGCCCCGAACACGTTGCCGCCGTCCCGGTCATCCCGGTCGCCCCCGCCGAACATCGAGGCGAAGATGGCCATGTGGGACAGGAACATGATCACGCTGGCCAGCGCACCGGCCACCGAGGAGATCAGGATGTCCCGGTTGTACACATGCGACAGCTCATGGCCGAGGACGGCGCGCAGCTCGCGCTGGTCGAGCATCTGCAGGATGCCGTCGGTGCAGCAGACCGCGGCGTTGCGCGGGTTGCGCCCGGTGGCGAAAGCGTTCGGCTGGTTGGTGGGGCTGACGTAGAGCCGCGGCATCGGCTGGTGCGCCGACGTGGCCAACTCCCGGACGATCCGGTACATCGCCGGCTGCTCGGCCTCGGTCACCGGCCGGGCGCGCATGGCGCGCAGGGCGAGCTTGTCAGAGTTCCAGTAGGCAAAAGCGTTGGTACCCAAGGCCAGCAGCAACCCGATGATCAAGCCGCCGCGGCCGAAGAGGCTGCCCGCGAAGATGATGAGCGCGGACAGCACGCCCAGCAGCAATGCTGTCTTGAGCCCGTTGTAGTGCCGATGCACGAGATCCTCGCAATGGTGGGTGGTGCGCTGTCGTGGGGGAAACGCGTGCGGTGCCTGCGGCGTTCCCACCCGGGTCGGGGCCTGCGCGCGAGCCGGGTACGCGCCGGGCAGACCGCGCCGGCGCCTGCCACGGCGGGCCGCCCGTCCGGTCTACCCCGTCCGGGCCGCCCGACACGTACCCCAAAACCGCCAGATGAGACGTCGCCGCGGCCCGTCACGGGCCGGGGACGACCGCGCCGCCGAGCACCAGCTGCGGCAGCACGCCAAGTACCAGCACGAGCAGCGCGGCCAGCCCGATCGCCGCGACCAGCCCGGCCGGCATGCGGGTGGCGACCACGCCACCGGCCACGACCGGCTCGGGCGCGCCGACCAGCTCTGCTGGCACCGCGGGATCGGCCGCCCGGAACGGCAGCGCGGCCAGCCGCAGGTAGTACGCCAGGCCGATCACCGTGTTGATCGCGACCGCGACCGCCAGCCAACCGGCACCGCCCAGCAGCGCGGCGCGGA
>JBBWZH010000413.1:0-4071 GCA_039648995.1 Mycobacteriales bacterium
GGCCACCTCCGCGGCCAGATCGTCGGTGTGGATATCCAGGTGCACCCGGGCGGCGCCGTCGTCAAGTCGCTGCACCAGCAGCCAGAAGTCCTGACCGGGCAGCGTGCCGTGGTGGTACTCGGGAAAGGCATCCTCCTGCTTCAGATCTACCCCGGCCGCGGCTCGCCAGAACGACACCTCGTCCGCATGATCGACCGCGGGCACATCGATCACGATCTTGTACAGCCGGCTGTGGTGCGGCACAGACTCACCTCCTGGACGAGAGATAGGAGCATTCCCCAGCAGCGCCAGGCACACGCATCCTGTCCCGGCCACCCATGATCAACAGCGTGCCGCACATGCCCGACCTCCCCCGCCCAGTCGAGGAGTGGTGCGAGTTCCAGGAAGGCTGGTCGGAGCGGGCCGCGGGCGGCTGTGCCCACTTCTCGGTGTTCCGGTTCGAGGATCTCAAGCGGGACCCGGTCGCGGTCCCGGTCTGGCTGCTCAGCCGTCTGGCGCTGGCCGCGCTGCCGTTGCCGGCACGGCTGTGGCTGGTGGCCGCGGTGTGCGCGGTGCTGGCAGCCGCCGACCTGGCCAACCGGACGCCGCACGTGTGGCGCCAGGTGCCACAGCGTTTCGTGCACCAGCTCAGCCCCGGCACCCTCGGGCTGGTCTGGGGGTTCGACCTGGGTCTGCTGGTCACGACGCAGAAGGTGGTCTCGCTGCTGTGGGCGGGGATCGTCGCGGCGGTGCTGCTGGCCCCGTCCGTGGCACCCGGCCTGATGGTCCTGGTTGCCCTGCTGTCCGGACTCGTCGTGGTCGGCGGCACGGTCAGCGGGCGCGTCCAGGCGCTGACCAGCCAGGCCAGCCGCCTGGGCCGGCTGCGCTACCGGGAGATCAGGTGGGGGTCCGCGGTGATCCTGCTCGTCCTGCTCGTCGCCACGTCACTGCAAGCACTCGGCGGGTGAGGCCGCCGGTCGGCCGGCGCGGCGCCCGACGCCGTGCCGGTTGTGTCCCCGAGCCTGCGGGCTCGCGTCCGAGAGGAAGCCAGATGCCCAACCAGAACGACCGTGGATATGTGCTGCTGCGCAGCCAGCCCGACGGCACCTCGACGCTGCTGGTGTGCGGCGCTGTCCAGGGCGGCGAGCCGGCGGACGTCTTCGCCCGCTACGCCGGGCTGAGCAAGGTTCGCATCGACCCGAGCGTGCGGCTGGCCGGCACGGGTGCCACCCGGTACACCATGCACATGGTCAACGTGGCCGCTGTCGGCAGCACCGTTGAGGTGAGCGCGCTGCCGCGGCTGACCGCGGCGCTCGACTGACCGGCGGACCGGCCGGCGCGGTGTCCTGATGGCTGACCGACGAGCGGGCGGTGGCGGCATGGCGGCGGCCCGGCCGCCGTCCGGCCGCCGCCATGCCGGCGCTCGGGAGCCGGTGATCGAACTCGACCCGGCCGGCGGCGAGGTCGTGGTGACCCGATTCGAGTGCCCCGGCCTGCCGAGCCTGCTGTTGCTGCTGGTCATGCACCTGCGGCTCAAACGGGACGTGCGGCGCCGGGCGAACGGCTTCCTCGGCGCGCGACCCGTCGTCGACTGGCGGCGGCGCACCCTGCTCAGCGTCTCACTGTGGACGGACCTGGAGAGCATCTACTCGATGGGGGGCGTTCCGCGGCACGTGTCGGTGGTCCGGATACCCCACCGTCTCGGCATCCGCACCGCCTGCGGCGTGTTCTGCTTCGGTGGCGACTGGCGCCGGGTGATGTTCGGCGGCCAGGCGGCGGCCCAATCCCCGTTGCATCCGCTGCCGCCGCCCCCTCCGGCGCACCCGGCCGGGGACGCCGGCTGACGATCGGTCAGGCGTCCGCCGGCGGGAGTAGGCGGTGACCGGCGGGAGCCGGCGCGGCCGAGGGGTGCAGGAGCGGGCGGTCGGTGAGGCCCCGCGCCGGGCCCACTGCCGTGCCGGTTGGTTCACCGCGATCTCCACGTCCTTCGTATCCGGCGCGAAACCGAGACCGGCCAGACCCAGCAGCCGCCGGACAAGCACGAAACCCAGTGTGCGCACACCACAGCGACGATCACGCCAGCCTGATCGACGCAGGTCACAGCAGCCTTCCCTCAGGTGGCACCCTTCAGCCTAAAATGAGGAACAACCACTTCCCGATTTAGAGATCCAGGGGTACACGCTCCGGCCTGAGCTGGCCGGCGGTCCGCTCAGCTGGCGAGGATCCGCTCTGCTCGAATGTGGCTGTCGGGCCAGGAGCCGCAGCTCTGCAGGTACTGCAGGGCCTCCGGCTGCTCGGTGAACTCGAGCATGCCGCCCGTCTTCGCCAGCAACAGCTCCCGGACCTCCGCCGGCGTGGCGAAGAAGAACTCCCGGCGCGGGTTGACCAGGTTCAGCCGGCGCTCGGCGAACGCCCGGTGCAGCTCCGTTTCGAGCGTGACGGCGTCGTCGGAGAAGAACAGCGCGTGCACGTCGTACGGGAACGGCACCGACGCGTCGCCCAGTTCGCGTACCCGGTCGAGCGGCTCCAGCCTGCGAGTGAGGCCGATCTTGACCACGCCCGGGCCGAACGCGCCGATGTTGGAGATCACGTAGACGTAGCCGGCGCGGATGTTCGCGGCCCGGTAGTCGTTGTCGGCGATGGCCTTGTCGATGTCGTCGAGGCGCTGCGACAAATCGTCGGCCGCGGTGTGGTCGCCCTGATCGCGCAGGGACACCAGGGCGGCGGCGTAGTGCGCCCGCTCCTTGTCCAGTCGCTGCCGCTCGGCGGCCAGCTCCTGCTCGACCCGGCTCTGCTCGCGTAGCCGCTCCCGCTCCTCCCGGGCCAGCTCGCGCTCCTCTTGGACCTTCATCTGATGGTCGGCGGTCAGCTCGAACTCCCGCAGCCGCAGGGCGTGGTAGTCCGGGTTGACACGCAGCTGCATCATCGCGCCGAGCTTCTCGATGGTGGCGACGGCTCGGTCCAGCCGCTGCTGGGCGCGGGCGAGGTTGCCGGCCCGCATGCTGCGGACACAGTTCTCGGCCTCCGCGTTGTACGCGCGGAGCATGAGCTTGGACAGGTCGGCCAGCATCCGTCGGCCCTTCGCCAGGCTGCCGTCGAGGGTGAACATGTCGGCGCCGGTCACGGCGTTGCCGCTGCGGGTGAACTCGGCGATGCGTCTGTCGAGGTCGGCCAGCGCCTCACGGTAGGCGGCGGCGTTCTCCAGCGGGTGGTTGTAGCGGTAGATGCCGACGTCCTGTAGCGCACGGGCGTCGTCGGCCGGGCTGTCCGAAGTGGATCGACCGGCGGCCAGGCGCGCTTCGAGATCGGCGATACGGGCGAGCAGATCGGGGCGGTCGTCGGGAGGCGCCGGCTCGGCCGGCGGCTCCGGCAGCTCATCCACTGTGGACGGTTGCTCGACTGGCTCCGGCACATCCTCGATCCACAGTGGCCAGTCCGGCGGCGGCGCCGGCCAACTCGGGTCGGGATTCCATCCCGACGGTGGCGTCCAGCCGGCCGGTGGCGTCGGCCAACCGGGCGGCGGGTTGAACCGCTCGGTCATCGCGCGCGGCTGGTACGAACGCCGCGACCGGCGTCGGCCGGCGCGAGTTCGGCCGGCTTCGACGACACGCTCGCGCCGAGATGCTCGAGCGTCGCGGACGGCACCACGTTGCGGAGGTCGAAGCTGCCGAACGTGTCCCGGTCGGCACCGACGATCACCAACGGTACGTCCACCGGGTGGCCGGTGGCCGGGTCGAGATGGCCGGCGCACACGGTCAGTGTGATCGAATGGATCCGGCCGGCCCGGTCGGCCTCGAAGACCTCGTGCAGGCTGCGTACCGCGACCTGGCACACCGCCGAGGCGTACCGTTCCTTCTGCTCCCCGACGGGCAGCGCGGTCGAGACGACCTCATCCTTTGCCTTCACCCACCGGTACTGCCTCACAGCTGGGATCTCCGACGGCTGCGGGATCCGGACCGTCAGCACCAGTTCGCGTGTGGACAGATCGAACCGATGCTCGTGGCTGACGGGGAAGCTGTCCGGGTAGACGGAGTTCGAGAGCACGATCCCGACGTACTCCTCGATCGCCGACTCAACGTCGAAGGCGAGATC
>JBBWZH010000432.1:0-5436 GCA_039648995.1 Mycobacteriales bacterium
AATACTCCACGCCCGAGGTCACCAACCCCCGTGACCTGGTGCTGTGGGACAAGGCGGGGGAGTTGGTGATGGCCGAGGCCGCCCGCCGTGCCGCGATCAGCGTGCCCGGGCAGCCGCCGATCCAGCTCTACAAGAACAACACCGACAACAAGGGCGCGTCCTACGGCGCCCATGAGAACTACCTGATGTCCCGGTCGACGCCGTTCGCCGAGATCGTCCGGCATCTCACGCCGTTCTTCGTGTCCCGGCAGGTCATGTGCGGGCAGGGCCGGGTCGGTGTCGGCCAGGACGGCCGCGGCGAGGGCTTCCAGATCTCGCAGCGCGCCGACTTCTTCGAGGTCGAGGTCGGCCTCGAGACCACGCTCAAGCGGCCGATCATCAACACCAGGGACGAGCCGCACGCGGACGCCGAGCGGTACCGCCGGCTGCATGTGATCATCGGCGACGCGAACCTGGCCGAGATCGCCACCTACCTCAAGATCGGCACCACCTGCCTGGTGCTGGCCATGATCGAAGACCGGTTCCTCACCCTCGACCTGTCGGTGGACGACCCGGTGCCGTCGCTGCGCGCGGTCTCCCACGACCCGACGCTGAAGCACCTGCTCAAGATGCGCTCCGGCCGCACGCTGACCGCCGTCCAGCTGCAGATGGAGTACCTGGAGCAGGCCCGCAAGTATGTGGAGGACCGGTTCGGCACCGACGTCGACGCGCAGACCGCGGACGTGCTCGCCCGCTGGGAGTCGGTGCTGACCCGGCTGGAGCAGGACCCGATGCTCTGCGCCCGCGAGCTGGACTGGGTGGCCAAGCTGCGGGTGCTGGAGGGCTACCGGTCGCGGGACGGGCTGAGCTGGGGTTCGTCGCGGCTGCAGCTGGTCGATCTGCAGTACTCCGACGTACGGCCCGACCGCGGGCTCTACCACCGGCTGGTGGCCCGCGGCTCGATGGAGACGCTGGTCTCCCCGGCCGAGGTCGCCCGCGCGCTGGACTCGCCGCCGGAGGACACCCGGGCGTACTTCCGCGGCGAATGCCTGCGCCGCTACCCGACCCAGGTGGCCGCCGCCTCGTGGGATTCGGTGATCTTCGACCTGGGCCGCGAGTCGCTGGTCCGGGTGCCCACGCTCGAGCCGCAGCGCGGCACGAAAGCGCACGTCGGAGCCCTGCTCGACCGCTCGCCGACGGCCGAGGCGCTGGTCGAGGCGCTGCAGCACTGAGCGACGGGCGAGGTCTGCTCGCGGAAGGCGCTCGCCGGGGTCGCTCTCGTCATGCTGGCCCGGGGGCCGAGCCCCTGGAACCCCACGGTGCGACCGGCGCCGGTTCGTCAGGTGGCGCGACTGGCCGGAGAGCGCTCGGCAGGGCTGCTCTCGTCATGCTGGCCCGGGGGCCGAGCCCCCGGAACCCCCACGGTGCGACCGGCGCCGGTTCGTGGGGTGGTGCGATCGGGGCCACGCGAGGGTGCGCGGAGAGCGCTCGCAGGGTCGCGCGGTCGTCCTGGGCCGGGGCCGAGGTCCCGGAACCCCCAGGGTGCGGCCGGCGTCAGGTTGGCGTTCGCCATGAGCGGAGCTACTCGGCGGGCGGATGACGGCCGGGTTCGTGCCGTTGTCAGTGCCGCCGACTAATGTCGGGATCACACCGGGGTTCGCGGAGGTGCCAGGATGCCCACTCGGGACTCAGGCGGCGGCCAGTCAAAGGCCACCCGCCGGCAGGACGAGGTCGACGAGGTCGCAGAGACCGTCGAGGCCTCGCCTGACGTCCAGGAGCGACATGACAAGCTGACCGAGGACGTTGACGCGATCCTCGACGAGATCGACGAGGTCCTCGAAGAGAACGCCGAGGAGTTCGTCCGGCAGTACGTGCAGAAGGGCGGGCAGTAGCCCGGCCGGGGTGATCTGCGTCGCCGCGCCGCGATCCCGCCGGCCCGGCTGATCACCGTCCCGGTATGGTGCGCGGCGTTCCGCCGCACCGTACCTGCGGGCCCGACCGGGTCCGCTGTCGCCGCCGACCTGATGGCACATGCCATCGCCGACCTGCAAGGAGCCACGTGGCCGGAGTCGCTGGACCGGGAGGGAGCCTCCCTCAGCACCTGTTCACTCCTGGTGTCTCCTCGTTCGCCGAGTTCCTCACCCAGGCGGCGCCGGAGCTGCTACCGGGGCACCGCGTGTTGCCGCCCGGCAGCGCCGCCGGGCTCTCGCCGCGCGCCACCACGATCGTCGCGGCGACCTACGCCGACGGCGTGCTGATGGCCGGCGACCGCCGAGCCACGATGGGCAACATGATCGCCCAGCGGGACACCGAGAAGGTGTACGCGGCCGACGACTACACCCTGATCGGGGTGGCCGGCACCGCGGGCGTCGGGATCGAGATGACCCGGCTGTTCCAGGTCGAGCTGGAGCACTACGAGAAGATCGAGGGCACCCAGCTCACCCTGGACGGCAAGGCCAACCGGCTGTCCATGTTGATCCGGAACAACCTCGGCGCGGCGATGCAGGGGCTGGTCGTCATCCCGCTGTTCGCCGGCTACGACCTGGACGCCGACGAGGCCGCCGACGGCGGCCGGATCTTCAGCTACGACGTCACCGGCGGCCGGCACGAGGAGCACGAGCACGCCGCGGTCGGCTCCGGCTCGCTGTTCGCCCGGGGGGCGCTGAAGAAGATCTGGCGGCCCCGGATGGGCCGGGACGCCATTGTCCGCGCCTCCGTCGAGGCGCTCTACGACGCGGCCGACGACGACTCCGCGACCGGCGGCCCCGATCTCACCCGCCGGCTGTTCCCGATGGTGCTGCTGGCCACCGCGGAGGGCACCAGCCGGGTGCCCGACGCCGAGATCGCCACGTTGGCCGAATCGATCGTGGCCGAGCGCACGGTGAACCCGGGGGTGTGACGCGATGACGATGCCGTTCTACGCCTCCGCCGAGCAGGTCATGCGTGACCGCTCGGAGTACGCCCGCAAGGGCATCGCCCGCGGCCGCAGCGTGGTCGTGCAGACGTACGCCGACGGGGTGCTGTTCGTCGCCGAGAACACGTCCGCCGCGCTGCACAAGGTCGGCGAGATCTACGACCGGATCGGGTTCGCCGCGGTCGGCCGCTACAACGAGTTCGACACCCTGCGCACCGGCGGCATCCGCTACGCCGACCTGCGCGGCTACTCCTACGACCGGCGCGACGTGTCCGGCCGGGGGCTGGCCAACCTCTACTCGGCGACGCTCGGCGAGATCTTCACCAACCAACAGAAGCCGTTCGAGGTGGAGATCTGCGTCGCGGAGGTCGGCGAGACGCCCGACGGCGACCAGCTGTACCGGCTCACCTACGACGGCTCGGTGAACGACTTCCCGGACTTCGTGGTGATGGGTGGCCAGGCCGAGGCGATCGGCGCGCTGCTGCGCGAGTCGTACCGGCACGAGGCGGCGCTGGCCGAGGCGGTCGGCGTCGCGGTGAAGGCGCTGGCCGGTGTCGGCGGCGAGGGCGGCCAGCCGCGGGAGATCCCGGCCACCCTGCTGGAGGTCGCCGTGCTGGACCGCAACCGGCCCACCCGCAAGTTCAAGCGCATCCTCGGCGCCGCGCTGACCCCGCTGCTGCCCGCACCACCCGAACCCGAACCGGAGCCGGAGCCGGAGACCGCCACCGAGGAGACGACCGAGAGCTCCCCGGACGGCGAGGCCACCTCCTGACCCACGCCGGCGGGCGAATCCACTAGCGCGGCTCACGCGCCGTCCCGGACCGCGCGCCGTAGGGTGACAGCATGGATCGGCGCATATTTGGTATCGAGAACGAGTACGGGGTCACGTGCACGTTCCACGGTCAGCGGCGGCTGTCGCCGGATGAGGTGGCCCGGTACCTCTTCCGCCGGGTGGTCTCCTGGGGTCGGTCCAGCAACGTCTTCCTGCGCAACGGCGCACGGCTGTACCTGGACGTGGGTTCGCACCCGGAGTACGCCACCCCCGAGTGCGACAACCTGGTCGACCTGGTCGTCCACGACAAGGCCGGCGAACGCATCCTGGAAGGCCTGCTGGTCGACGCCGAGCGGCGGCTGCACGAGGAAGGCATCACCGGCGACATCTACCTGTTCAAGAACAACACGGACTCGGCCGGCAACTCGTACGGCTGCCACGAGAACTACCTGGTCGCGCGGCACGGCGAGTTCTCCCGGCTGGCGGACGTGCTGATCCCGTTCCTGGTCACGCGGCAGGTGATCTGCGGGGCGGGCAAGGTGCTGCAGACCCCGCGCGGCGCGGTCTACTGCGTGAGCCAGCGGGCCGAGCACATCTGGGAGGGCGTGTCGTCGGCCACGACCCGGTCCCGCCCGATCATCAACACCCGGGACGAGCCGCACGCGGACGCCGAGCGGTTCCGCCGGCTGCACGTGATCGTCGGCGACTCGAACATGAGCGAGGCCACCACGCTGCTCAAGGTCGGCTCGACCGACCTGGTGCTGCGGATGCTGGAGGCCGGCGTGGTCTTCCGCGACCTCACGCTGGAGAACCCGATCCGGGCCATCCGCGAGGTCAGCCACGACATCACCTGCAAGCGCCGGGTGAAGCTGGCCAACGGCCGGGAGGCGACGGCGCTGGACGTGCAGCGCGAGTACCACCAGAAGGCGGCCGACTTCGTCGACCGGCGCGGCGGCGACACCACCACGAAGCGGGTCGTCGAGCTGTGGGGCCGCACCCTGGACGCGATCGGCGAGGGCGACCTGTCGGCGATCGACCGCGAGGTCGACTGGGCCACCAAGTACCAGCTGATCGAGCGCTACCGGGCCAAGCACGGGCTGTCGCTGTCGTCGCCCCGGGTCGCCCAGCTCGACCTGGCCTACCACGACATCCACCGCGGCCGCGGCCTGTACTACCTGTTGGAGCGCAAGGGCGCGGTCGACCGGGTGACCGGCGACGTGGCGATCTTCGAGGCGAAGAACGTGCCGCCGCAGACCACCCGGGCCCGGCTGCGCGGCGAGTTCATCCGCCGCGCCCAGGAGAAGCGCCGCGACTTCACCGTCGACTGGGTGCACCTCAAGCTGAACGACCAGGCCCAGCGGACGGTCCTGTGCAAGGACCCGTTCCGCTCGGTGGACGAGCGCGTCGACAAGCTGATCGCGAGCATGTAGCCCACCCGGGCCGCCCGCGGGCGAACGGGGCGGACGGGCGGACGGGCAGCCCGGCGGTCAGGCGGGGGAGAGGCGGACGGCCGAGCGCGGCTCGAACGCGTCGCCGGGCGCGCCCCAGGCCCAGCCGAGGCCGAGGTCGCCGCTGCCGTACGCGGTCAGCGTGATCTCCTCACGGAACCCGCCGGTCAGCTCCGGCGGACCGCCCCAGCCGAAGACGGCCCGGGCGGCGCCGTCCACCTGCTCGGTCCGGCGCAGCCGGAACGTCCGGTGGAACGGAGCGTTCACCGAGACCGAGACGTACTGGGCGGTGCCGTCCTCGCCCGGGGCCAGCACGCCGTGCT
>JBBWZH010000100.1:0-54811 GCA_039648995.1 Mycobacteriales bacterium
GGTGATCCGCAGCACCGGTCGCCCGCCGATCCGCGATGCCGTCTGATTGATGGCGACGACGGTCGCCCGTACCGGCATGCCGATCGCTTTCAGCCGCTTCACCCGGGTGACGTACCGCGACAGCACTGCCGACACCGTCAGCGTGATAGGGCCCCAGACGCCCAGCGACAGCAGGGCGAGCGTCCACAGTGGAACGGTGCCAACCACGACCAGGACGATCAGCACCACTGCGCCGACCGTAAGGACAACACCAACGACCATCAGCGCCGTCAGCCACCACGCCTGGCGCGGCCCTGGCCGCTTCTGGTTCACCACAGTGGACTGGTACCACGCCGGCCAGCAGCGCGGCGGCCGGCTGCCCGAAAAGGCGGTCTCCTGCGCGGCGCCTCGGGGGGCCCGCGCCGGGCGCCCCGGATTGGGCCCGCCCAACCCCGCCGGTACCTGACCATGCCGGCTCCCGTCCAGCCGAAGCCCCGGACCCGGCATCGGTCGGCCGGCCGTCGCGGCGCCAGCGGGCAAGCACGCCGCGGCCGTCGTTGTTGGTGCCGGCTTGGGGCACGACGGGGATGGGAACGGGAGGAGCCGTGTGTCGGGCTTCTCCTCATGGCTGGGGCGTCCTTCTCTCCTGGCGTGGGAGGGGTGGGCGCTCCTGCCAGCTTGGCGCGTGCTCATGGGCGTGTGGACGCGGCCGGGCGGGTGCCGTGATAGGCCACCTGCGGTCGGAGCGGATCGCCCGGCGGGATCCGGGGGTGGTCGAACCGGGTCGTCTCCGTCAACCCAAGCCGGCGCATGACGGCCTGGGACGGTTCGTTGCGGACCGCGGTCAGGGACCAGATCTCGGGCAGGCCGATGGTGTCGAAGGCGACGCCGAGCGCGGCCCGGGCCGCCTCGGTGGCGTAGCCGTGATGCCAGGCGTGCCTGGCCAGCCGCCAGCCGACCTCCATGCCGCCGGCGCCGGGGACGCCGTCCGGCAGCGGGTTGAGGCCGGTGAACCCGATGAACGTGCCGGTCGCGGCCACCTCCAGCGCCCAGAATCCGAACCCCTGCCGGTCGAACCGCGTCTCGATCGTCTCGACCTGCGCGTCGCTGGCCGCGCGGTCCAGCGTGTTCGGGAAGAACCGCATGGTTTCGGGGTCGGCGTTCAGCTCGGCGAACGGTGCCCGGTCGGACTCCTGCCAGCGTCGCATGATGAGCCGCTCGGTCTCCAGCCGATCGAATCGCACGCGTGTCGTCATCGCTCGATCATGGGCAGTACCCGGCGCAGACCGCCAGCCCTGACCGATGGCGATCGCTCCGCCGTACGGCACCGCGACCTGCACCGGCGCCTACGGCGGCCGCCTGCTCCTACCTCCCGTAGGCGCCACCGGTCTGTCCATCAGCGATCAGGTGGCGGCCTCGGCGGTGGGCATCGCGCGCAGCCGGGCCACCGGGGAAAGCGCGATCGGCAGGAAGGCGACCAGCGAGCCGACCGCCGAGATCCACAGCGCGCTGTGCGCCCCGACGGCCGCGCCGAGCAGGCCGCCCAGCAGACCGCCGATCGCCCCGCCGCCGAACAGCAGCATGCGCACGGCGGCGGTCATCCGGCCGAGCAGCGGGCCCGGGGTCAGCGTCTGGCGCATGCTGATGATGATCACGTTCACCACGCTGACGCTGGCGAACATGAGGAACAGGGACGCCGCGAACAGCACCGCCACCAGCAGGGTCGGGCCGGCGGCGGCCGGTACCAGGATCGGCGCGCCGAACGTCAGCGCCAGGCCACCGAGGTAGAGCCGGCCCAGCGGCAGCCGCTTGATCAGCGCCCTGGCCCGGAGCGCGCCGAGGACGCCACCGACCGCGGCGGCGGAGAAGATCAGGCCGAGCACGCCGGGCTTGATCGACCGGTCGTTCAGCGCGTAGAAGATCAGCAGCGGTTGGTTGGCCGAGATGAAGAAGTTGCACAGGCCGCCGACGATCGCGACCGCCCGGACGTACCGGTTGGTGAAGACGAACCGCATACCTTCGCGCAGCTCGGGCAACAGCCGGCGGCCGCCGGACGACACCGGCGCCGGCTCCGGGGTGCGGATCAGCCGCAGCGACACCAGCGCCAGCAGGTACGAGAACGCGTCCACGGCCATCGCGATCGGCGCGGTCAGCGCGCCGATCAGCGCCCCGGCGATGCCCGGCCCGGCGGCGTCGGCGGACGAGAGCGTGGTGCCCAGCTTGGCGTTCGCCTCGACCAGGTACCGCTTGTCCCGGATCAGCGCGGGTATGTACGACATCCAGCTCACGTCGTAGAGCAGGGCGGCGGTGCCGACCCCGAAGGTGACCACGTAGAGCGTGGCCAGGTGCAGCTGGCCCAGTACGGACAGGATCGGCACCAGCCCGATCAGCAGCATCCGGGCGGTGTTCGCGATGAACATCATCGGGCGGCGGCGGGTCCGGTCGACCAGCACCCCGAACAGCATCCCGAAGATCAGGTACGGCACCAGTTGCAGGAACCGCAGCAGGCCCAGCTGCTCGGGGCCGGCGTGCAGCACCAGCACCGCGGTCGCCGGCACGGCCAGGATCGTGACCTGTGTCCCGAACAGCGACAGCGTCTCCCCGAACCAGAATTTCAGGAAGTCGGTGTTCCGCCACAGCCCGCCGTCGTCGGGTTCCTCGGAGCCTGCGCCGGGCACGTCCGGACCATCGGCTCCCGGCGCGTCCGGCCCGGGCAGGTCCGGCGCGAGGGCGTCCGGCCCGGGAGCGGCCCCGATGGCGTCCGGCCCGGGCAGGTCCGGCCCGAGGGCGTCCGGCGCGAGGGCGTCCGGCCCGGGAGCGGTCGGGGTCTGGGTGTCGTCCTGGGCCATCGGGCTAGCCTCCGGCTGCCGGGGTTGCCGCGGGTACCTCGTCCAGGCAGCGCCGTACCAGCCGGCCGAGCTCGGCCAGCGCCGCGCCGCTCCAGATCGAGTAGTGGTCACCGGGCAGCACTTCCTCGGTCACCGGGCCGGTGACCTCCGCCCAGCGCATCAGGTCACGCCGCGATCCGCTGGCGACCACCAGCGTCACCGGCCGGCGCCCGCCCGGGTCAGGCCGGTAGGCGTACATCGCGACCACGCTGGCCCGGAACACGTGGTAGCGATTGGCCAGGAATTCGGCGTCCATCTCCGCCGGGAACAGCCCGGCCCGCTCGACCGACTCGAACACCGCCGCCGGCAGGTCGGGCCGTGACCCGAGGGCCGCGGCAAGATCCGCGGGCACCGCGCCAGCCGTGCCGAGCAGGTCGTGCACGAACTGGCGCACGATGTCCTGCTCGGCCGGCAGCGGGGCCGGGGCCGGGGCGGGGGAGTCGACCAGGATCAGCGCCGGCACCGGCCGCCCGGCGGCGGCCAGCAGCGCGGCCATCTCGTAGGCGACCAGCCCGCCGGTGGACCAGCCCAGCAGGCCACCGATCAGCCCCGGCAGCAGCCGGTCGAGGGTGCGCACGTGGTCGGCCGCCAGCGCCGGCACCGAGTCCAGCGGCTCCCGGTCGTCGTCGAAGCCCGGCGCCTCCAGGCCGTACACCGGCTGCTCGGCCGGCAGCAGCCCAGCCAGCCCGCCGTAGCCGTACGCCGAGCCGGAGACCGGGTGCACGCAGCACAGCGGCGGCCGGCCGCCGCCGGGCCGCAGCGGGAGCAGCGTGGCCGGCTCGTCCCCGGGGTCAGCCGCCCCCGCCGGACCGGGACCGGTCGTCACCGGCCGGCTCCGCTGGTCAGCTGGTCGATGACCGCGGCGATCGCCCGCACCTGGGCCGAGCGGTAGAGCGTCCGGACGCTGACCTTGACGCCGAAGGCCTTGTTGAGCCGGCTGATCGCGCGCATCGCGCGCAGCGAGTCGCCGCCCAGCTCGAAGAAGCCGGCGTCGGCGCCGACGCCGGCGACCCCGAGCACCTCGGCGAAGATCGCCGCCACCTGCGCCTCGGTCGGGCTGCCGGGCGCCGCCTCCGGCCCGGTCGGGTCGGCCTCCGCCGCCGGGTCCGGCAGCGCGGCCCGGTTGACCTTGCGGGCCGAGGTGAGCGGGAACGTGTCCA
The DNA here is from genome assembly GCA_039648995.1 of Mycobacteriales bacterium. Classification (GTDB taxonomy): domain Bacteria; phylum Actinomycetota; class Actinomycetes; order Mycobacteriales; family CADCTP01; genus JBBWZH01. The sequence continues at coordinate 4,028 of JBBWZH010000100.1, forward strand.
GGAACAGCCAGGCCGCCGGCACCATGTACGCCGGCAGCCGGTCGGCCAGGTGCTGGCGCAGCTCGGCCACGGTCGGCGCGGGGCCCTCGGCCACGACGGCGCCCTCGGCGACGACGGGGCCTTCGGCGACGACGGGGCCTTCGGCGACGACGTAGCCGACCAGCCGGCCCTCGCCGGTGGCGTCCGGGCGCAGCAGCACGACCGCGGTGGCCACCCGCGGGTGGGCCAGCAGCGCCGCCTCGATCTCCTCCAGTTCGATCCGCAGGCCGTGCAGCTTCACCTGGCTGTCGAGGCGACCGAGGAACTCCAGCTCGCCGTCGACGTTCCAGCGCACGAGATCGCCGCTGCGGTAGACCTGCCGGTCGGGCTGGAACGGGTCGGTGATGAACTTCGCCGCGGTCTGCCCGGGCTGGTTCAGGTAGCCGCGGGCCAGGCCCTCGTCGCCGCCGATCAGCAGCTCGCCGGGGATGCCGCGGGGCACCAGGTTCTGCCACTCGTCCACGACGTAGAGCTGGCGCTCCAGGTGCGGCCGGCCGATCGGCGGCACCGACTCGTACGGCACGTGCGCGCACAGGTGCTCGGTGCAGCCGACCGCCGCTTCGGTCGGGCCGTACACGTTCACCATCCGGCGGCCGGGCAGGTTCCACTTGTTGACCATCTCGCCCGGGCAGGCCTCGCCGCCGACCATGATCTTCCGCAGCTCCGGGTACGGGCCGGCGTCGACCAGCGAGAGCATCGCCGGGGACATGCAGATGTAGCTGACCCGCTCCGACCGCATCAGCCCGCCCAGCGCCTCCGGCGAGGCGCCTACATCCTTGGGCACCAGCACCAGCGTGGCGCCGACCGACAGGCCGGTGAAGATCTCGCCCTGCGACATGTCGAACGACAGTGCCGCCAGCTGCAGCATCCGGTCGCCGGGCTCGAGGTCGAAGGTGCGCCGGTACGCCGCGATGAACGAGCTGAGCGCCCGGTGCTCGATCAGCACGCCCTTGGGCTGGCCGGTCGAGCCTGAGGTGTAGAGGACGTACGCGAGGCTGTCGCGGGTCGCCAGCTCGCGCGCCGGCTCGGCCGCCGGCACCGCCTCGACCTGCGGCCAGTCGGTGTCCAGGCGCAGGACGGTGACGCCGGGCCGGTCGGGCAGCCGGTCGGCCAGCCGGGCCTGGGTGAGCACCACCGGGGCGCCGGTGTCGCGCAGCATGAAATCCAGCCGGCTGTCCGGGTTGGCCGGGTCGAGCACCGCGAACGCCGCCCCGGCCTTGATCACCCCGACCAGCCCGACCAGGGCGTCGAGATCCCGTTCCACCAGCGCGGCGACGACCTGCTCGGGGCCGGCGCCGCGGGCCTGCAGCCAGCGCGCCAGCTGGCCGGCCCGGCGGTCGAGCTCCCCGTAGGTCAGCTGCTGGCCGGCGCAGGTGGCGGCCACCGTGTCCGGATGCTCGGCGGCGTACCGGGCGATCAGCTGGTGCACCGGTTCGTGCGGGTAGTCGACCTGCTCCCCGCGGCCGTAGCCGAGGAGCTCGGCCCGCTCGGCCACCGTCAGCAGCGGCACCCGGGACAGCGGGGTCTGCGGCTCGGCGACGATCGCCGCCAGCACCACCCCGACGTGCTCGGCGAACGCCTCGATCCGCCACCGGTCGAACAGGTCGGTGGAGTACTCCAGGTGCAGGCCGAGCCCGTCCGCGGTCTCCAGGAACGTCATCGTGAGGTCGAACCGGGACCGCACCTTGGCCAGCCGCAGCGCGGTGCTCGCCACCCCGGGCAGCTCGAACCCGGTGCCGGCGCTGCCCGCGCCGAGCAGCTGCATGGAGACCTGGAACAGCGGGTTCCAGCTGGCGTCGCGCACGGGGTGGATCCGCTCCACCACCTTGTCGAACGGGAGGTCCTGGTTCTCCTGCACGTCGAATGTCTCGTCCGCGACCCGTTCGACCAGATCGGCCAGCGTCGGGTCACCGGACAGGTCGACCCGCAGCACCACCATGTTCGTGAACAGGCCGACGACCGACTCGTACTCCGGCTCGGTGCGGCCCAGGGTCGAGATGCCCAGCGGGATGTCCAGCTGGCCGCTGTACCGGCCCGCCACCACGTTCACCGCGGTCGCCAGCAGCATGAACAGGGAGGCGCCGTGCTTCTCGCCGGCCGCCCGCAGCCCACCGATGAGCTCGGCCGGGTAGTCGACGTCCACCGAGTCACCACCGAAGCTGGGCACCGCCGGCCGGCGCCGGTCGGTGGGCAGCTCGAGCACCGGCAGGTCGGCCAACCGGCCCTGCCAGTACGCCAACTGGTCGTCGAACCCGCCGGTCGCCAACTGCTCGCGCTGCCAGTCGACGAAGTCGGCGTACCGGGTGGGCAGCTCGGGCAGCCGGGGTTCGTCCCCCGCGGCCAGCGCCTGGTAGATCGTCGCCAGCTCACGGGTCAGGATGCCGGTGGACCAGCCGTCGACCACCGCGTGGTGCACGGCGAGGCAGAACACCTGGTCGTCGGCCGCGAGCCGGACCAGCCGGAACCGGTACAGCGGGCCGGCGCCGAGGTCGAACGGGGCCGCCATCTGGGCCGCCAGCTCGGCGTCGAGGGCAGCCGCCGCCTCGGCCGGCGGCCGGCCGGTCAGGTCGGTGATGGTCAGCTCGACCGGACCCGGCGCGGCGATCACCTGGTACGGCGTGCCGTCCGCGGCGCCGAAGGTGGCCCGCACCGCGTCATGCCGCGCCACCAGCCGGGTCAGCGCCTGTCCGAGCAGGCCGGCGTCGACCGGCCCGCGCAGCCGGAAGGCCAGCGTCACGTTGTAGGTCGGCTCGCCGGGCGCCAACTGGTCGAGGAACCACAACTGCTCCTGGCCGGACGACAGCGGCCCCAGCTCGGCCACTGGCGGCGCGCCCGCCACCACGGCCGGCGCGACCTCCCCCGGTCGTTCGGACGACTCCACGTCCATGACCGCACCACCCCTTGTCGGTTCAGAAGACATACCACAGCTGGCACAATTCATCGCACTTCCGGGCCGCCGGCGCGGTCTTCGGCCGGGGCGGCCGGGGCGGCCGGGTCGGTCGGGAACAGCTCGGCCGCCGCGCCGACCAGCCCGGCCAGCCAGCGCGCCCGCCGGGGCATCGCGGCCACGTCGGCCACCTCGTCCGCGGTGTGCGCGCCCCAGCCCTCCGCGCCGAGCCCGTCCAGGGTCGGCAGGCCGAGGGCGGCGGTGATGTTGCCGTCGCTGACGCCGCCGACCCGCATCTCGCCCACCTGCCAGCCGTCCGCGGCGGCGCACCGCCGGGCCGCCGCGACCAGCCGGGCGACCTGCGCGGTGCGCTCCATCGGCTGCCGGTGCACCCCACCGGAGAGCCGGACGGCCCCGCGCTCGCGCCGCGGCCGCAGCCGGCGCAGGGCGGCGTCCACCCGGCGCCCCTCGGCCAGCGTCCAGAACCGGGTCTCGAAGTCGGCGCCGGCACCGGCCGGCACCACGTTGCGGCCGGTGCCGCCGGCCACCACCCCGACGTTGACCGTGGTGCCCGCCTCGCTGGCCGCCAGCCCCTCGATGTCCAGCAGTTGGCCGGCCAGCTCGGTGATCGCGTTCACGCCCTTCTCGGGGTCCAACCCGGAGTGCGCGGCGACCCCGTCCACCTCCACCCGGTAGAGGCCGATGCCCTTGCGGGCCGACTTCACCGCACCCTGCGGGCCGGCACCCTCCAGCACCAGCGCGCAGCTGGCCCGGCCGGCCGCCGCCCGGATCAGCGGCTCCGAGCCGGGGCTGCCGATCTCCTCGTCCGCGTTCAGCAGGACGGTCAGCGCCGGGATCCCGCCGCCGGCAGCCAGCTCGCGCAGCCCGAACACGAGCTGCACCAGCCCGGCCTTCATGTCGAAGACGCCCGGGCCGCGGGCGTGCCGGCCGGCCACCGCGAACGGCCGCCTGCTGGTCTCGTCCGGGCCGAACACCGTGTCGACGTGGCCGAGCAGCAGCGGGCCCGGCCCGGCCCCCCAGCGGGCCAGCAGCACCGGCCGCCGATCGGCCGCGACGACCCGCTCGACCGCGCCGCCGAGCGCCGCGAACTGCGGCGCCAGGACGTCGTGCACCAGCCCGCAGGCCGCCGGATCACCGGTCGGCGAGTCCACCTCGACCAGCCGCCGGAGCAGCTCGATCATCTCCGCCGGAGCCGTCACCGGTCGTCCTCCCGAGCCCTGTCCACCCGGTCACCGGCCGGCCAGGCCAGCTCGTACAGCCGGAGCAGGTCGGCAGCGGCCAGCCTGACCGGGGCGTTGCGGAGCACGGGCCCGTAGCCGCCGGCCAGCCGGGCCAGCTCGGGCAGGTCGCCGGCCGGCACCCCGTGACCGGCCAGCCCGGTCGCCACGCCGAGCAGGCCGAGCAACTCCTCGACGGCCCCGGCCAGGTCACCGGCCGGGGCGGCCACGTTCCCCCACCACCGCGTGCCGGACGGGCCCGCCGCGGCCGGACCGGGGCCCGGTGGGCCCGCCGCGGCCGGACCCGTGCAGAGCCGGGCCAGCTCGGCGTAGCGGTCCGGGCGGCCGGCCGCCATCGCGCGCAGCACCGGCCCTGCCACCAGCGCGTTGGCCCGGCCGTGCGAGATGCCGTAGACGCTGGTCAGCGGGTAGCCCAGGGCGTGCACCGCACCGGCGTTGGCATTCGCCATGGCCAACCCGGCGGTCAGGCAACCGGTCATCAGCTGGGTCATCGAACCGGCCGGGGCGGCACCGTCGCCGGCCAGCGCCGGCACCGCCGAGGTGCTGATCGCGCTCACCGCGGCCCGGGCCAGCAGGTCGGTGTACGGGCTGGCGGCCCGGGCCAGGTACGCCTCGATGGCGTGCAGCAGCGAGTCGATCACCGTGTCGGCGGCCACCGGGGCCGGCGTTGTCGCGACTGTCCCCGGGTCGGCCAGCACCGCGCGGGGCACCAGCCAGCGGCCGCCGACGGCGAACCGGCGACCGGTCGCGGTGGCGATCACCGCGTGTCCGGAGACCTCACCGCCGCCGCAGGGCGTCGTCGGTACCGCGACGACCGGTGGGCCAGGCGGGGCGAACCCGTCCAGCCGCTCGTGATCGAGCACCGAGCCGCCGGCCGGTACGAGCCCGGAGCAGGCCTTGGCGACGTCCAGCACGCTTCCGCCGCCGACCGCCAGCAGCCCGTCGTGATCCCCGGCCAGCAGCGCGTCCCGGCACCGGTCCACCGCGTCGACCCGCGGCCCGGCGGTGATGCCAGCCCAGATCCGCACCGGTAGGCCGGCCGCCCGCACCACCGCCGCGACCCGGTCGGGCCAGCCGGCGGCGAGGACGCCCGGGTCGGTCACCAGCAGCGGCCGGCGGATCCGCAGCGCGGTCAGCACCGCGCCCGCCTCGGCCAGTACGCCCGGCCCCACCCGCAGCTCCGGTGCCCCCCGCGCCGCCCAACCGACCCCCGACCCGGCACCGGCTCGCGAGCCGCCGCCCGGCCCGCCGCCCGGGTCGACGTCGGCCGGCCCGGCGGCCCGGTCGGCGGGCGGCCCGGCGGCCCGGTCGGCGGGCGGCCCGGCGTCGGCGGCCGGGTCGGCGGTCAGTGACTCGCGAGCCACGCGCGGACGCCCTCGTACATGTCGCCGGCCCCGAAGCCGTACCGCGCCGGCATGTCCTCGTACTCCGCGGTCTGTCCGCAGTACTGGTCGGGCACGCCGTAGCGGAGCACCGGCACCGGCGCCTGCCCGCTGACCACGCCGGCCACCGCGGAGCCGAGCCCGCCGATGACGTTGTGGTCCTCGCAGGTGACCAGCAGCCGGCTGCCGCGGGCGGCCGCCACGATCGCGTCGGTGTCCAGCGGCTTGAGCGTGTGCACGTTCAGCACACCGCACTCGACCCCGTCGGCCGCGAGCAGGTCGGCGGCCCGCAGCGCCTCGCTGACCATCAGGCAGCCGGTGGCCACGATCGTCACGTCCGCGCCGTCCCGCAGCCGTACCGCGCGGCCGATGCGGAAGTCGTACTCGTCCCGGTAGACCGCGGGCGTGGCGGCCCGGCTGGCGCGCAGGTAGACCGGCCCGGGGTGGCTGGCGGCCGCCTTGGTGGCCAGGTAGGTCTCGTAGGCGTCGGCCGGCGACAGCACGGTCAGCCCGGGGATCGCCCGGGTGATCGCGATGTCCTCGATGCAGGAGTGGGTCGGCCCGGCGTGCCCGCCGGACAGCCCGGTGTAGTAGCCCATCACCTTCACGTTCGCCCCGGCGTACGCGATGTCCAGGCGAAGCTGCTCGCAGGCGCGCATCGTGGCGAACACCGCGAACGTGTTGACGAACGGCAGGTTGCCCCACATCGCGAGCCCGGCGGCGACGCTGAGCAGGTTCGCCTCGGCGATGCCGACCTGGAGATACTGCCCGGGCAGCTCGCGGTCGAACGGCACCTCGGGCAGGCCGAGGTCGTTCTCCACCGAGAGGATCCGGCGGTCGGCGCGGGCCAGCTCCAACTGGGCCCGCCGGCAGGTGGCCCGGCTGTTCAACCCGTACTCGGCGTACCACGCGGCCAGTCCGCCACCGCCACCGCCGCCGGCGCCCGGCCCGCGGCCGGTCCCGGCGGAGCGTGCGGCGGCCGGCCCGGCGATGAGCGAGGTCATCGTGTCTCCCGCTGGATGACGGTGCGCAGAATCCGCTCGGCATCCGCGGCGCCGAGCGGCACCGGGTTGAGGCCGAGATGGAAGCCGTCGGAAAGCACCTTGGCGGTCAGCTCCGGCACGTGCCGGGCCGTGATGCCGGCGTCGGCCGGCCGGGGCAGCGGCAGGTCGGCGACGAGCCGGCGGACAACGCCGATGCCGGCCAGTCCGAGCCGCGCCGGGTCGGACTCGACCGCGGTCACCCCGAGCGCGCGGGCGATGTCGGCGAACCGCTCCGGCAGGTGCGGCAGGTTGAACTCCATGCCGTCGGCCAGGAACATCGCCACACCGGCACCGTGGTGCACGTCGAAGATCGCGTTGACGGCGTGGGCGAAGGCGTGGTCGACCGCGCCGCCGCCCTTCATCGAGATGCCGGCCGACAGGCTGCCGACCATCATGTCGGCCCGGGCGGCGCGGTCGCCGCCGTCGGCGACCACGCGGGGCAGCGCCCGGACGATCGTGGAGATCGCGTAGAGCGCCATCCCGTCCGCGAGCGGCTGCCGCTCCACCGAGACGTACGCGCCGATGGCGTGCGCCAGCGCGTCGATGCCCGACGCCGCGGTCGGCCCGGCCGGCAGGCTGTGGGTCAGCTCCGGGTCACAGATCGCCACGTGCGCCGGCACCGCGACGATGTGCATCTTGAACACCCGCCGGCTGTCGGTGATGATCGCGCCGGCCACCGCCTCACTGCCGGTGCCGGCCGTCGTCGGCGCCAGCAGCAGCGGCGGGTACGGCCCGGTGACGACGCGCGCGCCGTCCTCGTATTCGGCGATGTCGCCGCCGCCGGCGAGCACGGTCACGGCCGACTTGGCCACATCCATCGCGCTGCCGCCGCCGACGCCGACCATGCCGTCGCACTCGGCGTCGGCGTAGGCCGTCGCGGCGGCGTGCACGTTCCGCTCGGACGGGTTCGTCCGCACATCGGTGAACAGGGTGTAGGCGATGCCGGCGTCCTTGAGCGAGGCCAGCACCGGGTCGCAGGCACCGGCCGACACCACACCGGGGTCGCAGACCACCAGCGGCTGCCGGACGCCGAGCTCGCGCAGCGCCGGGCCGGCGGCCACGGCTGCCCCGGCGCCGTAGTGGATCCGCGGGACCAGCTGGAAGAAGTCAGACACCGGTGGGCACCTCCGCCCGCACCGGCCGGCTGAACCCGCTCATCGCCCAGTCCAGCACGGACAGGATGTCGAACACCGGCACCGGCAACTCGGCCCGGACGTCGTCCAGCACCGCCGGGAGCATCGTGCACTCGGTGACCAGCGCGCCGATCTCCGGCTCCCGGCGCAGCAGGTCGTCGATGACCTCGCGCAGGTCGGCCCGCAACCGGCCACGGAGTTCGGCGCCCACCTCCTTGGTGCGCAGGAACTCCTGCCAGGAGTCGTAGTCGCCGACCCCGGCCACGCTGACCGGGTAGTCGTCGCTGGACCAGCCGCAGGCGGCGAAGTTGCGCTCGTCCACGGCGGAGGCGAAGAACGTGAGCACGCCGATCCGCCGGCCGGGCGCGATCATCCGGGCCACCGTGGGCACCGCGACCAGGCTGGAGAGCACGACCGGCACCCGCACGGTGGCGGCGATCCGGTCCTGCACGAGCGCCATCAGCCCGCAGTTGGCGGTGATGACGCGCACCCCCTCCTGCTCCAACCGCTGCGCGGCGGCCACGTAGAGCGGCAGCATCGCCTCGGCGTCGTCCTGGCTGTACGGGGTCTTCGAGCCGGCCACGACCAGCCGGCGCACCGGGTACGGGAACGTCTCCTCGGCCGCCATGCAGCCGGGCACGTCGGCCATCTTGCCGGCGAGCATCAGCACGCCGAGAGTTGCCTCATTCATCGCTTCCACCTCTGGACCTGGTTCTCGACGGTTGCGGCGACGCTGTCGGCGTCCAGGCCGCAGCGGCGCAACTGGGCGGCGTACGAGCAGACCTCATGGGCGAACTCGTCCGGCAGCCCGATCATGTGCACCGGGGTGGGCAACTCCTCGGCCAGCACCTCGGCGACCGCGCTGCCGACGCCACCGATCGTGGAGTGCTCCTCGATGGAGACGACGAGGCCGGTCTGCCGGGCCGAGTCGACCAGCACCGCACGGTCCAGCGGCTTGACCGAGTAGAGGTCGACCACCCGGGCCTCGATGCCGCGGCCGGCCAACTGCGTCGCGGCGGCCAGCGCGGTCGCCACGGTGGTCAGGCCGGCCGCGACGATCGTGACGTCGCCGCCGTCCCGCAGCACGTTCGAGCCGCCGATGGCGAAGGTCGCGTTGTGGTCGTAGACCTGCGGGGTCGGGTCGACCCCGAGCCGGATGTAGACCGGGCCCTGGTAGCGCGCCGCCGCGGCGGTCAACTGGTAGGCCGCGACCGCGTCGGCCGGTGCCAGCACGACCATCCCGGGCAGCGCCCGGGCGATGGCCATGTCCTCCGCGCAGTGGTGCGTGGGCCCGGAGAAGCCGGCCGCGATCCCGGTGAAGGTGCCGACGATCTTGACGTTGGAGGCGTGGTAGGCCACCTCGAGCCGGACCTGCTCGCACGCCCGCATCAGCGCGAAGCTGCCGAACGTGTTGACGAACGCGATCTTGCCGCGCATCGCCAGGCCGGCCGCGGTGCCGATCAGGTTGGCTTCGGCGATGCCCATGTCGAGGAAGCGGTTCGGGTAGCGCTCGGCGAAGGCCAGCCCGCCGAAGTCACCGAGGTCGCCCTCGACCGAGTAGACCCGGCCGTCGCTGCCGGCCGCGTCCAGCTGCGCGAGCCGCGAAGTGTCCACAGCGGACAGTCCATGCTCGGCGACCCACTCCGGGCTGCCCGGCAGGGCCGGGCTGCCCGCCACGACGCCGACCGCGGCGGTCACGGCCGCTCCTCCGGGTTGAAGCCCAGCTCCACCAGGGCCTGCCGGCGCTGCTCCGGCGTGAACTTGCCGTAGTGCCAGGCATGCGTGTTCGACGTGAACGACAGCCCGTGACCCTTCACCGTCTGCGCGATCACGCATGTCGGGCGGCCCGGGGTGACCGGCAGCTGGTGCAGGGCCGCACCGAGCGCGTGCACGTCGTGACCGTCCACTTCGGTCACTCCCCAGCCGAAGCTGCGCCACTTGTCGGCGAACGGCTCCAGCGCCATGATCTGCTCGGTCGGGCCGTCCTCCTGGAACTGGTTGCGGTCGACGATCGCGACGAGGTTTTCCAGCCGGTAGTGGGCCGCGGCCATCGCCGCCTCCCAGTTCGAGCCCTCCTGGCACTCGCCGTCGCCCAGCACGACGAAGACCCGGTTGTCGGCGCCGTCCCGGCTGGCGCCCAGAGCCAGCCCCACGCCGACGGGCAGGCCGTGACCGAGCGAACCGGTGGCCAGCTCCACCCCGGGGATGCCCTTGGACGGGTGGCCGGGCAGCCGCGAGCCCGGCTGCTTGTAGGTGGCCAGTTCCTCCACCGGGAAAAAGCCACGCTCGGCCAGCACCGCGTAGAGCGCGGCCGAGGAGTGCCCCTTGCTGAAGATGAAGTAGTCGCGGTCCGGCCAGTCCGGCCGCGCCGGGTCGACCCGCAGCACGTCGTCGAAGAACAGCACGGTGAGGATCTCGGTGACCGACATCGAGCCGCCGACGTGCGCGCCCGGGCTGTTGGCCGCCAGCTCGACGACGTGCCGGCGGATCCGGGCAGCCAGATCGGTCAGCGTCAGCTCGGCAGTGGCAGAGTGCATTGCGAGTCCAATCGGTTGTCGTACGGGCAGCGTCACCACAGCCGGCTCTCCTGTTCCCAGGGGTCGGCGTAGTCGATCGAGCGGGCGTACCGGACCAACTCGTCCTTGTGGGCCAGCACTTTCTGGAAGGCGGCGGCGTACCGGTCGACGGCCACCGGGTCACGCAGCGAGGCCATGCACAGCCGGCTGCCGACCAGCAGCGTGCCGCGGATCACCGCCAGCGTCGCGGGGTAGTCGGCCGCCCGGTAGCTGACCTCGCGGGAGGTGTGCCCGCAGGTCCACGGGCAGCCGCGGCCGTAGCCGACACGCTGGCCGAACAGCGTCTGCCCGGGCAGCGGGCGGGTCTGGTAACTGGACACCGGGACGCCCTCGGCCGCCAGCGCGTCGCTGACCACCTGCCGGAACAGGCCGACCGGCAGGTCCAGCCCGGCGGCCTGCGGGTCGAGGCGCACCCGGAAGTGGTGGTAGACGTGCGTCCGGCCGGGCGGCACCAGCGGCGGCAGCACCCCGGGCAGCTCGGCCAGCACCTCGGCCAGCCGCTCGGCACCCTCGCGGACCTGCTTGGTGTACTGGTCGAGCCGGTGCAACTGGCTGCGGGCGAACGCGGCCAGGATGGAGCTCAGCCGGTAGTTGAAGCCGACGGTGTGGGCGTTGTAGTCACGCTGGCCGTCCGGGCCGACGCGCTCGCCGAACATCTTGACCGCGTCCGCGCGGTTGCGCAGCGCCGGGTCGTCGGTGGTGAGCAGCCCGCCCTCGCCGGCCGTCGCCAGGTTCTTGCCGGCCATGATGCTGAACGCGCCCACCGCACCGATCGACCCGACCGGCCGCCCGCCATACGTGGCGCCGTGCGCCTGCGCGGCATCCTCGATCACGGCCAGCCCGTGGGCCCGGGCGAACGCCATGATCGGCGCCAGGTCGGCCGGCAACCCGTGCAGGTGCACGGCGACGATCGCCTTGGTCCGCGGGCTCAGCTGCCGCTCGAGGTCGGCCGGGTCGAGGGTGAACGTCACCGGGTCGACATCGACGAACACCGGGACGCCCTGGTGGTGCAGCACCGACGTGGCCGACGCCAGGAAGCTCAGCGCCGGCACCAGCACCTCGTCACCCGGCCCGACGCCGACCGCGGCCACCGCGGCGTGCAGTGCCGCGGTGCCGCTGTTGAACGCCACACAGTGCGCCACACCGACCTGGCGCGCCCAGTCCTGTTCGAGCGCGTGCACCTGGTCGTCGTTGAACCAGCTCAGCCGGCCGGACCGCAGCGTGTCGACGACCGCCTCGATGTCGGCCTCGGCGACGTCGGGCCAGTGGCTCTCGTCTATGCCGTCGGGCACCGCCGCGGGCCCGCCGAGCACGGCGAGCCGGCTCATCGGGTCGCCGCCCCCGCCGGCACCGCGTCCGACCGGTCACCCGGCAGGATCTGCAACTCGCGGGCCACGACCTTGTCGGTGAGCACCTCGCAGCCGTCCTCGGTGACCACGACCGTCTCGGAGAACCCGACGTGGCCCTGCAACTCCGGCACGATCAGCGACGGCACCAGGTGGAAGACCATGTTCGGGCGCAGCACGGTCGGGTCGCCCGGATGCAGGTTCATGATGTGGCTCTCGTTCCAGCCGGGCGGGTAGCAGACGCCGATCGAGTAGCCGGTCTCGTGGGTGTGGTCGCCGAAGCCGTGCTTGTTCATCGTCCGGCGGCAGGCCTCGTCCACCTCGCCGGAGGTCACGCCGGGGCGGATGGCCCCGATCGCCGCGGCCAGCCCGTCCAGCACCGCATCGGCCCGGCCGCGCACCGCGGGCGGCGGGTCGCCGATGAACGCGGTGCGCATCATCGCCGCGCTGTACCGCTTGACGCAGCCGGAGAACTCGAGGAAGACGATGTCGCCATCACGCAGCCGGCGGCCCTCCCAGGTGCCGTGCGGCAGGCCGGAGCGCTCGCCGCTGATCACGTACGGCGGGCTGCCCGGGTATTCGCTGCCGTGCCGCAAGGTGGCCCGGTAGACCGCGGCGGCCACGTCGTTCTCGGTGTTGCCGGGCCGGGCTTCGACCAGCGCCTGCTCCATGCCGGCCATCGCGGCCCGGGCGGCCTGCCTGATGTAGCCGATCTCGGCCGGCGACTTGATGAGCCGCCCCGCCTCGACCAGCCCGCTACCGTCCACAAAGGACACCCCGGCGAGCCCGGCCGCCAGCTTCTTGTACGTCCTGATCGGGAAGAAGAACCCGCTCTCCTCGATGGACAGCGTCTTGCCGGCCACGCCGAGCCCGGCGATCGTGTCGATGGTGACCTGCACCGGGTCGTCGCCGACGCCGTAGTTGACGTACCGCTCCAGCCAGGACAGCCGCTCGATGTTGATCAGTTCTTCCCGGTACGTCAGCAGCAGCGGCTCGCTGTCGACCGGCACCAGCAGGGTCTGGTACATGTAGTAGCCCAGCGTGGTGTAGCCGGTCAGGTAGTAGATGTTCTCCGGGATGCTGACCAGCGCGAGGTCGATCCCGCGCGCTGCCATCCCGGCGCGCATCGCGGCCAGCCGGCCGCGATACTCCGCCAACCCGAACGGCAGGTTCTCGTTCTCCCGCACGTGTGTGCCCTCCTCGATGTTGCTTGCTGCTACGTCGACTGGTGTGCCGGCCGCCGCCGCGGCCACCGGCTGAACTCGATGGCGTTACGGCGCGGGCCGTCCCGCTGGACGAACTGGTCGCCCTGCCACTCCCAGACCCAGCCCGACCGGCGCCGCCCGCCGTACGCCGCGACGGGGTCACGCTGCCGCTGGTCCAGCCAGGTCTCGCCGAGGTGCACCGCGCCGTGGGTCCGGACGAGCCGGTCGGGCACCCACGCCGGGCCGCCGAAGACGGTGGCGGACAGCCCGTACGGCGAGTCCTCCGCCAACTCGACCGCCTGCTCCGGCGAGTCGACCGGCAGCACCGGCAGCACCGGCCCGAACGTCTCGGCCCGCAGCAGGTCCATGCCCTGGTCGACATCGACCACGACAGTCGGCGGGATGATCACGCCGGGTCGGCCGCCCACCCGCACCGGCCGGCCCGTGCCGCCGGTGAGCACCTTCGCGCCGGCGGCGACCGCGGCGTCCAACTGCCCGGAGATCCGCGCCGCACCGGCGGGGTCCAGCGGGCCCACCTCGGTGGCCGGGTCGTCCGGCAGCCCGGTGGGCACCGCCTCCGCGGCGGCGACCAGGGCGTCCACGAACTCGTCGTAGGCCGGCCGCAGCGCGTAGATCCGTTCCGGTGCGGTGCAGGCCCGGCCGGCATTGAAGCAGCCGGCGCGCACCGCCGCGGTGGCCGCCGCCGCCGCGAGCGCCGGGTCGAGCAGCAGGAACGGATCCTTGCCCGGCCCTTCGAAGATCACCTTCGTGCCGCTGCGCCGGGCGGTCCCGGCGTAGTCGACCATCCAGGCGTCGTCGCCGAACACCATCAGCACCGGCACGGACTCGTCGGCCAGCATCGCGCCGACGAACCGCGCGCCCTGGTCGTGGCTCACCTCGATGCCATCGCCCAGCGCGCCGGCCAGCAGCTCCAGCACCAGCGTGGCCCAGCCGGCCCGGCGCCGCGGGAACCGCGCCAGCGTCCGGTTGCCGGCCAGGTACGACGACCCGATCGTGGCGACCGGGTTGCTCAGCACCGCGTTGCCGGGCAGGCAGAGCGCGACGGTGCCGACCGGGCGCGCGTCCCCGAGCGCGGCGGCCAGCTCACCGAAGGCGTCGAGCCGATGCGCGGCCAGCTCGATGTCGGCGCGCAGCATCGAACGCGGGAAGCCGAAGGTGGCCAGCGCGGCGTCGGTCAGCTCGTCGGCGCGCCGCCGGATGGTCGCGGCCAGCGCGGCGAGCGCGGCGAGCCGGCTCTGGAGATCGTCCTGACTCACCGGCCGGCCTCCGACCGGCCTGGACCCACCGCGACCGGACCAGCAAGGACCGGACCGGCCGGGGCGGGGCCAGCCGGGACGGGGCCGGCCGGGACGGGACCGGCCGGGACGGGACCGGCCGGGACGGGGCCAGCGGCGGCCAGCGCGCGAAGGGCGGTCTTGTCGACCTTGTGCGTGCCGGTCAGCGGCAGCCGGTCGACGACCGAGACGTACCTGGGCTGCTTGAACGGCGCCAGCACCTTCGCGCACCGGGCCCGGACGGCCGCCGCGCTGACCGCCCGGCCAGCGTCGGGCTGGACGAAGACCTGGATCTCCACGCCCAGGTCGGTCCCGTCGGTGCCGGGCGCCGGCACGGCGATCACCGCGGCCCGCCGCACACCGGGGCAGGACTCGACCGCCCGCTCGATCTCGGTCGGGTCGATGTTCTCGCCACGCCGGCGGATCACCTCGACCAGCCGGCCGGCGAACCGCAGGGTGCCGCTCTCGTCGCGGCGGACCATGTCGCCCGTGCGGAACCAGGGCCCGTCGAACGCGGCGGCGGTTGCCTCCGGCGCGGCCAGGTAGCCCAGCATGAGCGCCGGGTTGCGATGCAGCTGCAGCTCGCCCGCTCCCGCGCCGGACAGCACGCCGCCGCCCGGCTCGACCAGCCGGATCGCGACGTGCGGCAGCGGCTCGCCGAGGGTGCCGAGCCCGGCCGAGCTGGTCCCGCCCGGACCAGGGCTGCCGCACAGCACCGTGTTGGTCTCCGACAGCCCGTAGCCCTCGACCGCGGGCACACCGAACCGCTCGGCGAACCGGGCCGCCGCGGCGCTGGCCCCGCCGCCGTACACCAGCCGGAGCCGGTGCGGCGGCGGCGCCGCCGACTGCTGGCAGAGCACGGCGAGCATCTCGCCGAGGTGCCGGAAGACGGTGGCCCCGCTGGCCGCCGCGTCGGCCCAGAACCGCCGGCCGGAGAAGCGTGGCCGCAGCGCCACGGTGGCGCCGCTGCCGACCGCGGTGGCCAGGAACGACAGCCCGGCCATGTGGTGCAGCGGCAGCACGTGCAGCAGCACGTCCGCCGCGGTGATGCCCAGCCGCGCCGCGACCGGGCCAGCCGGCACGGTCAGGCTGTCGTGGCTGATCACGCAGCCCTTGGGCCGCCCGGTCGAGCCGGAGGTGAACAGTACGGCCGCCGGCACCCGGCCGTCACCGCAGGGACGCACCGGCGGTTGGTCGGCGGCCGGCGCCCAACCGGGCCGCAGCCCGCCGGTGTCGGTACCCAGCGGCAGCACCCGGGTGCCGGCCGCGGCGAGCCCGGCCTGCTCCGGCCGCAGCACGGCCAGATCGATACCCGCCTGCCGGAGCAGCGCGGCCAGCTCCACCTCGGTCAGCCGCGGGTCCAGCGGCACCAGTACGGCGCCGAGCGCGGCGGTCGCGAACCAGATCCGGATCAGGTCCGGGCCGTTGGGTAGCGCCACCGCCACCCGCGCCCCGGGGCGCGCGCCGGCCCGGCGCAGCGCGGCGGCCGCGCCGCAGGCCAACCGGTACTCATCGGCATACGTGTGCACCGCCCGCTGCGCCCGGTCCGGCGGATCCCACCGCAGGAAGGTCTGGTCCGGGTGGGTCTCGGCGGCGGCGGCGAGCTGCTGGAAGACCGTCACCACAGCGGCTCCCGAGAGAGCAGGTAGCCAGCGCGCGGGTCGCTGCTGTCGCCGGGATGGAAGTCGATCACCGTGTAGCCGCGCTCCAGGTATGCCAGGAACAGCGCCCGGGTCTGCAGCCGCCAGCGCCGCGCCCCGGCCAGGTCGTGTCGCTTCAACTCGTTCAGGTCGGCCGGGATCGGCAGCAGCAGGATCGGTGCGTCGACGTCCTGGTCGACGTCGGTGAGCGTGGGCAGCCCGGTGACCTGGTCCGGGGTGATCCGGCCGGTGTGCACCGCCTGCGGCACCAGGGCCGCGGCGGCGGTCTGGCCCGGCTGGCGGCGGCGCAACCACCACTCGACGATCAACCGGTCGGTGTCCAACCCGCCGTTGAGCCCGTACACGGTGTCGTAGTGGTTGATCCGGTATTCCCGCGCGATCGCGCCGAGCCGGCGCACGTTGAGGTTGGCGTTGACGGCCAGCAGCGGGTCGAACGTCCAGGTGATCAGGTCGATCCCCTGGGCGAGCGCCTCCTCCCGCTGGGCCAACTTCAGGCGCAGGCCGATGCCGTGACCGCGGTGCTCGGGATCGACCCCGAGGATCACCGAGCAGTGCTTCAGCCGCCGCTCCTGGCTGATGCCGAGGAACGAGAAGACGAAGCCGACGAGCCCGCCCCCGGCGTCGAACGCGCCGAGCACCATGCCGCCGTTCTCCTGCGCGGTCAGCAGGTCGAGCATCGGCACGCCGGCGACGTCGCCGGCCCCCCAGACCCGATCTTGCAGGCGCTCGATCTGCCGGTACTCGTCGGTCGTCCGCACGCGACGAACCGTCGCGACCCGATCGAGCACCGCTGTGGGCCGCGACCGCGGCCCGACGTCATTCGGCATGATCCACCCCAGCTATTGAACGAATCCGGCTGACCCCCGTCGCCCCCGACCGGACGCAGAGTGGAGTAGCCCGGATTTTCGCGAAATACACCGGACGCCTTGGAATTGCCATTCGGCGCCGAAGCTGACCCTTTGGGCAGCACTAAGGGACAGCCGGATCGCGAATCGGTCGCGACCGGTGGCGCATACCTCGAGAAATGTGAGCGTGCTTGGCGGAGAGAAGCTGTGAGGGCGCCGGCCGACCGTCCGGGGCCCTGATCTACCGAGCCGGCGCGGTCATGGCACGGTCAGCCATTCGAGCGTATCAACGGCTAGCAATGGAATGTCAACTCAGATATCCGCCCGGGCTCGTCAGGAAAATTAATGGCATCGGTAGAAACACTTCAGCCCCCGCCGGTCGGGCTAACCGCACGCGGAGACCAGCCGAACCGGTCGGCTCAGCTGGTCCAACGCGGCCGAGCCGGGCCGCTCGGCGGGCGGCTGCCGGGTCAGGCGCGCAGTGCGGCGGTGAGTGCCGCGACGGCGGCGCTGCCGCCGGCCGCCCGGTACGCCAACTCCACCCGGCGGCGCGGCGCCATCCCCGCCAACGGCACCCGGACCAGCCCCGCCTCGGGCGGCTCGTCGGTGCTCGGCACGAGCGCGATGCCGACCCGCGCCCGGACCAGCTCCGCCTGCACGGACGGGTCTTCGCTGTAGCCGAGCACCCGGGGCCGGAAGCCGGCGGCGGCGCACAGCCGGAACAGGCAGGCGCAGTCGTCACCGTCGGGCGACCCGGCCACCCAGGTCTCGGCCGGCAGGTCGCCGACCGGTATCCGGCCCTCCCCGGCCAGTGGATGCTCAGCGCGCAGCAGCAGCACCATCGCCTCGTCCGCGATCGGCCGGACGGCGACCTCGGCCGGCCAGGTCCGCGGCACGAGGTCGTAGCGCTCGACCAGCGCGACCTCGAGTGGGCCCGCGTAGACGGCGGCCACCAGCTGGCGTGGCTGGCCGATCGCCAGGGACAGCGAGACCGGCACCGGCCCGGCGGCGAGCCGGCGCACCGCCGGCAGGAGGTGGCGCACCCCGGCAGGGAAGCTGCCCATCCGCAGCGGCTCGCCCGGGGCCAGCTCCGCCTCGCGCAGGTCGCTGTCCAGCTCGGCCAGCTTGACCAGCAGCGGGGTGGCCCGCTCGACCAGCCGCAAGGCGGTCGGAGTGGGCTTGATGCCGGACCGCACGCGCTCGAAGAGCACCGCGTTGACCTGCCGTTCCAGGCCGGCCATCTGCTGCGAGATGGCCGACGGCGTGTAGCCGAGCCGGCGCGCCGCCGCGGCGAACGAGCCGGTCTCGACGACGACACGCAGCGTCTCCAGCCACAACGGGTTCAGCACCAAATGCAGCGTACGGCCCCGACACCGCAGTTCCAGCCAGTTACGTGATGACTTCGTCATAAGCGAAGCTTCATCCACTATCGCACTAATAGGACGTCAAGCCCAAGATGCCAGAACGGCCATGTTTCCTGCCCGGTCGGGCAGTCGCTTGACACGCCCGAGGGGGCCAAGCAACATTGCTGACACTTGGGCAGCAGAGACGGAGGCGTCGTCCTGGACGGGCAGAATGACGATCGCTCGAGGTCGACCACAATCGTGCAGCCGAGCACCACGCCCGGCCAGTAACAGCGCCGACCGTTCAATTCGTATAACGGTCGGTGGCTGGCTGCCGCCCTATCGGCCACCCTCGCCGGCGGCTTGAGCCGGACCTGTATTTTTCGCCACCGCCGATGCCTCAGAATTATTTGCGGAAGGCGCCAGGGTCGGCAGCTCCGGTCAAGGAGAGAACTGTCCTCCGACCCGATCCGGTGACGACCGCCGGGTGCGCCGTAGCACCTAGATCCCGTACCCAATCCGGGGAGTTCGTACAATGCCCACAGGTGTGCTGCATGAAATCCTGCCGCGCTCGTCCGATCCGACAAACGCCGGATACGCCGATCTTCTCGCGGAGATCTCCTCGTGGCTCGGCTCGCCGGCCGACGAGGTGGACCGCCGGGTCGACGCCGATGCCCGCACCCGGGTCTTCGCCGCCGTCGACGCGCTGAACGAGCTCGCCCTCGCCGGCGATGGCGCGGCCTTCTACCACCAGCAACTGCTGCTGTCCCGCATCTACGCCTTGGCCATGCAGATCCCGTCCGGCCCGACAGCCGAGGGCTCGGTGGCCCTGCACCAGGTCACCCGCCTGCTGGAGGAAGCCACGATGGCCGCCCAGCAGCGCCGGATCGACCCGGCGCTGCTCGACGCGGCACCCAGCCGGCCCCGGCCGTACCTGTCCTGGCTCAAGGGCCTGGCCCGGGGGCACCGCGTCTTCAAGCACCCCTACTACCTCGACTACATCTCCAACCACGCCACCCGCGACGACCTGCGCACCTACGTGATCCAGGAATCGGCCGTGGACGCCAGGTTCGACGACCTGCTGGCGATGATGCAGGTGGGCACCGCCGGCGCCGCGAAGATGGAGATCGCCAACAACTTCTGGGACGAGATGGGCAACGGCGATCCCGAGCAGGTGCACACCCATCTGTTCGGCAAGATCTTCGACGTCTTCGGCATCACCGCGGAGGACCTCGAGCGCGGGCTGACCGCGAACGCGCTGCTGTCGGGCAACCTGGCCGTGCTGGTCTGCCGCTACCGGCACCTCTACCCGGAGGCGGTCGGCTTCCTCGGCATGACCGAGTGGCTGGCCCCGGACCGGTTCGTGCACGTGGTCCGCGCCTGGGAGCGGCTGGGCCTGCCCGAGGTCGGGATCGTCTATCACCGGCTGCACATCACCATCGACTCGCAGCACGCGGCCGGCTGGTTCCACAAGGTGGTGGTGCCGGCCGCGGAGTCGGAGGCCATGCGCCGGGGCATCGCCCGCGGCGCGCTCTGGCGGCTGGAGTCCTCGGCGGAATACCTGGACGAGCGGCTGGCCGAGGTCGCCGGCCAGCTCGCCGGTCACGGCGGCGCCGCCCCGGTGCCGGCCGGCCGGACGGCCACCGACTGACCGCGACCGCCGCACTTCACGGCCCGTAGAAGGGAAGCAGCAATGCCGCTCTCAGCGCAGGGGTTCGCGTTGGTCGATCTCCCGCCAGCCGGCCAGGAGATCCTGGACAGCTACGACGACTGCCCCGTCGACGAACACATGGGCAACGGCACCCGGTACAAGCGCTTCTCCCAGTACCGGCTGTCACACCGGCCGGACGGCTGGCAGTTCGAGCTGCTACCGCACCGGGACTACACCGCATTCACGAAGTTCAACCCGGTCGGTGGCGGGAAGCGCCGGTCCTACCAGCCGGTCAAGGTCGACTTCACTCCGCTGATCCGGATCGGGATCGACGGCTTCCCGCTCGACCCGACCGACGACTGGCAGCTCAACCTGCACCAGAACCGCACCCGGGCCACCGCCGACAAGGCCGGGCCGCTGACCCCCGAGGGCGTGCACCACGACGGCCACGAGTTCGTGATGATCGCCGTGCTGCGCCGGAACAACGTCGCCGGCGCGCTGACCCGGCTCTGGCAGCCCGGCGCGGACGAGCCGTTCTGGACCGGCACGCTGGCGGCCGGCCAGGCCGTGCTGCTCGACGACCGGGCCATCGCGCATGACGTGACCGATGTGGAGTCGGGCGACGGCGGGCCGGCGCACCGCGACATCTTCATCGTCGCGTTCTCCCGCTGGCAGGAGAAGTGGTACGGCGACGAGCACGACCAGGCGGCGCTGACAGCGGACGGGAACCCCTCGACGATGTGAGCGGCCGCACCGCACCCCGACGCCGCAGCGGACCAGCGTCCGCTGCGGCATCCGGGCGGCCCGGTGCAGGGAGGAAGCGATGACCAGCTTCGCCAATTACGAGTTCGCCAAATACCAGGCGCTCGGCAACGACTACCTGGTGATCGACCCGAGCCGGATCAACCTGCCGGCGAGCGCCGAGATCGCCCGCCTGCTGTGCGACCGGCATCTCGGCATCGGGGCGGACGGCGTGCTGTTCGGTCCGACCGGGCCGGTACGGGTCGACCGACCTATCGACCTGACGATCCGCAACCCGGACGGCAGCGGCTGCGGGCGCAGCGGCAACGGGATCCGGATCTTCGCGCTCTACCTGGCCGCGCACTACCTCGCCGGCGACGAGTTCACCGTCCGTACCGCCGCTGGCGAGTCGCCGGTGCGGCTACTGGACCGGGCGGCGGGGCTGGTCCGGGTGGGCCTCGGCCGGCCGTCCTTCGACGCCGCCGGTATCCCGCTGCTCGGCGCGACGGGCCCGGCCATCGCCGCCCCGCTGGTGGTCGACGGCCAGCCGCTCACCGTGACCTGCGTCAACAACGGCAACCCGCACACGGTGGTGGCGACCGGCGAGCTGAGCGCGGAGCTGGCCCGCGCGCTCGGCCCGCGGATCGCCGGGCACCCACGCCTGCCCAGCCGGTCGAACGTGCAGTTCATGCAGGTGCTCGACCGGCGGACCGTGCGGATCGAGATCTGGGAACGCGGCGCCGGCTACACCCTCGCGTCGGGCAGCAGCGCCTGCGCGGCGGCCAGCGCGGCACACGCGCTCGGCCTGGTCGACGCCGCTGTCGAGGTACGGATGCCCGGTGGCACCGTGCAGGTGGCGACCGGCCCGGACGGCGCGGTGAGCCTCACCGGCACGGCCGAGCCGGTGCTGGTCGGCCGGTTCGCGCCGGCCTTCCGGCAGCGGCTGGACCGCGCCCTCCCGGTGGGCGCCGCGTGACCGCGCTGGCCCTCGACTACCCGATGCGCCGCTGGGTCTTCGAGGATTCCCTCGGCCGCTACGACATCGACCTGGGCGACAGCCACGTGCAGTGCGGCACGCTCGGCCAGCTCACCCTGCCGGCCGACCTCGAACTCGGCTACGGCACCGACCGCGGTGGCACCGAACTGCGCGCGATGATCGGCGACCTGTACGGCCGGCCCGCGGACGACGTGGTGGTGACCCACGGCGCGCAGGAGGCGCTCTACCTGGTCTACAACACGCTGCTGCGGCCCGGCGACCAGGTCGTCACGTTCCGGCCGGGATGGCAGCAGTCATGGGACGCGCCGCGGTCGCTCGGCTGCCAGGTGGACGTGCTCGACCTCGGCCGCGACCTCACCATCGACCCGGATGCCGTCGCCGCCGTCGCCGCCGCCAACCTGCGGCTGATCGTGGTGAACACGCCGGGCAACCCGACCGGCCGGCAGGTCGGCCCGGCCCAGCTGCGCGCGCTGCTCGACCTGGCGACCCGGGCCGGCGCCCACCTGCTGCTGGACGAGGAGTACGCACTCGACCTGCGCCGCTCCGCCGCGGCCGGCCCGGCCCGCGCGGACCGGGTCATCTCGGTCTCCAGTCTGTCCAAAGTGTACGGTCTGCCCGGGCTGCGGCTGGGCTGGCTCTGCGGGCCGCCCGGGGTGGCCGCCGGCTGCGCCGAACGCAAGCACCTGACGACGATCGCGAACTCCGTCCTCTGCGAGGCGCTGGCACTCGACGTGCTCGCCCGCCGGCAGTCGTACCTGGCCGAGTACCGGCGGCTGACGGACGGTGGGCTCGGCCTGGTGCGCGAGTGGGTCGCGCGGCACGCCGGTGCGATCGAGCTGGTGCCGCCCGAGAACACCCCGTTCGGCTGGCTCTGGCTGCGCACCGGGGAGCCGGCGCTGGACTTCTGCCGGCGGGTGCTCGATGCCGGCGTGCTGCTGATGCCGGCCGAGACGGTCGGCGCCACCGGCGGCTTCCGGCTCAGCTTCGCCCGCGAGCCGGCCGTGCTGGCCGAAGGGCTGGCCCGGATCGACGCCGTGCTCGCCACCTCCGGCGATGACCGCACCCTGACCACGAAACCGTCGAATGGAGCCGCCTGACATGACGCCGCCAACCGGACCGGACACGGACGAGTCCACTGTGGACGCGAGAGGTCCGTCCCGGCCAGCCACAGGGCCGGAACACCAGCCGCTGTCGTACGCGCAGGAGCAGTTGTGGTTCCTCGACCAGCTCTCTCCCGGCGAGACGATGTACAACATCGGCAACGTCTACCGGCTGCGCGGACCGCTGCACCTCGGCCTGCTCCAGCGCAGCCTGACGGCGGTGATCGGCCGGCACGAGGCGCTGCGGGCGTCGTTCGGTGCGGCCGACGGCGTGCCCTACCAGGTGGTCGCCGCGGCCGCGGAGGTGCCGCTGCCGGTGCTCGACTGGACCGACGGTGATCCGGCCCAGCACGACCTGACGGCCACGCTGGCGGCCTGGATGGGCGCGTCGTTCGATCTCGAGACCGGCCCGCTCTACCGGTTCCAGCTCATCCGGCTGGCGGCCGAGGAGCACGTACTGGCCATGGGCTTCCACCACATCGTCACCGACGGGTGGTCGGCCGGGCTGCTCAACGCGGAACTGTCCACTGTGTACCAGGCGCTGTCGGCCGGGCAGTCACCGGCACTGCCCGAGCCCGAGCTGAGCTACGCCGACCACGTCCGGGCCGAGCGCGCGCGGCTGGCCGGGCAGGAGCTGGACGACGAACTGCGGCACTGGGAGAGCTACCTGGCCGGGCTGCCGGTGGTGGAACTGCCGGCCGACCGGCTGCGCCAGGCCACGCCGAGCTACCTGGGCGACTCGGTCACGGTCGACTTCCCCGCGCCGCTGCTGGCCGGCCTGCGCGCACTGGCCGCCGAGCAGGGCACGTCGCTGTTCATGACGCTGAGCACCGCGCTGGGCGTGGTGCTGTCCCGCTACACCGGGGCCCAGGACATCCCGCTCGGCGTGCCGATGCTGGGCCGGTCCACCCCGGAGCTGGAGAGCGTGGTCGGGCTGTTCGTGAACATGGTCGTGCTGCGGGCAGACCTCTCCGGCGACCCGTCGTTCGCCGACCTGCTGGAGCGGCTCACCGAGGCCAACTTCGACCTGTACGACCACCAGGACCTGCCGTTCGAGAAGGTGGTCGAGCGGGTGCAGCCGGTCCGCGACCCGAGCCGCAACCCGCTGTTCCAGGTCGCCATCCAGGTCCTCGGCGGCGAGAACTCCGGCGGCAACCTGGCGCTGCCCGGGCTGGTGATCGAGACGATCCCGGTGCACGCCAGCCGGGCCCGGTTCGACCTGGCGGTCAACTTCGTCGAGTCGCCGGAGAAGCTCCTGCTCTACATCGAGTTCTCCACCGACCTGTTCCACCGGCGCCGGATCGAGGCGCTCAGCGGGCACATGATCGAGCTGCTGACCGCGGCGGTGGCCGACCCGTCCACCCGGCTGTCCAAGCTGCCGCTGCTGTCCGCCGCCGAGCGCGAGCGGCTGCTGACCGCCGGGCACGGCGAGGCGGTCACGCACAGCCCGCGGCCGATCCACGTGGACGTGGCCCGGATCGCGGCCGGCCAGCCGGACGCGGTCGCCCTCGTCTGTCGTGGGCGCGAGCTGACCTACGGCGAGCTCGACCGGCGGGCCGACCGGCTGGCCAGGCAACTGCGGGCGCGCGGGCTGCGCTCCGAGCAGATCGTCGCGCTGATACTGGACCGCGACCTGGACGCGATCGTGGCCATGCTCGCCGTGTTGAAGGCGGGCGGCGCGTTCACCGTGCTGGACCCGAAGCACCCGGCGGCCCGGCTGGACTACATGCTGCGCGACACCGCCGCGCCGCTGGTGATCACCCGGTCCGGGTTCGCCGACCGGCTGCCCGAGCCGGCCGGCTGGTCGGTGCTGCAACTGGACACCGAGTGGGCGCGGATCGAGGCCACCCCGGCCGACGAGCCGCTGACCGAGTGGGCCACCCGCGACTCGCTGGCCTACGTGCTCTACACGTCCGGGTCGACCGGCAAGCCGAAGGGCGTGCAGATCGAACACCGGGCACTGACCTGCTTCGTCGAGGCGTACCAGCGGACCTTCGACTTCGGCCCGGGCGACCGGATGCTGCAACTGCCGGCGCTCACCTTCGACATGTCCCAGGGCGAGATCTTCACCGGGCTGACCGTCGGCGCCACCCTGGTGCTGGTGTCGCCGGAGGAGGGGCAGTCGCCGGATGCGCTGGCCGGGCTGATGCGCGAGCAGCGGGTGACCTACGCCGGCCTGTCTCCCGCGATGCTGTCGCTCGTGGACGCCGAGCCGTACCCGGACCTGCGCTGCGTGATGGGTGGGGCGGATGCGCTGCCGGCCGAGCTGGTGAACAAGTGGAACCTGCCCGGCCGGCGGTTCGTGAACCTCTACGGCCCGACCGAGGCCGCGGTGGCCTGCACCGAGTACGAGTGCGAGCACGTCGAGTGGCGGTCGTCCCCACCGATCGGGCACCCCGAGCTCAACCGGCGGGTGTACGTGGTCGACGAGTGGGGCAACCTGGCGCCGGTCGGCGTGCCCGGCGAGCTGCTGATCGGCGGCGACGAGGGGCTGGCCCGCGGCTACCTGAACGAGCCGGAACTGACCGCGGAGAAGTTCGTCCCCGACCCGTTCGAGCACGGCGGCACCGTCTACCGCAGCGGCGACCTGGTCCGCTGGACCCCGGCCTTCGAGCTGGAGTTCCTCGGCCGGCTGGACAGCCAGGTGAAGCTGCGCGGGCTGCGCGTCGAGCTGGGCGAGATCGAGTCCGCGCTGCTGACCCATCCGGCCGTCCGGATGGCCGTGGTGCTGCTGCACATCGACCAGGCCGGCGAGAAGCAACTGGTGGGCTACTTCACCCGCACCGACGCTGGCACGGACGGCCCGGCGGTCGCTGACCTGCGCCGGCACCTGGCCGAGCAGCTGCCGGAGTACATGGTGCCGACCGCCTGGGTGCGGCTGGACGAGTTCCCGCTGACCGCGGCCCGGAAGATCGACCGGGGTGCGCTGCCGGCGCCGGCCCGCCCGGTGGCCGACCAGCAGCGGGTGCTGCTGCGGCCGGCCACGCGGACCGAGGCGACGGTCGCCGAGATCCTCGCCGAAGTGCTCGGCCTGCCGGAGATCGGCGTGGACGCGAACCTGTTCGAGCTCGGCGGCAACTCCCTGCAGGCGATGCGGGTCGTCAGCCGGCTCAAGAAGGCGTTCGGGGTCAAGGTGAACATCCGGCTGCTGTACGGCACCGCCACGGTCAGCGCCGTGGCGGCGAAGATCGACGGGCTGCTCGCAGCGGCCGCGCGGTGACGGGATGGGTGATCCGATGACACTGGACAGCGCGGTCGGGCCGCTGGTCCCGCTGGCTCCGGCCGGTGCCGCGGCACCGCTCTTCTGCGTCCACCCGGTCTCCGGGTCGGCGTACGCCTACGCCGGGCTCAGCTCGCTGCTCGGCGACGACCGGCCCGTGTACGGCCTGGAGGCGCCCGGTTTCGACGACGACCAGGACCCGGTCGGCTCGCTGCCGGCGCTGTCAGCCGGGTACGTCGAGGCGTTGCGGCAGTTCCGGCCGGATGGGCCGTACTGTCTGCTCGGCTGGTCCCTCGGCGGGGTGGTCGCGTTCGACATGGCGCTGCGGCTGCGGGCGGTCGGCGCCCGCGTGCCGGCGCTGGTGCTGGTCGACTCCGACCTGCCGGTGCGTACCCCGCTGCCGACCGGGAAGACCATGGTGCAGATGTTCATGCACGACCTGCTCCGGGTGGCCGACCTGCCGGTCGCCGGCCTGGACGGCGTGTTCGCCGGATTCCCGGCCGACGCCGACCCCGACGCGGTGCTGGCCGCGGTGGCCGAGGCCGGTGTGCTGCCGGTCGAGGCCGACGCCGACTTCCTCGGCGACCGGTACGCCGTGTTCCGGGTCTACCTTGCCGCGCTGTACG
The DNA here is from genome assembly GCA_039648995.1 of Mycobacteriales bacterium. Classification (GTDB taxonomy): domain Bacteria; phylum Actinomycetota; class Actinomycetes; order Mycobacteriales; family CADCTP01; genus JBBWZH01. The sequence continues at coordinate 30,377 of JBBWZH010000100.1, forward strand.
ACTACGAACGGCCGGGAGACTTCCTCGGCAGGCTGACGTTCGTCCGGGCCGCCGAGTCCAACCGGGACACGATGTGCTGGGACACCGCCGCGGCGACGGTGCAGGAGCACGTGGTGCCCGGCGACCACCACTCGATGTGGGTCGGCGCCAACCTGGAGATGCTCGCCGATATCGTCCGCCGGGCGCTGGCAACGGCCGACCCGGGCTGACCGAGGATCGCCCGGGTGGGCGGTTGACCCAGCCGACCCGGGCTGGTCGCGGGTCGGCTGGGTTGGCGGTTGGCTCAGCCGGCCCGGCCCGGCCCGGCCCGGGCTGGTCGCGGGTCGGCCCGCGCCGGTCCGGCTGGGCGGCCGGCGCGGGTCGACCGCGGCTGTCACATGTGGACGGTCGCGCTCCAGGTGGTCTGGTGCGTCGGCACACCGGGGGCACCGGGGCCGGAGACGGCCCACACCGGGTAGGCGACCCCGGGCCCGGCCGCTACCTGCATGTAGTCGCCGAGGAACGCGTTGCCCGGCGGCTGGCCGGTCCTGGCGGCGAACCCGAGGTCGCTGTCCGGGCCGAGCCGGGCGGCCGGCCCGAAGCTCCGGCCGCCGTCCCGGGACACGGCGATCCGCATCCCGACCAGGCCAGCCGGTGCCGGGGCCAGCGCGCGGTCCCGGAAGGTCACCGCCACCCGGCCACCGAAGGCGGCGACCGCCGGGGTGAAGCGGTCGACCCCGTCGGCCAGCGAGCCCCGGTCGACCCGCTGGGGCGGGCTCCAGCGCCGACCGTCCGGCGACTGCGCGAGCAGCACGTCCCTGGCGCCGCCGGTACGCAGCCGGCTGTCCGCCCAGACCGCGTAGATCCGCCCGGTCACCGGGTCGATGGTCGCCGAGGCCAGGATGCCGCCGTCGCGCATGCCCGGGCCGGTGCCGCCGAAAAGCCCCGGGAAGACCTGGTCGGCGATCGACACCTCCGGCCCCCAGGTGCGGCCACCGTCGGTGGAGGTGCGCGCGACCAGGTGCGCGGCGGTCTCGGTGAAGTCGGTGAACCGGGTGTAGATATCAAGGACATCGCCGTTGGCCCTGATCACCGGCTGCGGCGCCTGGGTGTCCTCGCTGAAGCCGGAAACCTCGGTCGCCGGGCTCCAACTGGCGCCCCGGTCATCGGAGTAGCGGACGAACTCCTGGGCCGAGAGACCGTTGAACGCCTGGTCGAACACGAACGTCACCCAGAACAGGTACAGCCGGCCCCGGTGCCGGCTGGAGGGCGAGCGGTCCACGACGATCCAGTTGCGGTCCATCACCACCTGGCAACTGGTCTCCACCTGCACGATGACCGGCGGCCCGAAGGTCCGCCCGCCGTCGGTCGAGCGCTGCACCGAGATCACGTTGTCGCAGTCGCGGGTGTTGAACTCCAGCGCGCTCGCGTACACGGTGCCGTCGGCCGCGAAGGTGACGACCGGGTCGAGGACCCGGTCGTAGATCCCGCCGGTGGAGGTAGTCAGGCCGGGCAGCGGGGCAGTGTGCCAACTGCGCCCGGCATCGTGCGACCAGGCGTAGTCGATGCCCGCCGATCCGCCGACCGTCGCGAACCGGCCAGCCTGGACGGCCGCGACCAACCGGCGCGGGTCGCGCGGGTCGACCGCGATGCTCGGTCCCATCTGGGTGTCCACTTCGGACCCGGTCGCTGGGCTGGTCCGCTGCTGGCTGATCTGCCGGCCCGGCAGCCCGTGACCGGCCGGCCGCACCGCCGGTGGCCCGCCCCGGGCGGAACCCGGCGCGGCGGCGGCGACACCTCCGCACGCCGACACGGACGCCAGCACCGACGTCATGGACAGAACGATCGCGCACGCGACACGTCTCATACGACCCCCAACCGGCCAAGGGAAACAGTGCCCTCAGCATGGCCGGGCGGCGGCGCGGAGATAGCCGATCACCACCCCGGCACCCTTTCGGGCCATACCTGTGTCCATCCGCGCCGACCACCGCATGCGTCGGATCCAGCGGCCAGGGTGCCGGCCCGGGTGGCTCAGGGGCCGGTGATGAAGGCTTGGGCGGTCACCGGGGAGCCGTCCTTGGGTCTCGCGACGCAGTAGAAGAACCAGCCGTAGCTGGGGATCAGCAGTTGCTGGACGTCGCGTTTCCAGCCCTTGATGTCGCCGCTGGCGCGGGCGCGCATCCGGGACGGAGTGCACGTGTGCGCGATCGCCGGGTTGGCGTTCCCTTCGGCCGGCAGCCGGCCCGCCGCGTACGCCTCGACCCGGTGCGCCTGCGAGCAGCCCTCCGGTGGCGGCGCGGACCGGCTGTCACCGACCGGGACCACCACATCCCAGCAGGTGGGTGTGGTCGGGCAGAGCGCGTCGCCGGCGGATCCCGCGCAGACGACCAGGCTCGACGGCAGGCCGGTGCCACCCGGCCGGTCAGCCGGCGGCGTGGTCGGTGGGACCGCGGGCCGGCTCGCGGGGGGCCGGTCGGTCGGAGTGGCGGCGGGAGCACCGCTGGCGTGCGGTCCGCTCGGCCGGGTGCCCGGCGCGCCGCCCGGTCCGTCGGTCGACACGTTGGTCGATCGGCCGGAGCCGGGCGGCGTCGGCGTCGGCGTCTGCGCGGCGGTGTTGGTCACCGACCGGACGGTCGGCCCGATCGCGGCCGGCCCCGGCACGCCGCCGCCATCGTGCAGCAGCAGCGGCACCGCGATGATCGCGACAACGACCGGCACCGGCGCCACCACGACTACCAGCCGACGCCGGCGCCCCCGGCCCGCGCGGCGGCCCGGGCCGTCGCCGGCCGCCGACGGCCCGGCGACCGCGCCCTGGTCGGCCGGCGCCGGCACCGGTCCGGTGCTCAGTTTCGCCGGCCCCGCCTCGTCACCGCCCGCCTCGCCGACGCCCGGCCTATCTACGTCCGGCTCGTCAAGGGCCGCCTCATCGACGGTCGGCCCGCCGGTGGCCGCCCGGTCGGCCCCGGCCACATCGGCGGCTGCGTGGTCCGCGGCGACCGCGCTGGGCGGCGGCGTGGTATCCGGGCCGGGCGCCGGAACCGGTCCGCTCAATGAAGGCAGCGTCACGGACGCGCCGGTCTGGACTGCCGCGGCCGACGACGACCGGCCAGGGCCGGACAAGCCGAGCGGGCCGGGCGCGGCGGCGGCCGGCAGCGCGCGGAGGTCGTCGCGCAGGACGGCTGCGCTCGCGGTGCGGTTGTCCGGCTCGGGGTCCAGCGCGCGCGCCAGCACGGCGAGCAGATCCGGGTGCACGCCCGGCACCGGCGGCACCGGGGCGTGCAGCCCGGCGGTGAGTTCCGCCAGCGAGATCGGCGGCCAGGACGCCACCCGCGGCGGCCGGCCGGCGAGCAGCGCGTACAGCGTGGCGGCCAGGCCGTACACGTCCAGCCGGGTGGTTGGACGGGCGAACGCGAACGCCTCCGGCGGGGAATACGCCGGCGTCAGCCCCTCCCGTGTCGCGCTCGAATCGCCGCTCGCATCGAGCACCGCGGCGAGTCCGAAGTCGGCCAGCTTCGCGACCCCGTACTCGTCGACCAGGATGTTTCCCGGTTTCACGTCCCGGTGCAGCACGCCGGCGGCATGCGCGGTGGCGAGCGCGTCAGCGATCCCGACCCCGAGCCCGCGGACCTCCTCCGGCGGCAGCGGCCCGCCCGCGCGCAGCCGGTCGACCAGGGAGCCGCGGCTACACAGCTCCATGATCAGGTACGGGCGGCCGTCCTCAGCCACACCGGCGTCGTACACCGCGACAATGTGGGTGTGCGAGGACAGCCGCCCCGCGGCGTTCGCTTCCCGCAGAAACCGCCGGCGGCCCCGCTCGTCGGACAGCACCCGGCCGCCCACCTTCAATGCGACCTCGCGGCCGACACCAGCCTGCCAGACCCGGAACACCGTTCCGAACCCGCCTTGCCCCAACGGCCGTGGATCCACCAGCCCCTCGACGAGCGGCGGCTGCGCGGTCCACGGGTCCGGTTCGCTGTCACCCGACATACGGCGTGCGGTCCCCGCCTTCAGTTGTCCCCGACGGCGACGACAATAGCCGGACGCCTGACCCCAACCGGGACGAAACCCTCCCCACTCGACCCACGGCTACCAGTGCTATACAGCGGGTCGCCGGCGGTCAGAGTTCGACGAGTTCGACCGCCACCGTGGCGACGTCCCCGACGTCGATGGCTTCGGCCCGGCGGACCGCCTTCTTGATCGGCAGCACGTAGTCGCCGCGGGCGGCGGGGAAGATCGACGTCGCCCAGGTGCTGTCGCCGACCGTGACCCGTACCCGCAGGGACCCGAAACCGCGCCGCGGCGTCGCGCCGGCCCGCTCCCGGATGTCGGCGGACGCGTCCGCGGGCAGGCTCACGAACACCCAGCTGTCCGCCTGCCGGGCGTCCCACATCCACAGTTCCGCGTCGAACGTGACCCGCACGGCGCACAGCATCGCACCGGCGGCCGGCGGATCCGCGACCTGCCGGGGCCGGCCCTGTCGTCGCCTCGGGCGGTCCGCGCGTGCGGCCAGGATGACCGGCGCACGGGGTGGTTACGTTCCGGAGTCAACTGCTACGGTGAGTGGCGACCCCGAGGGGTGCGAACTTGCGGCGTCCGGCGGGGAACAATCACCGTCTGCCGCGGCCGACGCGAGCCGGGTGCGGCAGCTCAGGGCAGGGAGGAAGCACAATGGCCACCCAACCAGAAGCGCACGCGCCGGTGAACGGAATCCAGCTCTGCTACCGGGACGAGGGCAATCCGTCCGGGCAACCGGTGCTGCTGATCATGGGCCTGGGCTCGCAGCTGATCGCCTGGCCGCAGGGTTTCGTCGCCGGCCTCATCGGTCGCGGCTACCGCGTCATCCGCTTCGACAACCGGGACAGCGGGTTGTCGGACAAGCTGGACGGCGTACCGGACAACGCCCTGGTGGTCGACCGCGACCCCAAGGCCGCCGCCTACCAGCTCACCGACATGGCGGCCGACGCGGTGGGGCTGCTGGACCACCTCAAGATCGGCACGGCGCACGTCGTCGGCGCGTCCATGGGCGGGATGATCGCCCAACTGGTCGCGATCGACTACCCGAAGCAGGTCCGGAGCCTCTGCTCGATCATGAGCACCACCGGTGCGCCGTTCATCGGCCTGCCGACGCTGGCCGCGGCGGTGGCCGTGCTCAGCCCGACACCGGCCGACCGCGCGCAGGCGATCCCGCATATCGCGAACGTGCTGCGGATCATCGGCTCGCAGACGCACCAGGAGCCCGAGTGGGACAACCGCCTCGCACTGGCCGAGGCGTCCTACGACCGCTCGTTCTGCCCGGAAGGCACCCGGCGGCAGTTCGCCGCGATCGTCGCCGCGGCCAACCGCACGCCGCAGTTGGAGGCACTGGACCTCCCGACCCTGGTCGTCCACGGCCGGGAGGACTCGCTGATCAACATCAGCGGCGGACGCGCGACCCACGAGGCGATCCGGGGTTCGGAATTCCTCGAACTCCCCGACATGGGGCACGATCTCCCGCAGCCGCTGCTGGAGCGGATCGTCGACGCGATCGACGCCAACGCCGGGCGGGCCGGAGCACCCCGGTAGCCCCGGTGCCCCGGCGGTAGCCGGCGGTCCCGTCGGGCCCCGTCACGAACCGGCCGCCCGCGGACAGCGTGACATCGGCCGGCGGGCCCGGCGCAGACACCGCGGCGCTATGTGGTGGGTACCGCGGTCGGCGTCGCGGTGGTTGTCTCCGTCGGCGCCACCGTGGTGCTGGCCGGCGGCGGCGTGGTGGCGGCCGGTGCCGAGCCGCTGGGCGCCGTGCTGCCGCCGGTCGTCGCCGGTGCGCTGGGCGAGCCGGTCGTGCCGGGGCTCGGCGAGACCGACGTGGCCGGGCTGGTGGCCGCGGTGGTGGCCGGCTTGCCCCGGGCCGGGCCGAGCAGCTGCGGCGGCTGCACCTGTTGCGGGCCGGAGCTCGGCGACAGCAGCACCGCGACGAGCGCGACGCCCGCGGCCACGAGCGCGCCGGCGCCCATCCCGACGGCCGCGCCGCGCAGCGCCCGCGGGTTGCGCAGCCATTCGGTGCGCCGCCGCTGGCGCAGCTCCTCCGGCAACGTGCTGCGCTGCGCGGCGAGGCTGTTGTACGGCGCCGCGGCGAACCCCAGCGTCGGGAACAGCAGCAGCCCGGCCAGCAGCGGTCCGCTGAACTGGGTGAGGTGGGTCAGGCCGGCCGCGATGCCGGCCACGCCGAACACGGCCAGCGTGGTCTCCGCCCAGTTGGCCCGGATCGCCTCCCACCACTTCGCCGACTCGCTCGTCTTGGGCGTGCGCAGGAACGCGGCCTTGCGGGCGAACAGTCCCTGCACCGACGCGCGGGCGACCACCAGCGAGGTCGACTGCCAGACGAAGAACGCGCCGATCGCGTCCCGCCAGGTGGCGCCGGTGCCGCGCCGGACCAGCGCGACCGCCCGGACCAGGCCGAGCGCGACCAGTACCGGCACCGCCCCGATCAGGAACGCGGTCAGCTTGCGGAACAGCTGCGCCCCGCCGGTGGCCAGGTTGACTGCGCCGACCAGCATGAACAGGAAGAACGCCAGGCCCAGCAGGTCGCCGTACCACTGCACGGCGCCGGTCAGGTAAGCCCAGCGCTGGCCCAGCCGCAGCTTGTTCGGCCGCCCCGCCGGTGCCGGCTGCCCCGCCGCTGCCGGCTGCCCTGCCGGTGCCGGCTGCCCTGCCGGTGCCGGCTGCCCCGGCCCCGACTGCCCGGCCCGGCCCGGCAGCAGCGACCGCCAGTGCATCCGCAGGATCTGGATGCCGCCGAAGCACCACCGGTAGCGCTGGCTCTTCAGCGCCTCGAACGTCAGCGGCATGACGCCCCGGCCGAGCGAGTCGTCCACGTGCAGGCCGGACCATCCGCCGCGGAGCAGCCGCAGCGAGAGTTCGGCGTCCTCGGTGATGCACCACTCGTTCCAGCCGCCGACCTCCTCCAGCGCCCGCCGGCGGATCAGGCCCATCGTGCCGGCGAAGATCGCGCCGTCGTGCTCGTTGCGGGACGGCTGGGAGACGCTGAAGAAGTACTTGTAGGAGTAGTAGAGCCGGCGGTAGTACGGCGCGCGTTCCCAGTCGCGGTAGTCCTGCGGCGCCTGGATGAAGCCGATCCGCGCGTCGGCGAACAGCGGCGCGCACCGGCGCAGGAAGCTGTGGTCGAGCTGGTAGTCGGAGTCGACGACGCCGATCAGCTCGGCCCGCGGGTCGGTGCACTCGCGCAGCGCGTAGTTCAGCGCCCCGGACTTGTACCCGGGCCAGTCCTGCAGGTGGACGAATTTCACGCCCTGCTCGGCACACCACCGCTCGACCGGGCGCCACAGCGTCTCGTCGTCGCTGTTGTCGTCGATCGCGATGATCTCGTAGTTGGGGTAGTCCAGCCGCAGCAGCGAGGTGAGCGTCGCGATGACCATGTCCGGTGGCTCGTTGTACGCGGGCACCTGCAGGCTGACGAACGGCAGCTCGCCGGTGTCCGGCACCGGCGTGCGCCGGGTGATCCGCCGCCGCCACTGCTCGGTGCCGAGCGCGTCGCACAGTTCCCAGAGGTAGGCGCAGGCCAGGAACGCGGCCGCGAACTCCAGCGCCCACAGCAGCAGGCCGCCGGCCGTGCTGGCCGGGCCCAGGTGGCTGACGAACGTCCAGTTGAGGATGAAGGCCAGGTAGCCGACGAACAGGAACACGCTGGCCGCCCAGCACAGGTGGGCCCGGGCGTTCCAACGCCGGGTCGCCGGCAGCCAGAGCAGGCTGATCACGCTGAACCCGGCCGCCGCGGCCACCACGTTGGTCCGGGTCGCGTCCAGCAGTGCCAGCACCGCGGCGACCAGCGCGGCCAACACCGCCGTGCCGACCAGCGCGAGGGTGAGCCGGCGGGTGGCCGGCCAGGTTCCGGAGACCCGCCGGTGCCGGCCGGCGGGGACGAACAGCGCCGCCGACGTCAGGGGTGCGGTGATCAGGCCAGCCAGAAGTAGCGCCGCGAGCATGCAGGTGCCTCCATCATGGTCGGCACACCTTTACCCAACCAAGCCGGCGATACGCCCCGGCAGGGCCGAACTCGGCCATGACCGGCGACACCGGCACCGCCCTCGGCGCGATCGAGGGAACCACCCGACCTTTCATCCGGGCGACTTCACGGATCCTCGACCAGACGCGTTCCGCCGATCCGGCGCCGGTAACTCCTGCCGCACGACGCGGCCGGCATCATCCGCGCCGCTCTCCACACGTGGCGGCCGGCGGGGCGGGGCGGGTCGCCGGATTGGCGGATGGCGATGATCCGGGCGTTCGGGGACGCTGATCGGAAAGTCGGCGATTCGGATCAGCGAGTCATCGGAGGAGTGTTTGTCACCCGACGGCAGGTGGAAGGCCCGGAGTGGGTCACCCCTCTCCCCGGTAGGTGCGGCATGAGCGAGGCGGCAACGACGGCAAGGACAGCGGGCGCGGGCCGGCCGATCGTGCCGTACCAGGCGCTGTGGGCGGTGCTGCTGCTGGGGTGGGTGGTCAGCTACGCGGACCGGACCGTGACCGGACCGGTGATCGCGTGGATGATCTCGAACAAGGCGGGGTTCATCGGCGACGCGGCCAACCCGGCCACCCTCGGCGGCCTGGTCGGCACCATGTTCTTCGCCGGCTACATGCTCACCCAGTACGCCGGCGGGCGGCTGGGCGACCGGTACGGCCACCGCGAGATGCTGGTTGTCTCGCTGCTGTGGGCCGGGGTCATGACCCTGGTGTCCGGCCTGGTCACCGGGCTGATCGCGTTCGTCGCCGCCCGGGTGCTGACCGGGCTGGGCGAGGGCGTCTTCTACTCCAACGACCGGACGCTGGTCTTCACCCACACGCCGCCGCCCCGCCGCACGCTGGGGCTCGGCGTGGTGATCGCCGGCCTGTCCATCGGCCTGACGATCGGCATCGTCGCCACGCCGTACCTCATCGACTGGGGTGGCGACCTGGGCCTGGGCGGGCACGCCTGGGGCCTGCCTCTGTACGTCTTCGCCGCGTTCTCGTTCATCGTCGCCGCGGCCACGTACTGGTTTTTCCGGTCCCGGCTCGGCGGGCCGCTCGCGCTCGGGGCGCCGTTCCTGCGGCTGGTGGCCTACTCGGTGCCGACGTTCGCGGCGATCCTGGCGATCTTCCTGCTGGCCGACCACTTCCACTGGAAGGACTGGCAGACGGCGATCGTGATCGGCGTGCTGGCGGTCGCGTACATCTCGGTCATCGTGCGCGGCGTGGCCACGTCCGGCCGGTCCGGGACGCTGCTGAACCGGGACATGTGGCTGATCTACATCGCCTTCATCGCGGTCCTGTGGAACCTGTGGTTCTTCAGCTTCTGGTCGGTGGAGATCGTCAAGGAGGCGACCCACAGCAGCCTGGTCAGCGCCGGGTTGACCGCCGCGTTCAACGCCGGGGCCGGCATCATCGGCTTCCCGGTCGGCGGCTGGCTGGCCGACCGGCAGGTCCGTCGCGGCCGCGGCCGCAAACCGTTGATCCTCATCTGCTCGAGCGTCTACTCGGTGCTGGCGCTGCTGTTCGGCATCAGCGTGCAGGGCGACAACAAGCCGTCGCTGCTGCTACTCGGCCTGCTGCTGTTCAGCTCCGGCCTGTTCTTCAACGCGTTGCAGCCGATCGTGCACGGCATGACCGGCGACATGGTGCCCGCCACCGAGCGCGGCTCGGTCTTCGGGCTGCTGAACCTCATCTCCGAGATCGGCGCGGTGGCCAGCCCGGTCGTCAGCGGCGTGCTGCGGGACCACACCGGCAGCTGGGCACCGGGCGTCTACACGGCCGTCGGCGTCATGGCCGCGTCGGTGTTCCTGTACGCGCTGGTGCACGAGCGGATCCCGGTACCGGAGGCCCGGATCGCAGCGTGATGGCAGCCGGCTGGCGGCGGCCTCGCGGGCGCGACGTCACGCGCGGCGGCCCGAGGCCCGGGTCGGTGGTTGCCCGGCGCTGTCAACGCTCCGCACCAACGAACGTGGCGGGACGGCACCGCCGCCAGCCCTGGTAGGTCGGGCTGGCGGCGGCGGGTCGGCTAACCCCAGGAGGCGCTGGCCCAGTCGTCGCTGGACCAGAAGCGGGACGTCCAGGCGCCGCCGGACCAGGTGCCCGACGACCAGAACCGCGAGGACCAACTCGGGTCCGTCCAGTTCGTGGTGCCGGCCCAGGAGCCGCCCGACCACGTCCCCGGCGCCCAGGTCTTCGACGCCCAGGAGCTACCGGTCCAACCGTCGCCGGCCATCCGGTGGCCCATCCAGACCCCGCCGACCCACGACTTCCTCGCCGCCGACAGCGGCGCCCAGGTCGCGGTGCCCAACGGGCCGAACACGCAGTTCTCGCCGGTCAGCGGGACATTGTCGCTGACCACGTGGCTGGGGCCGCGGGCGTCCTCCAGCGCGCCGAGCCCGCTGGACCAGGTGTAGGTCTGCTGCGTGGTCGGAGTCGCCGTGGCGAGCGCCGTGTTGACGTTGATCTCGCGGTAGCCCTTGCCGGCCGAATTCCCCGCCTGCAGGATGCTGCCGTTGTACATCAGGATCTGCTTGACCTGGTCGGGCGTCAGCGACGGCCGGGCCTGCAGCAGCAGCGCCACCGCGGCGGCGGTCACGGCGGTGGCCTGCGAGGTCCCGCTGCCGCGGAACAGCGTGCTGCCGGTCCGCGCCGCCGGGTACGCGGAGTCGATGTTCGAGCCGGGGTCGCGCAGGGAGACCACCGACTCGCCGGGGGCGACCAGGTCCATGCGCTTCCCGGCGCCGCTGTTGGTGAACGTGGAGATGTCGTCGTCGTCGGTCGCCAGCGTGCCCTTGGTGGACGCGGAGCCGACAGCGATGACGAACTGGTCCCTGGCGGGGTCGCTGAGCTGCAACGCGGCCTCGTTGCCGGCCGCGGCGACCACGACGATGCCGGCCTTCCAGGCCTGCTCGGCCGCGAACATCAGCGGGTCGGTCCAGAACGGCGGGGTGCCGCCGCTGCCGTAGGAGAGGTTGACCACCCGGATCGGGTTGGCCGGGTCGTCATTGCGGTGCTGCACCACCCAGTCCAGCGCGGCCATCATCTGCGTGACGTCGACCGCGCCGGTGGCCGTGCCCATCTTGATCGAGATGAGCTTCGCCTTGGGCGCGAGACCCCGGGTTCCGGTGGCGGTGTCGTTGCCGACGATGATGCCGGCCATGTGCGTGCCGTGGCCGTACGTGTCCAGGTAGCGGAGGTTCGGCGACTGCGACTCGAACGACAGGTCCGGGCCGTTGACGATCTGCGCCGCGGGTAGCCCCGGCACCGACGCCACGCCGGTGTCGATCAGCGCGACACCCACGCCGGCCCCGGTCAGACTGGCCGCCGGGCCCGAGCTGGCGCCGATCATGGTCCGGATGTCGGCGAGCGTGGCGGCCCGGCCGCTGCTGGCCGATCCCATCCAGATGTTCGACGCCCATGCCGTCGACGTGCCGCCGTGCCCGGCGACGGTGGCGGGCCCGATGGGGGCCGCGGCGGCGCCGGCGAGCGCGGCTCCGGTCAGTACGGCCACGACCGCGGCCATCTTCCGCCGCACGCCTCGACCACCGTCCAACGTTGTTATCACTACGTCGCCTCCTAGGGTTCCCGGTCGGATCGCGCCGGCAACCTCGATGCTCGGCAGCGGTGACGCGTAGTGATGGCCTGCAACTCGATGCCTCCCCAATGCAAACCCGCCAGCAACGAATTGTTACTCATTCGGCAATATCGACTACTCTACGTATCTGTAGTCGACTCCTCAGTCCGTCCGGGCCGCTGTCGATCTGGGGACTGTCACCGCCGAACCGGACCGGTGACCAGCGACGGGAGGAGCGGTGGCCGTGACAATCAGCCGGCCGGCCGTCGACCCGGCCGTCGACCCGGCCGTCGACCCGGTCAGCGGGGCCCGGCCGCGGGCGGAGCTGCAGCCGCGGCTGGCGGAGGAACTCGCCCGCGCCGCCCGGTCGGCCGGCTGCTGCTCGCTGTGCCTGTTCGACGTCGACTTCTTCAAGACCGTGAACGACGTCTTCGGCCACCTGCGCGGCGACCAGGCGCTGCGCCAGATCGTCGACCGGATCAAGGGCCTGGTGCGCAGCTACGACGTGCTCTTCCGGTACGGCGGCGACGAGTTCGTGCTGCTGCTGCCGGACACCGACGCCACCGAGGCGGCCCGGCTGGCGCTGCGGCTGACCGCCGACGTGCGGGGCAGCGAGTTCCCCGGCGAGCCGGCGTTGAACCTGTCGGTCAGCCTCGGCGTGGCGACCTTCCCCGCCGACGGCGCGGACGCCACCGCGCTGCTGGAGCGCGCGGACAAGCGCAACTACCTGGCCAAGCGCCGGGGCCGCGGCACCGCGGTCGCCGACGACGCCGACACCGGCGCCGCCGACACCTCGACCCGGTTGTGGGAGCGGGACGTCGCGCTGGTCGGCGCGCACGAGTTCCTGACCCGGCTGCGGGTGGAGGGGCGTGGCGCGCTGCGGGTGCAGGGACAGCCGGGCGCCGGCCACACCAGGTTCCTGGACGAGGTGGCCATGATCGCCGGCCTGCGCGGCTTCTCGGTGCTGCCGGTACCGCCGGCGCCCGCGCCGGTGCCACCGCTGCCCGACGGCGGCGAGGCGGTGCTGCTGCTGGCCGACGCGGCGGACCCGGCCCGGGCCGCGGCGGCCGCCGCCGGGCTCGGCCACGGCCCGGACGCGCCGCCGGTACTCGGCCTGGTCTTCGCGACCACCCGGGCCGGCGCCGAGCCCGAGGCGGCCGGCCCGCCGATCCTCGGCTCGGTGGACCTGCCGCCCTGGTCGCCCGCCGCGCTGCGGATCTGGCTGCGCACGACACTGCGGGACGAACCCAGCCGGACGCTGGTCAACTGGCTGGCCAACCGGAGCGGCGGGCTGCCCGCGGCGGCGACCCGGGAACTGGCGCGGCTCCGCGAGCGCCAGGGGCTGGTGCGCACCGACGACGGGTGGACGCTGTCGCCGGCCGTCCTGGGCCGGCCCCGCCGCCGGGTCCGGCTGCCGGCGGCGCTCACCGGCCTGGTCGGGCGGGAGCGGGAGACCGAACAGGTCGCCGCGCTGCTCGCCGGCGCCCGGCTGGTGACGCTGGTCGGGCCGGGCGGCATCGGCAAGACGCGGCTGTCGCTGGCAGCGGCCGCCGCCGCCGCGGACGGCTTCGACGACGGCGTGGTCTTCGTGCCGCTGGCCGAGACCACCGAAACCGCCCGGGTGGTCAGCGCGCTGGCGCTGGCCCTGCAGGTCGGCGAGATCCCCGGCGAACCGCTGCTGGACACCGTCGTCGACCACCTGGCCGAGGCGTCGATGCTGCTCGTGCTGGACAACTTCGAGCAGGTGCTGGACGCCGGCGCGGTCATGGACGACCTGCTCGCCGCCGCGCCCGGGGTCTCGATGCTGGTCACCAGCCGGGAGCCGCTGGCGCTGTACGGGGAGCACGTACACCGGGTGCCGCCGCTGCGTCTGCCCGCCGCCGATCAGCTGGCCGGCGCGGTGGCCGGCGCGCTCGCCGACTACCCCGCGATCGCGCTGTTCGACCAGCGCGCCCGCGCCGCCAACCCCGACTTCGCGCTCACCTCGGCGACACTGCCCGCGGTCGCCGAGCTGTGTCGCCGGCTGGACGGGCTGCCGCTGGCGATCGAGCTGGCCGCCGCCCGCACCGACCGGCTCAGCCCGCAGGCGCTGCTGGACCGGCTCACCGAGCATCTCGACACGGCCGGCACGGCGGTCCGCAACCGGCCCGAGCGCCAGCAGACCCTGCGGGGCGCGCTGGACTGGAGCTACCAGCTGCTGGACGCCGGCCAGCAGCAGGTGTTCACCGCGCTGGCCGCGTTCACGGGCGGGTGCACGGTCGAGGCCGCCGTCGCCGTCGCCGCCCCGCCCGAGCCGCCCGGCCCCGACGGCGCTGGCGGCCCTGGCGGCCCCGACGGCGCCGGCGGCCTCGACGGCCCCGGTGGCCTAGACGGGGCCGGCGGCCCCGGCAGTCCCGGTGGCCTCGACGGGGCTGGCGGCGCCGAGCTGGCCGGCCTGCTCACCGCGCTGGCGGACAAGAGCCTGCTGGTCGCCGAGCCGGAGCCGGACGGCGGGGCGCGGTACCGGATGCTGGAGACGGTGCGCGCCTACGCGGTCTCCCGGCTCGCCACCGACCCGGGCGCCGGCGCGGTGTTCCGGCGGCACGCCGCGTACTACGCGACGCTGGCGGAACGGGCCACGACCGGGCTGGCCGGCCCGGAACAGGCCGCCTGGACCCAGCGCATCGAGCGGGAGTACGAGAACCTGCGCGCGGCCACCGAGCGCGCCCTCACGCAGGGCGAGGTAGCCGTCGCGAGCCGGATCTGCCTGGGCCTGTGGCGCTTCTGGCGGCACGGCAGCCACATCGGCGACGGCCGCGGTTGGCTGGACCGGGTGCTGGCCGCACCGACCGGGCCGCCGACCTGCGACGTGGCCGAGGGCTCGGACCCGGCCTGGGGCCCAGGACCGGCCGGAGTCTCGGGCCCGGCCTGGGGTTCGGGTCCGGCCGGAATCGCGGTTCCGGCCTGGGGTCCGGGTCCGGCCGGAGTCTCGGTTCCGGCCTGGGGTCCGGGTCCGGCCGGAGTCTCGGCTCCGGCCTGGGGTCCGGGTCCGACCTGGGGTCCGGGTCCGACAGAAGGGCCGGGCGCGGCCGGGGTATCGGGCATGACCGGCGACCCGGGGGTGACCGGCGGCCCCGGCGCGGTCGGGGGCCCGGGGGCGGTCGGGGGGTCGGGCCGGGCCCGGCGTCCGGCCGGGACGCGGTCGCGGTTGCTGTACGCCGCGGCGGTGCTCGCCGCGACCCAGGACGACCACGCGACGGCGTACCGCCTCGGCACCCACTGCCTGGACCTGGCAGCGGTCGGCGGTGACGGGGAGACCATGGCGCAGGCGTACAACGTGATGGGCGCCGCCGCGGTCGGCGCCGCGGACTACCGGCTCGCGGCCGGGCACCTGGAGCGCTGCCTGGCCCTGTTCCAGGAGCTGGAGCAGCCGCAGGGCACCGCGGGCGCGCTGGGCAACCTCGCGATGCTGTCGTTGCGGCTGGGTGACCTGGCGGCCGCCGGCGACTACATCGACCGGTGCCTGCAGCTCGAGCGTTCGAGCGGGAACACGTTCGGGCTCGTCCTCGGCCTGGAGGTGCGCGGTCAGGTGCTGCTCGCCCAGGGTGACCTGCCGGCGGCGCGTGCGTCGCTGGAGGACAGCCTCACGCTCAGCCGCAGCATCGGCGATCTCTACGGCGAGGCGATGGCACTGCACCAACTCGGCCTGGTCGCGCACCGGCAGGGCAACCGGCAGGAGGCGGTCACCCTGCTCACGGTCGCGCTGCTGCGCCGGCACGAGGCCGGCGACCGCGAGGACCTGGCTGTCTCGCTCGACAGCGTCGCGGCGCTGGCCGCCGACGCCGACCCGGCCCTGGCCACCCGGTTGCTCGCCGCGGCCGAGCGGTTGCGTACCCGGCACCGGCTGCCGACCCCGCCGGACGTGGCCGACCAGCGCGCGCCGATCCTCGCCGCCACCCGGGCGGCCCTCGACGACCGCGCCTTCGCCGCGGCCTGGGCCGGCGGCCGGGACGCGCCGCTGGAGCTGATCATCGACCAGGCCCTCGACCTCTCCCCGGAGCCCTGAGGGTCGCTGACGTCCCGGAGTCCTGAGCGTGCCGGAGCCCGCAGCGTCCCGGAGCCCGCAGCGTCCCGGAGTCGCTGACGTCCCGGGGCCGCCGCGGGCGGGTCGGCTTCCGGCCGTGCCAGGCCGGCCGTCCGCTGGGGGGCAATCCGGTCAACGCGGCACCAAGCGGGCCGGGACCGCCGGCCTCACAGCGAACGCACAGCTTCGGGATAGCTTGCCCTCACGGTCAGGCCCGATCGTAACGGGGTGACATCGACATCCTTCGACCCCGCGGCGTCGATGCCCCGGCGTGGGATGCCGGCGGCCGCGCGGCCGGGGCGCGCGCCGATCGGGTTCGGCGGTGACCTGGTCGGCGCGGCGGCGCTGCTCAGCGTCGCGTACGTGGTCTCCCTCTGGTTGACGGGCGGGGGGCTGCAGGACCTGGCACGCGGGGCCGGCACCGGGCTGACCTCGGTGGGCCGGGTGCTCGGGCTGGTGGCCGCCGACCTGCTGTTGCTGCAGTGCCTGCTGATGGCGCGCATCCCGTGGGCGGAGCGGACCTGGGGGCAGGACCGCCTCGCCCGCTGGCACCGCGTCCTCGGGTTCACCTCGTTCCACACGATGCTCACCCACGTCGTCGTGATCACCCTCGGCTACGCGGCCGGCGACGGGAGGAGCATCCTCGGCGAGCTGTGGGACCTCGTGTCGACCTACCCGGGCATGCTGCTCGCGACGGCTGGCGCGTCGCTGATGGTCCTGGTGACGGTCACCTCGATCCGGATGGCGCGGCGGCGGCTCCGCTACGAGTCCTGGCACCTCCTGCACCTGTACGCGTACCTCGGCGTCGGGCTGGCCCTGCCGCACCAGGTCTGGACCGGCACCGACTTCGTGTCGTCGCCGTGGGCCCGCGCCTACTGGTGGAGCCTGTGGATCGCCGCCGCCGCCGCGGTGCTGGTGTTCCGCCTCGGCGTCCCGGCCTGGCGGTCCTGGCGGCACGCGCTGCGCGTCGTCCGGGTCGTGCCGGAGGCGCCCGGCGTCGTCTCGGTGCACCTGACCGGCCGGCGGCTGGACCGGCTGGGCGCCCGCGCCGGGCAGTTCCTCGTCCTGCGGTTCCTCGACGGCCCGGGGTGGAGCAGGGCCAACCCGTACTCCCTGTCGGCGGCGCCGCACCCGTCGGTGCTGCGGGTGACGGTCGCTGCCGCCGGGGACGGCAGCGCCCGCGCCGCGCGCCTGCGGCCCGGCACCCGGGCGCTGCTGGAGGGGCCGTACGGCCGGCTGACCGCGGACGCCCGGACCAACCCGGGCCGCCCCGTCGTGCTGCTCGGCGCCGGGGTCGGCGTCACCCCGCTGCGCGCGCTGCTGGAGGAGATCGACGCCCCCGGCCGCACCACGCTCGTCGTCCGCGCCCGCACCATGAACGACGTCCTGTTCGGGCCCGAGCTCGACGAGCTCGCCCGCGCCCGGAACATCCGGATCGTGACCCTCCCCGGCCGCCGCGCCCGGCCCGGGTCGTGGCTGCCCCGCCAGTACGCCGGGCTCGACGACGCGACCGCGCTGCGCCGGCTGGCGCCCGACATCGCCGTCGCCGAGGTGTACATCTGCGGCCCGGTCGCCTGGGCCGAGTCCGTCACCGCCGCCGCCCGCGCGGCGGGCGTCCCCGCCCGCCGCATCCACGAGGAGCGCTTCTCATGGTGAACCGAGCGCCGCTGACCGCACCCGTCGGCCCCGACCTCCCCGGAGCCCCGTCATGCGCCGGGTGACGTTCTGGCTGGTCTCGACCGTCGCCGCGCTGATGATGCTGTTCTCGTACCACACCAGCACCAACCGCGCCGGCGGTACGCCGGCTGCCGCGCTGGCCCCGGTATCGCCGGGTGCCTCCACCCCCCACCCGACCACCTCACCGACCGCCGGGACGTCCGGGACCGGGACGTCTGGGACCGGGACGACTGGCACGGGGACCTCGGCCGCCGCGACGACGGCGGCCGGGACGTCGGGGACGTTCACGGGCGGCTCGGTCGACACGCGCTGGGGGCCGGTGCAGGTCCAGATCACGGTCGCCGACGGCAAGATCACCGACGCGCAGGCGGTGGTGTACCCACAGGGGAACCACCGCGACATCGAGATCAACGACTACGCGCTGCCGCTCCTGCAGCAGGAGGCGGTGCAGGCCCAGAGCGCGCAGATCGACGCGATCAGCGGCGCCACGGTCACCAGCGACGGCTACATCTCCTCGCTGCAGTCGGCCATCGACGCCGCGCACCTCGGAGGCTGACCGTGCCGGAGACCACCCCGCCGGCGACGATCCCGCCGGCGACCCTGGCGGCGTCGACCCTGGCGGCGTCGACCCTGCCGGCGGCGACCCCGGCGGCGGGGAGCGGGCCGGCGGGCCTGCCGGACGGGACGGCCGGGGGCGGGGCCCTGCCGCGCCGGGCCTGGGTCGAGCAGGTGATGGGCCTGCCGGTGAGCGTGCACGTCCGCGGCGACGCGGCGCGGTCGGCAGCGGTCGCGCGGGCCGTGGCGGAGCTCTACCGGAGCCTGCGCCGGGACGACGAACGGTTCAGCACCTACCGGGCCGGCAGCGAGGTCTCCGCCCTGCGCAGGGGCGAACTGGCCGTCCCGTCGCCGGACATGCGCGAGGTGCTCAGGCTCTGCGGCGAGGCCCGGGCGCGGACCGGTGGCGCGTTCGACGCCGACCTGCCCACCGGCTTCGACCCGTCCGGGCTGGTGAAGGGCTGGGCCGTCGAACGCGCCGCGGCACCCCTGCGCGTCGCCGCGGCCGGCAGCGACTGGCTGGTCAACGCGGGCGGCGACATCCTGCTGCACGCCGAAGCGGGCCGCGCGTGGCTGGTCGGCGTCGAGGACCCCCGCCACCGGGCGACGACGCTCGGCGTGGCCCGGCTCCGCCGTGGGGCGATCGCCACCTCCGGTGGAGCGCATCGCGGCGCGCACATCATCGACCCGGGGACCGGCGGGCCCGTCCGGCACGGCGTGCTGGCCGCGACCGTCGTGGCGCCGACCCTGCTGTGGGCCGACGTCTACGCGACCGCCGCCTACGTACGTGGCGAGCAGGCGCTGGGCTGGCTCCGCCGCACCCCGGGGATCCGCGCCCTGCTCGTGCGCGCGGACGGGACGCTGGTCTCCACGGCGAACGTCGGCGGGCCGGCACCGGGGTAGCGGCGGGCGGTTCGTCCGCGGTTGCGCCGGCCGTCCCCGGCGTGCGGCCGGGGTGACCGCGGGCCCGGACCGCAGGCGGGCATTCTGTTCTGGGCCACGGGTCCGGGCCCACAAGCCGGGGCCGACGAGCCTGGGGCCCACGAGGGGCGCGACGACCAGACAGGGACGGAACCGCCGATGAAGCTCGCTGCCTGCACCGGCTGCCGGTACGACGCGCCGATCCCGGACGCCCCGCACCGGGCACCGGCGGAGCGCGCGGCGTGACGCCGCACCGCCCGTGGCGGCCGGCGGGCGGGGCCGGCGGGACGGTCGTCGACCTCACCCCGGACGACGCCGGCTGGGACTGGACCGGGATCCGGGTGCTGCGGCTGCCGGCCGGTGCCGCGCGCACGCTGCGCACGGGTGACTCGGAGATGTTCGTGCTGCCGCTGTCCGGTGGCCCGCTCTCGGTCGAGGTGGCCGACGAGGACGGCCGGCCGTTGGGGTCCTTCGCGCTGCGCGGGCGTGCGTCGGTGTTCCTGTCGGTCACCGACTTCTGCTATGTCGGCCGTTCCAGCCTGGTCACGCTGACCAGCGCGCGGGGCGCGGAGGTCGCGCTGCCGTCGGCCCGCTGCGGGGCGGTGCTGCCGCCCGCGTACGGCGCCGCGGCCGACGTACCGGTCGAGGTCCGCGGTGCGGGCAACGCGACCCGGCAGGTCACGAACTTCGGCGTTCCCGGTGTCTGGGAACACGCCGAGAAGCTGATCTGCTGCGAGTTGATCACCCCGCCGGGCAACTGGTCGAGCTACCCGCCGCACAAGCACGACCCGAGCGAGCCGTGTCCGGTGGTGAACGAGGAGATCTACTACTACCGCATCGCCGGGCCCGATCAGACGACACCGTCCCGCGTCGGCTTCGGCTACCACCGCACCTATACCGGCCCGGAGCACGATCGGGCCGGGCTGCCGCCGCTCGACGAGCTCGTCGAGGTGCGCGACCACGACGTGGTGCTGGTGCCGTACGGCTACCACGGGCCGTGCATCGCCGCGCCCGGCTACCCGATGTACTACCTGAACGTGATGGCGGGCCCCGGCGGCGAGCGCACGCTGGCCTTCTGCGACGACCCCGCGCATGCCTGGGTCCGCGACAGCTGGGCCGGGATGGTCGCGGACCCGCGGTGCCCGGTCACTTCCGCCGCCGGCCCGACCCACCCGCGGCACGGGGCATGACTGCCCGTCGCCGGCGGCGTCGACGGCGGCGTCGACGGCCGGGCCGTGCGGTGTGGGCTCGGGCGGTCAGACCAGCTGGGCCGCCGTGCTGGGCTGGTGCGGGCGGATGCCGCGGCGGTGCAGGCGGTCCCAGAGCGGCGCGAGGGCGGCGTCCGGGTCGAGGGCGAACGCGCTCTCCCGGACCCGCCAGATCTCCCAGCCGACCCGGCGCAGCTCGCGGTCCCGGCGCAGGTCGGCCCGCTGCAGGTCGGGGTCGGTGTGCCAGCGCCGCCCGTCGCACTCGACCGCGAGCCGGCCGTGCGCGCCGGTGACGACCAGGTCCAGCCGTCGGCCCTCCACCCGGAACTGCGAGGTCACCGCGTAGCCGCGGTGCCTGATGCGGCGGTAGACCCGCTGCTCGAACAGCGACTCGAACGGCGGGCAGACCAGCCGGTCGTCGTCCACCTCGCCCGGGTCGGCGAACTCGTACGGCGGCGGTGGCTGGTGCAGGTAGCGCAGCAGCGACCGGCGCAGATCGGCCTCGGCGAGCTGGTCCGGGGCGACCGAGTGGAACAGCCACTGCTGGTCGCGGGCCCGACTGGTGGCCACGTTGAACCGGCGGCGGGTGTCCAGGTCGGTCAGCGCGCGGCGGCGCTCGGCCACCACCATCGACAGGAAGATCACGTCCCGCTGGTCGCCCTGGAAGTCGGCCGGCATCCCGACCCGCAGCCGGCGCCGTTCCCGGACCTCGGGCCGGACCCGGTCCATCAGCATCCGCTCGATCAGCGCGACCTGCCCGGCGCCCTGCAGCACCACGACGCCGAACGTGCGCTCCGCGTACGCCGGGTCGTCCAAACAGGACACCAGCTGGTCGACGAGGGCCTCCGCCTCGACCGGGTTGCGCAGCGTCTGGTCCTGGCCCTCGGTCCACGCCTCCGGCACCTGCCGCACTTCGAGCGGGCGCAGCCGGTCCGCGCCGAACTGGCGCAGCGGCACCAGCGGTTCGGACGGGTAGAACTGCCGGGACGACCAGCCGATGATCTCCGGCATGCAGCGGAAGTGCTCGCGCAGCCGGATCACCGCCGG
The DNA here is from genome assembly GCA_039648995.1 of Mycobacteriales bacterium. GTDB lineage: Bacteria > Actinomycetota > Actinomycetes > Mycobacteriales > CADCTP01 > JBBWZH01. The sequence continues at coordinate 51,402 of JBBWZH010000100.1, forward strand.
GAAGCGCGCCTCCAGTAGGCCGTACAGGTTGTTCGCCGGCGTGAACGCCTCGCGGGACCAGCGCGGCAGGTCCGGCAGGTACGCGTCTCGCCGGTCGAAGATCGGCTGCAGCTCGCCGAAGACCACTTTGGACGGAGCGCACTGCTTGTCGTCGCCGACCACGATCACCCGCGGCGCCAGCCACAGCAGGAACAGCGCCTCCAGCCCGCACTGGCTGGCCTCGTCCACGATCACCACGTCGAACGAGTCCGGCACCGGCGGGATCGTGTCCAGCACCTGGCGCAGCGGCATGACCCAGGCCGGCACCGCGTTGCGGGCCTCGGACAGCGCGTCCCGGGCGGCCCGCCGGTACCGGGGCGCGTACCGGCCGGTGCCCTTGCCCAGCCGCTGCATGTGCCCGCGGTAGGCCAGCAGCGCCTGGCTGTGCTCCGGGGTCATCCGGGACAGGTTGTGCTGCCAGGCCCGCTCGGCGGCCAGCTCGGCGGTCAGCCCGCGCAGCCGGTCGTCCGCCTCGTCCAGCGCCCGGGCCAGCTCGTCCTCCAGGCCGGGGCGCTGCTGCGCGGCCAGGAACCCGGACGCCGCCGCCCACGCCCAGGCGGCGGCGAGGTCCGCGGTCCGCCGCTCCCACACCGGGTCGTCGGCGGTGCGGGCCAGCGCGTCGGCCAGCCCGGGATGTGCCTCGTGCAGCCGGTGCCACAGCTCGTCGCAGCGCAGTTGGTCCTGCTGCTCGGCGCGGGCCGCGACGACGTCGGCCAGCGCCGACCCGTAGCCGTCCGGCGCCCGCGAGCGCACCGCCGCCGCGGCCGCGGCCACCTCCGGAGCGGCCACCGCGTCGGCGGCCAGGTCGTGCAGCTGGCCGGTGAGCTCCTCGATCCGGGCCGACGCCGCCGCGGCGAGCTTCCTGGACCGGGCCGCCGACACCGCCCGCAGCAGCGCGACCAGGTCGTAGGCCGAGTCCAGCCCGGCCGGCACGCCGGCGTCGGCCAGCTGCCGGTCCAGCGCGTCCCGGGCGGAGGCGAGCCGGCTGACCAGCCGCAGCGCCTGTGCCGCGTCGACCAGAGTGGACACCCGTGCGGTCAGCGGCAGCCGCGGGTCCAGGTGCAGCCCGACCATCGCCCACCGCTCGGCGAGCTGGCCGGCCAGCACCTCGGCGTCCAGCCGGGCCAGGGCCAGGTCGATACGGTCCACTGTGGTCGGTCGCTGACCGTCCACTCGGGACGATTCCAGCAGCTGGCGGGCGTTGCGCTGCGCCGGCGGGCCGAACGCCTTGCGCAGCTGGCCGCCGGCGGCCAGGTGCCCGCGCAACTCCCGCGCCACGGCGCGCAGCGCGACCGCCTGCTCCGGGCTGCTGCCGTCGATCGGGAGGTCGACCCGGTGCAGGCCGATGAACGCGACCGCGTTGCGGGCGACCTCGGCCTGGCCGGCGGCCGACGCGACGGCGGTCCACATGCTCCGGTCCCGGCGGGCGACGTGGTCGTCGACCGCGCGCACCCGCCAGTCGGACGCGTCCCAGCCGGCCGGATCGGGACGCAGGCCCAGCTCGCGCAGCGCGGCCGCGGCCGCGTCGGTGCCCCGTTCCAGCTCGGCCAGAGCGGCGTCGCCGAGCCGGGCGAGCGCGGCCGAGAGCGGGGTCTCCGCCTCGCTCGCGGACTGCTGGGCGGCGTTCTCGGCGGCGACCAGCTCCCAGAACGTCTCGGCACTCGGCAGCGCCCCGACGTCCGGCAGGCGCTGGCCGGACCGGGCCCGCCGCTGCGGGGTCGCCGCGACCAGCAGCATCCGCAGCTGCGCGAACTCGGCCTCGGACAGCGGCGGTATCCCGGCTGCCGCCGGTGGGAGCGGCGCGGGCATCCAGTCGTACCCGAGCCGGCCGGCCGCGACCCGCTCGGCGATCTCCGCCAGCGTGCCCCGGTAGCCGGGCGAGACCTCGCCGTGCGCGTAGGTCTCCGCCTCGCGCAGTGCCCTGATCTGCTCCTCGACCTCGGCCATCCGGCGCTGGGCCGCCTCCCGTTCGGCCGCCAGCGAGCCGACCAGCGCGTTCTGGGCGGCCGGGTCGTGCCCGGAGTAGCGGTCCACCAGCGCGGCGACGCTCTGCTCGAGCTGGCTCGAACCGCCGCGCCGGACGTCGGTCATCAGCACGCACAGTGCCTGCACGGCCGGCGGCACCTCGTCCCGCAGCACCCGCAGCGCCTGCGCCTTCTCGCTGGTCACCAGCACCCGCTGACCCCGGGCCAGCAGCGCGGAGATCAGGTTCGCGATCGTGTGCGTCTTGCCGGTGCCGGGCGGGCCCTGTACGACGACGCCGGTGTCGGTGGCCAGCCGCTCCAGCACCCGGCGCTGCTCGGCGTTCGTCGGCAGCGGGAACAGCGGCTCATCGTCCACAGTGGACGGTAGGGTGGCCGCGCCGGCGGCGTTCCGGGCGGCCAGCCAGCGCAGCCGTTCGGGGGCGTCCAGCGTCGCGACCAGCTGGGCCAGGCCGAGCGGCGGGATGGCGCCCGGCGCGGTCAGCGTGCGCAGCATCTCGTCGTAGAACCCGACGATGTCGCTGGACGTGCGGGGCCGGAGCACGAGCGCCGGGGCGAACGTCAGCTCGGGCACCGGGGTGACCGCGGCCGGCCGCTGCGTCGCGTGGCTGTACGGCCGGCAGTCCGGCAGCGCCAGCGCCAGCCACTGCGCGAACAGCTCCTTGTACTCGTCCGAGAGCGGGGCGAGCGGCTCATCGGCCAGCCGGCGGCGAACCGGGGACGCCCGGTCGGCCCGGAACGCCTGCCCCACGTCGGGGCTGTCCTCCAGCAGGTCCCGGTCCTCGAACCGGGGCGTGGACACCGGGTCCAGCACCACGTCGATGCGCCCCGTGGCCGGGTCCACGGCGAGCCCCGCGCGGGCGGTCACCAGGTGCCGGCGGATGCGGTTGCCCGCCGGGCTGGCCCAGCTGAGCAGCCCGAGGCCGACGACGAGCTCGAACTCGTCGTCCTGCTGCGAGAGCCGGTCGGCGGCCCGGCTGAGCGCGTCGTACCAGCGCCGGTGCGCCCGGATCCCCCGATCGGCCTCGGCCCAGCCTTCCCACTCGGCGCGCCACTCGTCGTAGCTGCGCTCGAGCTCGGCTTCGAACTCGTCCGGCGGGACCAGATCCACATCGTCGTCGCCGACCTCGTCCCCGACCTCGACGGTGACCAGGCCGCCGACCGGCACCAGGTCTGCCGCCTCCGCCGGGACGAGGGCTGCGCCCTGGCCGACCGGCGCGGGGTCCGCGACGACCGGCGGGCGGAGGCCCGGGGCCCTGTCGAGCCGGAGCAGCTCCGCCGTGCCATCGAGCGGTTCGGCGTCCGCCGCGCCGTCCAGGGCGGCGATGCCGGCGTCGCCGTCGAGCCGGACGAGCTCGGCCGTCTCCGCAGCCACGTCCAGCTCGCTCG